>PUPD01000010.1 GCA_003552985.1 Spirochaetaceae bacterium
GCAACTCGCCGGACTTCCTCCGGCCGGTCCAGGTTCCAGAGCTCCGGGCACTCTGCGGAGCCCAGCCCGGCAGCCTGAAGCAGGGTTCCCCACGCCCCGTCGGACGCAAGAATACGGCCGGCCTGTACGGTCTCGCTGATAGCGTTTCTGGCCATTACAACATCTCCTCTATGAAGTCTCTGATACGAAGCCTCTGAGCGCGAGCCCGAGCCCGCTTCGTTTCGCGTGCCGCGCCACAGGTCACGCTCCCGCGGGGAAGGTCATGTGCTCCACGTAACGGTCGCGAAACAGAGCGTGTCCGCTCAGCTCCAGGTGCAGCGCCTGCGCCGCAAGCTCTTCCATACGCTCGAGCGCTCCATTCTGCCGAAGCGCCAGGAGCGCTCCCAAGCCTGCCGCATCGCGCAGGAGATCGAACCGCTCACTCGGCAGCGGCGGCAGAAGACCGATGCGGAGCGCGCTCTCAAGCCGCAGGTGATCGCCAAAGCCGCCGGTGAGAACTACCCGCTCGATCTCCCCGGGCGCGAGTCCGGCGAGATCACACAGGGCGTCGACCCCTGCCGCGATGGCCGCCTTGGCCGACTGCACCTCTCGTACGTCCTTTTGGGTGAACCGTAGATCGCCGGCGAGCCGACATGCCGGAGCGCCGTCGCGCTCACCGAGCCGACCGCTCCAGGCAGCGCGGACTTCGTCATCGGTCGAATCGATCTCCTCTTCCGTGCGTGCCATCCGGCCGGTCTCATCGATGACTCCGTCGGAAAGCGCCAGTGCCACGAAATCCAGCAACCCCGAGCCGCAGATCCCGATGGCCGGCTCACCGCCTACAGTCTCAAACACAAGCCGCGGTCCTTCACGCGTCAAGCCGGAGATTGCGCCCGGTATGCCTCCCACGCCCGCGCTAATGGCCGCCCCTTCGAAGGCCGGACCGGCCGCGGTGGAGCAGACGAGGAACCGCCCCCTATGGCGCAGGGCAAGTTCTCCGTTGGTTCCGACATCAAGCAGAAGAGTAGAGCGATCGTCCCGATCCATTCCGGCGGCTACAGCGCCGCAAACGGTATCGGCGCCAACATAGCCGGAAATGGAAGGAAGGAGAACGACGGTTCCGGTGGTCGATTCGTGAAACGTATCCGAGCAAAGCCTGCGCGTCTCGGTGAACACCGGGGTGAACGGAGCGCGGCCGATACCGGCCGGGCTTACGCCTGCCACGAGGTGGAGCATAACCGTATTTCCGGCAACCACGACCGTTCCGGGCGGTCCGAACACGCTTCGGAGGTCGCCGATCATGTCCGAAAGCTGTGACCGGATTGTGCCGGTCATCTGTGCCAGCCGCGCACCGTTGCCGTCGCAATACGCGATTCTGCTGAGGACGTCGGCGCCGTATACTGCTTGGCGGTTCATTTCCGCAAGCACCGCCGGTACCGCTCCTGTTTCTGTATCCAACAGATAAGCTGCCACCGTAGTGGTTCCCACGTCGAGTGCAGCCGCGTACCGGCCCTCGGCGGCAGCCACGCTCCATACGGCAGCCGGCGAATCGAACACCGGCGCTTCGCCCTTCACGAAGGCGCGCCTGGAGTGCTCCGGTACGACAACCTTCGTTATGCCGTCGACCGGACATGTGCAGGCAAGCCGATAGCCGTGCTCGATGCGCGCGCGGCTGAGAAACCGCTGATCGGCTTCCGAGGGGGAAGGCGGGTTTTCCGGGATTACCACCGCACACTTGCCGCAGCGCGCCATGCCGCCGCAGGGTGCCGGTACCGAGAAGCGGTGATCCGAGGCCAGGAGCGAAAGCACGGTAGGGGAGCCATACTCGTCCGGACGTGGAGCGGACAGTCGGCTGCTGTGCCGTCCTTGTTTAACCTCAATCACGGGACTCCTCCGTGCAGTCGCCGAAGGAGACAGTACGCATGATCCGCTCGTCCTCGCTCATTTCAACGGTCTGCCCGGGCGGGCAGATCACCGCATCGTCATCGTTCCATTCACCCTCAAGGATGCGCTGCAGGAGCTCGGCGTTTCCGTCGATACACGCCGGCTGCCACCCGAAATCACGCGCGATCTCAGAGAGCCTCGCCTGATATCGGGGACGGTCCAGCTCCGGCCACCGGATGAGCGCGGTGCGGGTATACGGTCTGAGGCTTTCCACCTTGACTTCCATGAGGTATTCGGCGTTCTCCTCACCGTAGCGTGCCGCCAGCCGCTCCCTGATGAGTCTGCACTGTTCGCCACAGGGAAAGGTCGACTGCTCGATCCACCCGGGACTGAGCCAATACGTTCCCGGAGCGGCGGCAAACTCTTTCATGTATCGCTCGCGCGAGCCAAGCAGAATCCCAATGCAGTCATGGCTCCGGGGAATTACCAGCGGAAGGCGACGAGTGCGCAGGCCGCACACCGCACCGGAACAGAGTCCGAATCCCAGAATGACCGCGCTGTAGTCCTCCGGCGGGAGTGTCAGATCGAGCGGCGCCTGCGGCGGGCTTTCAGATTGGTCAATTTCGCGCTGTATCTCATCCCGCAAGATCTCGGGATAGCTGTGCAGCCCCTGCCGAATCCAGGTAACGTCCAACACCGCGTCGGAGTACGCGGCCAGGAGCGAAATCTCCCGGCAGAAAACGCTGCATCCGATTACCTTGTACCGCATAAGCCGCAGTATAGCTGTTATTGACGTGAACTCGCTATAAGAATTATGCTCCGCGTGTTATCGAGATGACATTCCACGGGACCGATTCCGGTGCGGACTCCTCCGGCACCGAACGCAGACGTCACGCCGCAATCGACGCAGCCCGCGAGTTCGAGTCTGCCACGGGAATCTGTTGTGCGCTCATCGATCCGGAGGGGCGTGTGCTCTATCCGATATCCGCGAGCGAGTATCCCTGCCGGATCTGCCGCGATGTATCCGGGGACGGGGCGGATGACCGCCCGGCAGCCGAGCACGCCGAGCGCGCACGGCAGGCGGCGTTCTCAGGCGGGCGGCAGGTGTTTCTCTGTCGCAGCAATCTTATCCACTGCGTGGCTCCGGTGATGGACGGGGCGAGCGTGGCCGCCGCGCTGGTGTGTGGTCCGATGCGGCTCGAGGAAGGCGACAGCAGCTTTCAGCAGGATGTGATGAGTCTTCTTCGCCGGCGATCGGAACTCTCCGCGCGGGAAGAAGGAGAGCGGCTGCGGCGCATCTACGACTCGATCCCCCAGGTGCACTCAGCTCGGGTGCACGCGCTCGCGGAACAGTTGTATCGTACCGCGTGCAGCCTGGAAACACTCGGCAAGGAAGAGAGTCGCGATGAGCGCTTCGCGCGAGAGTCGCGGATTAACGAGTACATCCAGGAACTGAAACAGTATCGGCTCGAGCACGGCATGGAGGCCGCTGTGCCGAGCTATCCGTTGCGGACGGAACAGGCATTATTCAATGCAATCGCCGCCGGGGAGACGGCACGCGCCCAGGCGTTGCTCAATGAGCTTCTGGGGCACGTGTTCTTCTCGTTCGGGGCGGATCTCGAGCGCGTGCGGATGCGCGCTCGTGAGATCGTGATTCTCCTCTCGCGCATCCTAATCAGCCGGGGGGCGGATCCCAACCGGGTGTTCGGACTCAACTACGATGCGCTAGACGAGCTCGAGGGACTTGGAGAGGTCAACGAGATCGCCCCCTGGATGGCGCGAATCGTACGGAGCTTCTCGAGCTCGGTCCTTCGCCTGCCGGCGAACGCGGTCCATACGACTATTTTGCGGAGGGCGGTGGACTACGTAGCAGACTCCTATCGGGGCCGGGTCAGCCTGAGCATAGCCGCTGCGCTCGCCGGAGTTTCACCCTCGTATCTCAGTCGGGTATTCTCGCAGGAGATGGGAGAGACGTTCTCCCGGTATGTCCGGCGCATACGAGTCCAGCGCGCCGAAGAGCTCCTGACCGGCACAGATTTGCCGATTGCCGAGATAGCGGAGGCGTGCGGGTTCGCCGATCAGAGCCATCTTACGCAGGCGTTCCGTCGGGATACCGGAACGACTCCCGCCGCGTATCGTGCGCGGAGATGATGGCGCCCTGGGTCGATTTCGCCAAGAGCGTTCCAGAAATATCAAGATGCTTATATACCTCAGCCGTCGTTCCCGAGCACACTCAGGCGATCGAGGATCGTCCGTTGTGATGCCGGACGTCCTCGGGCTATTCAGAATGATCGGAAGGGGACCGAACCATGCGCTTCACCGAGCTTGCAATTGATGATTCTACGGGGTTGATTTTTGGAACGGCACCTAGGCCGGTTACGAGCGGTAGGGGGCTCACCGTGGGCGGAGGGCAGGTCTACCCGGAGCTCAACTTCACGCTTCCGACCATGGAGGTTAATGCCCGCACCTATCCGGAAATCAAGGAGATATACCGGAACACCGTAGACGATGTGCTTACCCGAGCCGCGGCGCTTCACGTGGAGGGAATCGTAGTCGAGTTCGAAACATTGCTCGAGATGACGCTTGAACCGGCGTATGGGATCGAGCTCACGGAAGTTCTCGTGGAAGCGTGCGAGCGACTCAGCGCGAGGTACGGGATGAAGGCCGAGGTGCGGTTGACACCTAACGACACCCGCGATTACGAGCGGCCGCCGCGCATGCGCAACAGCCCGTACCTGGAGAACATGCTGCGACTGTTCGACGAAGGGGCAAAGGCGGGAGCCACGTTTTTGTCCATCGAGAGCACGGGCGGCAAGGAGCTCCACGACGAGGCGCTGGTGAACTGCGATATACAAGGGGTGGTTTTCGCGCTTGGTGTGCTCGGCGTACGGGACATGCGGTTCCTGTGGGACCACATCACGAAAATCGCGAACGACAGGGGCGTGATAGCGGGAGGCGATACAGCGTGCGGCTTTGCGAATACCGCCATGGTGCTCGCCGAGAAACAGTACATTCCTCGCGTATTCGCGGCCGTAGACCGGGCGGCGTCCATCCCCCGGAGCCTCGTCGCGTACGAGCGGGGGGCGCGCGGCCCGGACAAGGACTGCGGCTACGAAGGCGTATTCCTCAAGGCTATAGCGGGAGTTCCCATATCGATGGAAGGAAAGACCGCCGCGTGCGCTCACGCAAGCCCGGTGGGCAACGTGTCGATGGCGGCATGTGATCTGTGGAGCAACGAGTCGGTGCAGGCGGTGCATCTATTGGGCGGCCCCGCACCGGTCGTGTCGCTCGAGCAACTGGCATACGACGTGCGGCTCCTGAACGAGTCGATCCGTACGCGACAGTCCCTGCTACTCCGCGACATGCTCGTCGGCTCGGATATCCCGCATGATCCGCAAGCACTGATTCTGGCGCCGGACAGCGTGATCCGGATCGCGCGGGCGGTCGTTGCAGCGGGTGATCATCTCACCGCGACGTTAGCCGCGGTTGGAACGGCACTTGAGATCATAGAGGAAGCGGTGCATGACCAGCGGCTGCGTATGGATCCGCGCGAGGAGGCTTGGGTGACGATGATCCGCGAGCAGCTTGCTCAGATCCCGCACAACGAGGATTTGTTTGTCGAGATGATGCAGGGCCGGATTGACTCAGGCAAAGTGCTGCTCGAGGAGTATGGGCTATGAGCGGACGCGATCGCAGCATAGCCGCAAGAATCTACAAGAAACCGCAAGATTTTCCGATACGTGGCCCCCGACTCACGTTATAATCCAAACTGTATCAACCACGATTGCGGATCATGCCCTGCGGCGCACGGAATGCGACCGCTCGGGGCGAAGGAGAGTACTGGATGAGCCTGTTGACGGAGATATCGGAGATGCTTCAGCGCGGGAAGGCTGCTGAGGTGAAGAATCTGGTTCAGAACGCGATCGATGAAGGGACTGATCCACGAGTCATTCTTGAGGAAGGGCTTTTGCACGGCATGGGCGTGATCGGTGAGAAGTTTAAGAACAACGAGGTCTATGTGCCCGAGGTTCTGATCGCCGCGCGCGCCATGAACGCCGGAAGCGAGATTTTGAAGCCGCATCTTGCCGACGCGGGCGTTGAGGCATCCGGAACAGTTATCCTGGGTACGGTGAAAGGAGACCTCCACGACATCGGCAAGAACCTGGTGCGGATGATGATGGAAGGAAAGGGGCTTGAAGTCATTGACCTCGGCGTGGACGTGCCGCCTGAGAAGTTCCTTGAAGCCGCGCTTGAGCGAAACGCGGATATCATAGCGTGCTCGGCGCTTCTCACCACCACGATGACCGAGATGAAGAACGTAATCGAGACGGTGGCGGGCGAAGGCCAGCGCGATCGCTTCCGCATCATGGTGGGCGGCGCTCCGGTGACCGAGAGTTTCTGCAAGAGCGTGGGAGCGGACCTCTACGCGCCCGACGCCTCCAGCGCGGCCGATGCCGCGGCGGCCCTCTGCCGGGAGAAACGGGCGGGGTAAGCGCCTCGTGGTGAAGGCGGGTATGACATCGAAGGAACGTGTAAAGGCGGCATTCGCATTCTCCCAGCCCGATTTTACCCCGCTGGATTACTTTGCGACGCCGGAAATCGAGCAGGCGTTATGCAAGCACTTCGGCGTGCAAACCTCGCATGAGGTTCGGGACGCCCTCGGTACCGATATTCGTTTCGTAGAGCCGGTCTACAAGGGGCCTGCGCTGCCGCGCTACGAAGACGGCTCGAAGATGAATATCTGGGGCATCATCAAGAAACCGATGCCTAACGAGTACGGCGATTATATGGAGCCGGTGAACTTTCCGTACGCCGACTGGACGACGATCGAAGAGGCCCGGCAGTTCTCCTGGCCCGACCCCGACTGGTTCGAGTATGACTCGATTTCCGCTCAATGTGATCGCTACCCGGACAAAGCGGTCTTCACCGGGGGGTTCTCGGTGCAGGATTTCATCAATGGGGTGGCGTTCGGGCGTGGTGTTGAGCAAGTACTGCTGGACATCGCGTTGGAAGATCCGGTGTACCTTCACATTGTCGAGAAACGGCACCGGTTCTACATGGAATACGTTGAGAGAACTTTGCGTGCCGGCGGCGGGAAGATAGATGCAGTTCTCTGTGGTGATGATTTCGGCTCGCAGCGCGGTCTGCTTATTTCGCCGCAGTCGTTTGACTCGTTGTTCGCTCCGCGGAAGAAGGAGTTCTTCGATATGGTCCACAGCTATGGAGCGAAGGTGACGCATCACTGCTGCGGTTCTAGTAGACGGTTGATACCGCGCTTTGTGGAGCTGGGTATGGACGCGCTGCAAACGATTCAACCGCAAGCGGACGGTATGAACCCCTATGAGCTCAAGAAGAGTTTCCTCAGCCAACTGGTGTTGCACGGCGGCGTGGATGTACAGGGCTGGCTTCAGAACGCCACTACAGAGCAAATCCGAACCGAGATCCGTAGTCTATCGGAGATCGTGGGTAAGGACGGGGGGTATATTATGTCGCCGTCACACCACATTCAGCCCGACACGCCTCTGGAAAACGTGCTCGCGTTCTATGAGGCTGCTACGGAAGATCGGCCGGCTTGATTCTCCGCCATGAGTTCCGACCGCAACACGGAGCTAGTTGCTGCCCACCGTAGCCGCTCTACGCAGGCTAATACCGGGAGGCTGCCATGACATCGAGAGAACGGTTTCTGGCCGCCGCGAAGAGGGAGGCACCCGATGTCGTTCCCGCCGCGCCCTACGCCGGCAATTTCGGAGCTACCGTTGCCGGAGTGCCGATATCGCAGTATAACACCGACGCGGGCAGGATGGCGGCGGCCCAGATCCGCAGTTGGGAGCTCGTAGGCCACGATGTGGTGGTGGCCCAGTCGGACCAGTACTACATCGCCGAAGGTTACGGCTGTGTGATAGAGCAGCCGTTTGACGCTACTCCGCATCTGGTAGCGCCCGCCGTGCCGGGTCTGGATGACATTGAAAATCTCAAGGTGCCGGACCCGTACCGCGACGGACGCATGCCGGTGTATCTTGACGCGGTTCACGCGCTTCGATCGCATTTCGGAAACGAGGTGGCGGTGCGGGGGCCGGGGACGGGCCCGTTCTCCCTGGCGAGCTATCTTGCAGGCGGGACCCAGCAGTTTCTCATGGATATCGCCCAGGCGGAAGCGGACGAAGACATCGCGTCGCAGGAAAAACTCCTGCGGCTTATGGGCATCGCTACTGAGGGGCTTATCGCGTTCCTGCGGGCGGTTCTTGAGGCGGGATCGGACGTGGCGCAGTGCGGCGACTCGCTCGCTTCGCTCGATATGATATCGCCCGCCATCTATGAGAAGTACGTCTTTCCGTTCGAGAGCCGGGTATTCGAGAGCATCGCTCCGATTGCGCACAAAAAGGGGGCGGTGACCGTGCTTCATATCTGCGGCGACACCCGACGGATTCTGCCGCTTATGGCCCAAACCGGCGCGGATGTCCTTGAGATCGACACAGCGGTCCCGATGTATGAGGCGCAGGAGCTCACCGCCGGCCGGACCGCTCTCATGGGCAATCTAGACCCAACGAGCGTGCTCCTACAGGGGACCCCGGAGCTGGTCCAGCGGACTGCCGAGGAGTGCCTTCGGTCCACGAAACCACTGAATGGGGGAGTCATTCTCGGATCCGGATGCGAAGTGGCGCCCCACACGCCGGTTGAAAACCTCAAAGCGCTTGTGGAGACGGCCCGAACGTTCCGAGCGTGACGGGTCGGCCCGGCCTCTCAATGCGGCCCGGCAGCGCCGAGCGTTTCGGCATCGTTGCGAAGAGTTGCGTGAGCCTTGGGGATACTGTAACCTGTTTCGCGGCGGGAGGAATGCATGACACATCAAATCCAAGATCCGGTTAACGGGCAAGCGTTGCAGCGCAGCAAGCTTTTCCGGCTCGATGGTCAGACCGCGATCATTATCGGCGGCGCTCAAGGGCTTGGAAAAACCGCGGCGCTGTTTTTGGCAGAGTTCGGTGCTCAGGTTGTGATCGCCGACCGTAACGAGGAACAGGCGCAAGCCACAGCAGAGGAGATCGGTGCACTGGGTACGCGTGCTCTGGCGCTACCGGCCGATATCACCGTTAAGTCGGATCTTGAGCGCATGGCGGCCTCGACGGTCGAAGAGTTCGGGCGGATCGATATTCTCGTGAACAGCGCCGGAATCAATATCCGTGAACCCGCTATGGACGTGACTGAAGAGCACTGGAGCAGCATCATCAATGTGAACCTCACTGGGTTGTTCTTCGCCTGTCAAGTGGTGGGCTCCGTCATGGTGCGCCAGGGGTATGGGCGCATCATTAATATTGCCTCCCATATGGCGAAGATCGCCTGGCACCTGCGCTCGGCGTACTGTGCGAGCAAAGGTGGTGTGGCTCAGCTAACCAAAGAACTGGCTATTGAGTGGGCCGAGCACGGGGTTACGGTCAACGCGATTGCCCCGTCGTTCTTTCTCACTCCGATGAATGAGCCGCTGTTCGCCGATGCGGAGATGAGCGCATTCATCTCGCACAACACCCCGGTCGGGCGGCCCGGTAATCCGGAAGAACTGGGCAGCGCTCTATTGTTTCTTGCGTCGCCCGGGTCCAGCTACGTTACCGGCCATCTGCTCCTGGTAGACGGTGGCTATACAAGCAGATGAAGAAGCGCTCCGCACAGCGAGCGCGATACGATGGCTGCGGAGGCCATTGGCGTGGTCCGCGCCGGAGCGAGGCAACGTTTAGGCGGGTGTCGGTATCTCCGGCACATCGATACGATCGAACCGGATCTGCTCGAGCGGTTACCCGGTGCAACAACCCACGACGGGGGGTGAGTTGAGTATGACGTCCTATGAACGCGTAATGACGAGTCTCCGGTTCGAAGAACCGGACCGGGTGCCGATAACCGAGTTTGTGGTCGACAAGAAGGTGTACACTGCCATCATGCCGAGCGCCAAAGAGCAATATGATTTTGATGTGGAAATGGGCTTCGATGTTCTGCAGGCGCGCGCGTGGTACAGAACCGTCTCGGAGCAGGGAGATAGCTTCACGGACGAGTGGGGCATCGTTTACACTCGCAACGCCGAAGCAGTGGCTCATCCGGTGAGGGCTGCGGTCTCAGAGCTGAGTTTTCTGAAGACCTTCAAGGTTCCCGATCCGGACGATCCGGTACGGCTTGATACACTGCCCAAACTGGTGGCAAACCACAAAAGAGATCGAGCTATCGCATTCGCCCTGCGCGCAATGTTCCTGTGGTCGGCGAATATGCTTGGCATGGAGAATCTGCTGGAATATATGTACACCGAACCGGATTTCGTGCACGACCTATTCGATACGCTTGTGGAAGCGCAGACACGTCTGGCGGTGAACGCCGTGCGGGCCGGAGCCGACATAATCGTCGAGACCGATGACTACGCGTTCAATAACGGACCGCTTATGTCGCCCGAGATGTTCGACGTGTTCATCACCCCTCGACTAAAGCGATTCGCGGACGCCGTGCATGCCGAGGGAGGATATCTGCTGAAACACACCGACGGGAATATCATGAAAATCGTGGATTCCTTCGTCAACGCGGGCGCCGACGGAGTGCAGTCCCTCGACCCGATAGCAGGGATGGACATGGGCGAGATGAAACAGAAGTATGGGAGAAAGATCTCGCTGTGGGGCAACATCGACTGTGGTCATTTGCTGGCCGAAGGAACTCAACAGGACGTCGAGGACGCGGTTGTCGACTGTATACGCAAAGGCGCCGCCGGCGGCGGCTTCGTGCTGATGTCGAGCAACAGTATTCCCCACTCTGCCGACCCTGAGAACTACCGCGCCATGCTGCGAGCAGGGCGTGAGCACGGCAGATACCCGATCGCGGTATAGGCTTAGTCCAGTCGTATCTGTGCAGGCACGTGTTTCGCAGACGCTATCGAAGCACGCCGTACACGAACTCGGGCAAGGTCAGAACCAGCTCAGGTACGAGGACGATCAGGATCAAGATCGCCAGCAGCGGAGCGAGGAACGGAGCGGTCGACCGAACGACGGAGCCGAAGCGCAACCCGGATACTTGCGCCATCACAAACAGCACGATTCCGAAAGGCGGCGTGAGCAACCCGATCATCAGGTTCAACACCATGATCACGCCGAAATGCACAGGATCGATACCTAATCGTGTGATGGCCGGCATCAGTAATGGGGTCAGAATCAGGATAGCGACGGTCGGGTCGAGAAAGCATCCCACGATCAACAGCAGTATATTGATCACCAACAACAGGACCAGCGGATTCTCGCTGATCACGAGCAACGCTGAAGCGACCTGAACCGTGAGACCCGACCGCATGAGCATCCAACCGTAAAACCCGGCCGCTGCAACAATGAAGCCGATCAACGCGGTTTCGCGCGCCGTGTCCAGAAACACCTTAGCGAGCTCCTTCGGGCCCAGCTCTCTCAAGACGACGATACCGATAACCAGGGCATAGAACACCGCCACTCCGGCAGCTTCGGTTGGCGTGAAAAACCCTGTCCATATACCGCCCAGCAGGATCACGGGAGTCAGCAGTGGGAGCAGCGAGTCGAGAAACGACTTCAATAGCCCAATCAGTGAAGGGAACGGCAATCGCGGATAGTCCCTCTTGTATGCGTAATAGCTAACCATCACCATCAGTATGACGGTCATCATCACGCCCGGGACCACACCTGCCAGAAAGAGGCGACCGATCGAGACTCCCGACATGTAGCCGAAGACCACCATCGGCAGACTCGGCGGGAAGATGGGGCCTATCGTGGAGGACGCTGCGGTAATACCAACGGCTAGTTCCTTGTCATAGCCGCCATCCTCCATTGCCTCTAGTTCAACCTGGCCCAGGCCGGCGGCATCGACGACTGCGGCACCGGACATCCCCGCAAAAATCAAGCTTGCCACCACGTTGGCATGTCCGAGCCCGCCGGGCAGGAAGCCGACAACCGAGTTTGCGAAACGGAAGATCTTGGCGGTGATCTGGGCGGTATTCATTATCTTCGCCGACAGAATAAACAGCGGAATTGCCAGCAATAGGAAGTTGTCAAGACCATAAATCAGGCGTCGTGAGACAACCGACGGAACAATATTTCCGGCCGTGCTCTCGACGTAAGCAAAAAGCGCAGCGACGCCGAGGGAAAAACCGACCGGTACGCCTAAGGCAAGCAGCAGTACCAGACCTATCGTCATTATGTAGATCACTCGTCCAGGTCCTCTCCAAGCTCGCTTATATCAGTTCCCATCACGCTGAACTCGGGTTCATATTTCCCGAGAATGTCCTTCACGAGGTTGATCAACAGATACACCGACATCAAGACACCGCACACCATCACGATGGTGTACATCCATCCGATCCGAAACCATCGGACCGTTGGGAGGTAGGTATACCAAGTTGCTCGGATGTTGTGAAAGCTCCCGGATACCAACACATAGAGAAACGGCGCCATAAGCAAGCGGCCGAGGATACGTACCGGGCGCTGAACCTTCTCCGGTAACAGAAACAGGATCGTATCTATCCTGATATGCTTCTCGTCCTTCATTGCCGCCGCCGCGCCG
Organism: Spirochaetaceae bacterium; assembly: GCA_003552985.1. GTDB lineage: Bacteria > Spirochaetota > Spirochaetia > DSM-27196 > SLAA01 > B1Sed10-166. The sequence goes on from PUPD01000010.1 coordinate 12,406, forward strand.
GTCATAACGATAATCACGAACATATACTGGGAAAGCTCAACCGACCAGCGTGACGGCAGGCTGAGAAAATTGCGGAAGACTACGGTCGTCATTACGGTGGCGAACATCAGCGCGAGAACGATCGCGCCAATCCACTCGAGAACCTTCTTCACTCAGTTGCTCCGGTAATGGTTTCCGACGAAGCCATTGATGACTCAACTGCGCCGCAGCCGCTTGAGGCTGCAGCGCAGTTTCCGAGAACGGCCTTGAGGCGCAAGCACTCTCACTACGGGGAGCGCCTCACAATTCATACCCTCGACCTGCTTACTACTGAAGCTCCATCAATCCGGCATAGTGATCAGGATCCCATTCTTCTGCGGCAAGTCGTTCCAGCACCGGACGTGCGGCTTCCGCCCACTCCTCCTGGTCAACTTCGATCAGCGTCATTCCATGCTCTTCGACGAGCTGTCGGACGAACCGTTCGTCACCGTCTACCGTCAACGAGTTGGCGTATTCGGTCGCTTCATCCATCGCCTGAAGGAACATCTCCTGGTCCTCCTCGCTCAGGCGGTTAAACCACTGCATCGACATCTGAAAGCGTGCCGCCGAAAAGATGTGCTCCGTTGCAATCAGGTAATCCTGAACCTCGTGAAAGTTGTAGTTGAGGATTGTCTCGGGCGGGTTCTCCTGGGCTTCAACGGTGCCGGTCTGCAAAGCAAGATAGACCTCGGCAAAGTCTATTGATTCGGGCAGAGCCCCCCAGTGTTCCCACACCGCAAACCAGTATTCTACCGGTGGAAGGCGGATGGACAAACCACGGACGTCCTCAACCGACTCTATCGGGCGATTAGTGGTCAAGTAGCGCGCTCCCCGCAGAACGACGCCGACGGTCCGTACACCGTCTTGCTCTTCCTGCAGATCGTGGATCTCCTGCCCAAGCGGGCCATTCCAGTATCCCCAGAACTGGTCTATATTGGTGAATATATAGGGAACTTCCGAGATGGCGTACGCGGGGTAGAAAGTCGAGATGTCGTTAGTTCCGACCGCACCGAACTCAACCGAGCCGTCCGAGAGCTGCTCGTACGTTTCGCGTTCGCTTCCCATCGCACCGCCGGTGTGAATGATTACTTCGAAGCGGCCATTGCTTCGCTCGGCGACCAGCTCTGCGAAGCGATTCAGTCCCTCGTCCTGAGGTGACCCCCCAGGAAACGTTGACGCCACGTTTACTACCTGGGCACGCTCAGCCGCGCCCCCGGCAAACACCTGAGCCGCCACCAACACTACGATTACGGCAGCCCCCAAGATAACTAGTTTCCTCATCTAACAACCTCCCTTATCGGCGGGTACTGACCAGCCATCACCTTAGGTGAAAGCCATGTCAAGCGAAGCTTATACCCGGTCACACCGGTTGTCAATTGAGAATCTTTGCGGCAGACGAGGCGAAGGGGGGCAGAAGCTTCTTGTCCGAGTTTACTCTCCCCGAAACCAAGCTGCACTTTGATGCTTTCGGTTGCGCCCGCGGCGGCAAATGCGCGTTCTATTTCTTGCAAAGCGAACTCATGGGTAAGCAGCTGCCGTACATCGATACGACCTCCTGCCAACCGCTCCCCACGAATCCGGTTCACGCGGATCTAAGGTTAAGTCCGCACCGCGTGCAGCGCTATAGATACCAGTTACGCGCCGGCCCGCCTCACAGTGATTGCACCGCACTTGAAATGGTTGTAGCACCCAATACCAGAGGCGCAGATCACGTCAGGTCGGTCAAAACTCGACTCCGCAGCTATAAGCGCGTTTTCGGGCGATTACAAGGCCCTGATACCAATGCTATTATTCAGCGGTACAGTAATGATTTGACGGCTGGACAGAACTTCGGTGGGGTGCTGAGTCGCACGGTGCGTCTGTTTACAGTTACCTGGAGGTGAGAAAATTGAGTGTCTACGCAGAACTGGAGCAGCGAGGTCTTGTCCTGCCGGCTCCCCCGGCGGGCGGCGGGGTCTACAGCCCGGTCAAGCAGGTGGGTAACCTGTTGTTCGTTTCGGGACAGGCACCGGTGCTTGACGGGGTGGTGAAGTACCGGGGCAAGGTCGGCGCTGAACGCAGCATTGAGGAAGGGCAAGAGGCTGCGCGCATCTGCATCCTCAATACGCTGGCACTGGTTCAACAGCATATCGGTGACCTGAACGAGGTCAAGAACGTAGTCAAGTTGCTGGGCCTGGTGAACAGCGCCGACGGATTCAACAGCCAGCCTGAAGTGATCAACGGCGCTTCGCAGTTGCTGGTCGACCTGTTTGGCGATCGCGGCCGGCACGCACGCTCGGCGATCGGCTCCAACGAGTTGCCGCGCGACATCACCGTCGAGATCGAGAGCATTTTCGAGATCTGATCTCTGAAGCCGACGGGCTCGCTGGAACAGTATGATGAAGATTCGCCCCTCGATGCCGACAGCTTTCCCGTAACCGGAATCGCCGTCGCCGCGGCAGTCGAGCAGGCGCGTTAGCAGTGCCCTACGATCATAGCCCAGTCGCGGTTGACATGTAGGTCGATCCTGTGCCGCAGTTGCCGGGTGAGGCTCTGCAACCATGAGCTACCGGAGGTCGGGTATGGGGACGTCGAGTACCGATGCGGCGAACGGTGCCGCAAACGATGAGGACAGCGGTGGTCTCAGTTGTGCTACCGGCTTACGTTGCGTTATATGCGAAACTCGGTTTTTGCACCAACAGCTTTACAACTGTCCCGCCTGCGGTGGAATTCTCGAGGTGGAGTATGACTATCTCCGGGCGGGCGAACCTGATGCGGGCCGTTGGCAGAATCTGCTCCTGCCGATTGAGCCGACCCGGCGGGTAACGCTTGGGGAGGGGCGCACGGCGTTGGTCGCCGCGCCCAAACTTGCCGAGCAGCTCGGCGCGACACAGTTGCTGCTGAAGTGCGAGTTCACAAACCCTACCGGGTCGTTCAAGGACCGCCCGATATCGGTTGGGATAACCAAGGCGATTGAGTTCGGTCGCGACACAGTTATTGTGGCCTCAACGGGTAACGCCGCCGCCTCGGTCGCGGCCTACGCTGCTCGAGCCGGGATTCGCGCTGTGGTATTGGTGCCGGAAGACACCTCGCCGGAGAAGGTATCACAGACGCTGTTTTACGGCGCGGTGGTGGTGCGAACGTGTGGCACCTTCAGCGACTGCTACGCCGTGGCCCTTGAGCTCGCGCAGCGCTACGGCTTTGTCAACATGTCGACAACTTTTCTCAATCCATATACGGTGGAGGGAAACAAGGAGATAGCGTTCGAGATCCACTGCGCCTGCGACGACGCCGGTGCCTTGAGTGCGCCGGTCCATGCCCTCGGAGGACGCGAGCCGGACGAGATATTCGTTCCGGTGGGCGCCGGTCCGATGCTGGTGGGCATTGCGAACGGGTACCGTGACCTGCTGCGGATCGGCAGATGCCGAAGCGCGCCCGCGATGGTCGCGGTGCAGGCTGAGGGCTGTCGGCCGATCGCCGTCGCGTGGGAAAGCGGCGCGGCGGAAGTCCGCGAAGTGCCGCGGCCGCAGACTGTCGCCCGAGGGATTGGCGACGGGCTGTGCGGGTACGCGGCGGACGGGACGCACACGCTGCGTGCGGTGCGGGCGTCGCGAGGGTACGCGGTCACTGTCAGCGACGCACGGATACTCGAGGCGCAGCGTCTCCTGGCCGAGAGCGAAGGGCTGTTTGTTGAGCCGACCGGTGCCGCGGGGCTTGCCGGGGCGATGAATGCAGCCGCCGACGGCGGGCTGCAGGGAAAGACTATTGTGGTTATCTTGAGTGGCCACGGGTTGAAAGACCGAGTGGAGCTCGGCGCTGAGCCTCCTCTCGTTGACGCAACAGCGGAAGCGGTGCTCTCGGCCCTTTGAGGAAAACGGCCGTGACTGAGTTGCCACCCCCTGCGCGCTAGGCGCCGAACGCTGACGGCAAACAGATTACGAGGGTGCGGATGGCACGGATACTAAAAGGGCAGCGACAGGATACCGTTACCTGGGAGGATGTCAAACGAGCCGAAAGC
>PUPD01000059.1 GCA_003552985.1 Spirochaetaceae bacterium
GCGACGTCGCGATCGCGGCTCTGCTCGGCGCCGAAGAGTTCGGCTTTGCCACCTCGGCGCTGATCGCGCTCGGCTGCATCATGATGCGCAAGTGTGAGAAGAACACCTGTCCGGTCGGCGTGGCTACGCAGGACGAGACGCTGCGGCGCAAGTTCACCGGTCGCCCTGAAGAGGTGATTCGCTACTTCCGCTTCGTGGCCGAGGACCTGCGCGGCATCATGGCGGAGCTCGGTTTCCGCACCGTCGACGAAATGGTGGGGAAGGTGGAGTATCTGATGGAAGACCACAGCGTGCGCAACTGGAAAAGCCGGGCGGTGGACCTCTCAGCGCTGCTGGTCAAGCCGCAGCCGAAAGGCGCGCACAGCAGCGTCATCTGCTGCATTCCGCAGGAGCACGGCATCGATACGGTCCTCGACCGCCGGTTGATCGAACGCTGCGCGCCGGCCCTTGAGGGGCGCCGACAGGTACGCCTGGAGCTCCCGATCGCGAATACCGACAGGGCGACCGGAACGATGCTCAGCCATACGATAACCAAACAGCACGGGCCGGCCGGGCTGCCTGCCGACTGCGTGCAGATTAAGTTCAGCGGGTCGGCAGGGCAGAGCTTCGGAGCTTGGCTGACGCACGGTGTGTCGTTTGAGCTCGAAGGCGACGCCAACGACTACGTCGCCAAGGGACTCTCCGGAGGACGGATCGTGGTCTACCCGCCGCACGATGCCCCTTTCCGTGCCGAAGAGAACATCATCATCGGCAATGTTGCGCTGTACGGCGCGCTCATGGGGAAGGCGTTTTTTCGCGGAGTGGCCGCCGAGCGGTTCTGCGTGCGGAACTCCGGCGCGCAGGTCGTGGTGGAGGGCGTCGGCGACCATGGCTGTGAGTACATGACCGGCGGGCGTGCAGTGATCTTAGGCCCCACCGGCAGAAACTTCGCCGCCGGCATGAGCGGGGGAATCGCGTATGTCTGGAATCGCGACGGAGAGTTCCTCACGCGCATCAATCGCGAGCTCGTGGAGCCCGACCGGCTTGACCGGCATGATGCCGCCACGGTTCGTGGTCTGTTGCGCGAACACGTGTTCTATACCGGTTCTCCGGTGGCGCAGTACGTCCTCGAAAACTGGAACAGTGAGCGGCGGCGATTCGTCAAGGTGATCTCTCCGGAGTTCAGGCGCATGCTGAATCTGCAACGCGAATCCGACAAGCGTCGAACCGGCAAGGAGGTCGTTCATGGGTAAACCTACCGGCTTTATGGAGTACGAGCGACGGACAGTGATCGACCGCGCAGCGAGCGAGCGGGTCGCCGATTTCGATGAGTTTCACATCGAGCTCGATGAGGAAGAGCGGCAGCGCCAGGGCGCGCGCTGTATGGACTGCGGTGTGCCGTTCTGCCAGTCGAGCTACGGATGTCCGGTCGACAACCTCATCCCGGAGTGGAACGACCTGATCTACCACGGCCGCTGGGACGAGGCGTTCGAGCGGCTGATGAAGACCAACAACTTTCCCGAGTACACCGGCCGTGTCTGTCCGGCGCCGTGCGAGAGCGCCTGCGTGCTCGCGATCAACGCCCCGGCAGTGACGATCAAGGACAACGAATGCGCGATCATCGACCGCGCCTACAGCAGCGGTCTGATGAAACCGCGGGTGCCGGCTGTGCGCACCGGTAAGCGCGTTGCCGTAATCGGCAGCGGTCCGGCCGGCCTCGCAGCCGCCGACCAGCTCAACCAGGCGGGGCACCTCGTCACGGTGTTTGAGCGTGAGGACCGTATCGGCGGCCTGCTGATGTACGGCATCCCCAACATGAAGCTCGACAAGGAGCTCGTACAGCGGCGCAACGGCATCATGGCCGCAGAAGGCATCGAGTTTCGTCCGGGCGTATGGGTTGGCCGGGATATCGACCCGCTGCGGCTGCGGACCGAGTATGATGCGGTGGTCATCGCCACCGGCGCAACCAAACCGCGTGACCTCCCGGTTGCGGGGCGGGAGCTTTCCGGCGTTCACTTTGCTATGGAGTTTCTCACCGCCAACACCAAACACCTGCTGCAGTCGGGCCCGCACCAGAGCGACGGCCCCAACGGACACGACCGTGCCCCGGGCGCGGCCGCCGTGGAGGCCGGAGGCAACGGCAACGGGCGGCGGAATGGAAACGGCTCTGCAACCAAGCACACGCCGGGCGGCGAGCGCGCAGGGGACGCGACGCGTGAGGCCTCACGGCTGTCTCTAAACGGTGAGCCCCCGGTCTCGGCGCGCGGGAAACGGGTTATCGTGATCGGTGGCGGCGACACCGGGAACGACTGCATCGGCACCGCCGTCCGCCATGGCTGTAGAGGGCTCAAGAACTTCGAGGTGCTGCCGAAGCCGGCTTCGAGCCGTACCGCCGAGTATCCGTGGCCGGTGTATCCCCGGCTGTACAAAAGCGATTACGGGCATACCGAGGTCGAAAGCAGTTTCGGTAACGATCCGCGCGAGTTCGGTATCATGACCAAGGGGTTTCTCGGCGATGGTCACGGCCGGGTGCGCGCCGCACGCACCGTGCGGGTGAAATGGGAGAAGCCGCGCGGCGAGCCTCCGCGTCCGGTGGAGGTTCCGGGGACCGAGGAAGAATGGCCGGCCGACCTGGTGTTGCTTGCACTCGGGTTCGTAGGCCCGGAACAGGAGCTCGTCGAGGCGATGCGACTGGAGACTGATCAGCGGACGAATATCCGGGCTGCGTTCGGCGAGCACGCAACCTCGCTCCCGGGCGTGTTCGCAGCCGGCGACGCCCGCCGCGGGCAATCACTGGTGGTCTGGGCGATCAAGGAAGGCAGGCTTGCGGCACGCGAGGTTGACCGTTTTCTGATGGGAAGCACGCAGCTGCCGTGAGTATGCGCTGCGGGCGCGGTGAGGGAGAAACGAGCGGCACGAAACGATTCGTGCTCACAACAGTCATCGTGGCCCGGTTACACCATCGAAAGCGAAATGCGCTTGCGCGTCATGTCGACCTCAAGCACAGTGACAGTTACCGGCATGCCGATCTTCACCACCTCGTGCGGATCCTTTACAAAGCGCTTGGCGAGCTTGCTGATATGTACCAAGCCGTCCTGGTGTACCCCGATGTCCACGAAGGCGCCGAAGGCTGCGATGTTGGTGACGATGCCCGGCAGCTTCATACCGGTAGTGAGGTCCTCCAGGGTGTGGACGTCTGCGAACCGCACCGGCTCGAGCACTCCGCGAGGGTCACGGCCGGGTTTCTCGAGCTCCTGCATGATGTCCTTAAGGGTAGGAATGCCGACCTCACCGTCGGCGTAGCGCTCGAGTTCAATTCCGCGCCGGGTGTCCGGTTCGGCTATGAGCTGTGCCACAGTCACCCCCAGATCGGTGGCCATGCGCCGCACCAGCTCATAGCGCTCCGGGTGCACCGCTCCGGCATCAAGCGGCTCATCGCCGTTGCGGACACGCAGGAAGCCGGCCGCCTGCTCGAAGGTCTTCTCCCCGAACCCGGTGACCTCGAGCAGTTGCCGCCGATTCGTGAACCCGCCGCGAGCGCTGCGGTGTTCCACGATTGCCCGCGCGAGCCTGGCCGAGAGCCCGGAGACGTAGCTCAGAAGCGGCGCGCTCGCGGTAGCGAGGTCCACCCCCACGCGATTGACACAGGAGAGAACAGTGTCGTCGAGCGCCCGCTTCAGGGCTTTCTGATGGACGTCGTGCTGATACTGCCCCACGCCGATCGACTTCGGGTCTATCTTGACGAGCTCTGACAGGGGGTCGGCGAGGCGCCTGCCGATCGAGATCGCGCCGCGCATCGCCACATCCTGCTCGGGAAACTCTTCGCGCGCAAGCCGTGAGGCCGAGTAGACCGAAGCCCCGCTCTCGTTGACCGGAATCA
>PUPD01000014.1 GCA_003552985.1 Spirochaetaceae bacterium
CCCTGTCAAAGGTACACCCTGAAATCGACCTCGTCGTCACGCCGGACGGGAAGCTCGTGGGCATGGCGCACTCCAATAACTGCACTTCCGACATCGATGCCTGGGTAGGGCTGTTCGGGCAGGTCGCAAAAGCGTTCGGAGTGGCGGTTGAAGGTTCTGAGCTCTACGGCCCACTGCTCTCGCGCGCTCTCGAGGCCGAGCCCGATGCAGGCGGACTCCTGAATTACGGATATGTTTCGGGTGAGCACATGACCGGATTCAGCGAAGGTCGGCCGCTGTTCGTTCGCAGCCCGGACAGCCGGTTCACGCTCGAGAACTTCATGCGCTCGGTTCTGTTCACTTCACTAGGTGCGCTGCGCACCGGGTTGAATATTCTGTATGAGGAAGGAGCGGTGGTCGATGAGCTGCGAGGCCACGGTGGGTTCTTCAAGACGCCGGAGGTCGGTCAGCGCATCATGGCGGCGGCAACCAGGACGCCGGTGAGCCTCCTTGATACCGCCGGAGAGGGAGGCAGTTGGGGCATGGCGCTCCTGGCGGCATACACCCAGCGCGAAGATACCGAGCAGACCCTGGCAGACTTCCTGGACAAGCTCCTTGCCGACAGCGTTGGTACCGCGCTCGAACCGTCTGCGGAAGACATTCAAGGATTCGAGCAGTATCTCGAGCGCTACCACAAGGCGTTGGAAGTTGAACGCGCAGCGATAGCGAACCTTCGGTAGCGCCGAAAGACGGTCGCCGGAGCGCCGAGCCGTGCCGTCGATGTGGCCGGCGCTCGGCAGACCGCGCCCTGCCGGGCGTTCAGTCAGGATCGGTTAGAGCACAAGGGTTACCAGCAGCAGAATCAGCACCGGGATCGGCAGGTAGCGTGCCGCGGTAATCATCCACCAGGCGGCGCCCTCATGGGTCACCCCCATCTTCTCCACCAGACGCTCACGCGGGACCAGCCAGGAGATCAGCGCACCGCCGATAATACCGGAGGCGACCACGATCTGCGTGGCGGCAAAGAGGTCCACCACCTCGAGGAAGGGCCGGCCGGCGAGCGAGAGCTGTACCGGCGTAAAACTCAGCGCCGACGGCACGCCTAACACCACGACCGGCACGATGGTGGCCACGACCGCCCGCGCCTGGGAGAGCGCAAACTCTTCCTTCACCGCCGTTACCACTACCTTGAGGCCGGCGATGCAAGAGCTCAACGCGGCCAGAAAGAACAGCACGAAGAATACAGCGCCGAGCACCGCGCCCCCCGGAATCACCTCGAATACGCGTGGCAGGGTATTGAAGGCAAGCTCACTGCCCTCGTCCGGAGCCAGGCCGACAGTGAACACCATCGGGAAGATCATCAGCCCGGCGAGAAGCGCGATCGCGGTCTCGATCACGGCAACCGAGCCCGCGGCCCGCGGCAGGTTGACCTTGTCAGGCAGGTGACTGCCGTAAGTGATCAGATAACCCTGGCCGACCGCAAGCGAATAAAAGGCCTGCCCGAACGCGAACAGCCACATACTCGGGCTCGCGAGCGCGCCGAAATCCGGGCTGAACATGAAGCGCATCGCTTCGCCGGCACCGGCCTGAGTCAGACCGAACGCCGCGAGTCCAATTACGATCACGATTAGAACCGGCATCAGAACGGTCGTCGTCTTCTCGATCCCCTCCACGCCGCGTACCAACACGCCCGCGGCTACGATCGCCACCACAAAGAACAACCACAGCGAGATATAGCCCGCCGTGAACTCTTCGAAGCCGACCAGGCGCCCCGTCACGCTGCGCGCTGCATAGCCGAGCGTCCAGCCGGTGATCACCAGATAGTAGCTGAGAATGATACCGGTCAGGCCGACCACCACCCAGCCGAACAGCGGCGCCAGCCGATGATAACGGCGGAACGTTCGCACCGGACTCCCCTGTGCGGCCCGTCCCACCCCGATCTCAAGCACCATGATTGGAAAGCCGAGGATCACCGCCGCGATCAGATAAGCGATGATGAAGGCCGCACCGCCGTTGTCACCCGCCATGTAGGGAAATCGCCAGAGATTCCCCAGCCCCACGGCTGCGGCAGCGGTTGAAAACACAAACGCGCGTTCCGAGGACCACTTCGCCCGCTGTTGCATGAGAGCTCCTTCATTGACCAGGTTTGATCATCTCCCGCAGTCTCCTGCAGAGAACCTGAATCACCGCCTGAGCGATGTCGGGGTGGTCAACCAGTACCGAATCGAAGGCGTCTTTGTCAATCCGCAGGAGCGAGGTGTCTTCCAGTGCAGTTACCGAAGCGGAGCGCGGCTCCGGATCAAGCACGGCCATCTCGCCGACTACACGTCCGGGTCCGAGCTCCGCGAAGCGCGTGTTCTCGTCGTGGATCGCCACCCGGCCGTGGCAGATAATGTACATACAGGTCCCCAGGTCGCCCTGATGGATGAAGGTCTGTCCGGCGGATATCTCGAGGTCCTCCGCGATTGAGGCGATGTGAGCAAGAATCGAATCCGGAATACTCGAAAAGATATCGGCCGACTTCAGCGTTACTACGCGTTCGATAGTACTAAGCACGGCTCCCTCCGGTGGTTCGCTGATAATGCCGAGCTGATAGCCGGCGAACCTTGCGCAAACTCGCAGCCAGTCCTCCGGCCAGGTCTCTGCATCCCCTAGTATCTCGGCGACGCGCTCCTCGCTCGACAATCCCTTCAACCCGAACAGCTCACCGTAACCGGCCGAATCGGGAGGGCGGTTGTCCGGGTGCTCGGCAATTGCGAGTACACGCTGCTTGATCGTCCCGGCAAGCTCAACTTCCAACAGCTCCAGCCCCAATGCTCGCTGCTTGGCGCCGCCTTCCACGATCTTCTGGCGCAGCCCCATGATCTCGTCCTGGTCATACAGGAAGGTCAGCAACAGAAAGACAGCCTCCAGGTGACGGCGATAGAAGTCGTTCAACGCCGACGTCAGCGGTTGCAGGCGCTGATCAGATCCGATCTCCGACAGGGCCAATACGGATAGTGCGGCCTTAAGCGTGTGAGCATCCAACAGGCGCCGCACCGCCGGTTCCACATTCGCTCCCGCCTTGTAGCCACAGCGGCTCAGCGCGGTGTATACCGCAAACGCCACCTCGGGTTCGGGATGCTCGATCCTGGCCTCCAAAGCACGAACGATGTGCTGGTCGGCGACGCGCGCGGCGGCCCGAATTACCCGTAACCTGCCGGCCGGCGAAAGACCGGCGTCACCGTTCAAACTGCGCTCGAGCAACGGAACCAAATCCGGCCCAAGCGCCGTCAGAGCGGCCAGGGCCTCCGGGCGCGTGGCCACCGGATCTATCCAGGGGACGATGTCGTCGAGCAGGGCGGGATGCGCAACACTGCGCGCCGCCTTCAAGGCCGCCCGGACCACGCTCAGCTCGGGGTCTGCCAGCAGCGTGTGCAGCGGGTGGTAGAAGTTACGAATGCCGACCCGCTCGAGGATGAAAGCCGCATCGACGCGCTCAGACGGCTCGCTCGAGGAGACCAGCCGATTGAACACGTCACCGGCCTGCAGGATACCGTTGATGCCTCCGTAGAGGAAAAGACCGGTTACTGCTGCAGTCCGCACGGGGCGCGATTCATCGCGAAGGAACGGCAACACCACCGGGGTTGGTTCCTCCACAACCGAGCAAAGCGCCAACACCGCATTCCCGCGCGCATCCTCATCGGGTTCGTCGACCAACGCGCCTCCGAGCGCCGCACGCGCCCAGCTCGGAGCGCTCTCCTCCACCCTGCGATACACTTCGCGACGGACCTCGGGGTCGGGATGCCGAATAAGCTCCTGTAACCGGGTCTCGTAACTCGGATGGCCGGCTTCCTGAAGCAACTCGAGC
>PUPD01000244.1 GCA_003552985.1 Spirochaetaceae bacterium
GAGCTGCTCGCGGCATGGCCCCGCATCCGGCAGGCCGCATGCGAGCTCAACGCCGCCGGCATCGACGACTCGGTCGTTGGGAAGTGAACGTGGAGCCATGAGCGTGGGGATGAGCCTCACAACAAGGACCGGCGGCTTGACTTGAGGGGTTTCCCTGTAGCGAATTCCTTACACGATTCAAAGCTTCCGTTTCCCGCGCGGAAACTTGAGATGAACTGTACGACTTTCCTTGCAGATGGCAAGCACAACTCGAAATAGTCTCGGCGTATTCAAATCCGCGGTGTTCGACAGGAGCGGCGCACAAATAGGAGCTGCAGGGGCTCGATACCACTCAGGATGCGAACACTGAGCTTCTATATGTCGTTCGTGCCGAGAAGAACGTCATGCTCGCGGCGACTGAGGTAGAGCGAAAGCACTACATCCAGCCCCACCGGTACAAGCTTGACCGGATGCGCTTGCCAAGGGCGACCTGACGCGAACGGTCGATATCCGCCAAACCGACGAGGCCGGGATGCTGGTCGATGCGCCGAATAGTACCGTCGCGAAGCTGCGTTCCATAGTGAGCAACATCAAGGCGGGAGCGGAGCAGGTTGCTACCGGCAGCGAACAGATGGTGGCCAACGCCGAGCGCAGCGTTTTTCAAGGTAGATGCTGCAACCAACGGAAACCTCTTGACCTACCACGGTCCGCAGCCGTTCGCTGGCGACGAACGGTCGCGGCTTATCGAACCGGTGGCCTAAACGTCCCACGGCGGCGGAAAACAGAGAGCAAACGGAAGCGGCGCTTCGCGCCCCGGCGGAGCTGCCGCTTTCCGCTAGCTGTGAGCACGAACCGGCCCCTGAACAGTCCGCGTCGCGGTGTCCGCAGGAGGCCGCCGCGTTCCAGGGCGCGCAGTGCGTCGCGAATCTCGTTCTCGTCCCACTCGACAAGCAACCCGAAGCCGTGCAACTCGGCGACGTGATGCCGCTGCGCGATGAGGTCGGTCAGACCGCCGAGCGCGGCCACTGCGGCCTTCCCGGTAAGCGATGAGCCGTGGTGGGCGAAGAAGGCGAGCAGGTCGTGGAGAGTCTCCGGCGTGTCCAGGGATTCCGGTGCTCTCCGGGATTCCGGCGGTGGCGGCAGTGAGTCTGACGACGCGGCACCGGCGTGGCACCGGTCGCAGCCGTTGCAGTACTCGAGCTCCGCGCCCAGAGCGCTCAGGAGATAGTCGCGCCGGCAACCGCTGTGCGTGGTGTAGCGCTCCATCACTACAGCTCGCTCCTGTTCCAGCTCTGTGCGCGTATCGCCCCGCTGAGCTTTCGGACTGCGCCTTCCCGCGCCGCCGAGCGGCGCAATCAGGATCGCCGACGACGGCTTCCCGTCGCGGCCGGCACGGCCGGATTCCTGCAGGTAGCTCTCTACCGACGGCGAGGGCTCGAGGTGAATTACGCTGCGGATATTCGCCTTATCGACCCCCATTCCGTATGCCGTTGTACTGCAGAGTATTCCGTCGGCGGACGAGAAGAACCATTGCTCGCGATCGATCTTCTCCTCGCGCGTGAGCCCGGCGTGATAGAAATAGATTTCGTCCTCGGCGAGAACCGCCCTCAAGAGCCGTGCAATTTCTTCGCTTCGGCGCCTGGTCGGGCAGAATACGAGTGCCGGGCGTGCGACCGCACCGACGGTGTCACGGGTGAGCAGCTGCCGCAGCGTACGCTGCGAGGAGAGAGTCTCGAGGACCTGGTAGTGAATGTTTGGCCGGTCCGGGACCCCCTGTACTAGCTGCGGCTCTTCACCCGCAAACAGATGCCGTACAATCCCTTCGCGCACCACCGGTGAGGCGGTGGCGGTGAAGGCGGTCACGGCCGCGCGCGAGAGGCGCTCGCACACCGTGTGGAGCTCCAGATACCTCGGCCGGAAGGTTTCTCCCCATTCAGAGACGCAGTGCGCCTCGTCGATAACCAGGTGCGACACGTTGCCTTGCTCGAGCTCGCGTAGAACGCGCTCGGTGAGCGCTGTCTCGGGGTTGGTAAGCACCACGCGTACCGTACCATCGCGACACGCCCGCAGCGCCGCCGCTCGCTCCTCGGCGGTCTGTCCGCCGCGCAGCACCGTGCCGGGGATTCCCAGTTCCTCGAGCCTGCGCCTCTGGTCCTCAATGAGCGACAGCAGCGGGAAGACGACGACCGTGAGGCCGGGCAACAGCAGGGAGGGAAGCTGGAAGCAGAGGCTCTTGCCGGCACCGGTCGGCAGGATGACGAGCTGGGTACGGGGGCGATCATCGGCTTCGCGGGTGTCACCGCCATTCGTTGTGATGCTCCGGTCAGGGAGGTTGGACTGTGGTCTCTGCTCGAGCGCCCGGTCGAGAATGTTGGCGACCACGATACGCTGCACCGGAAACACATACGGTATTCCGAGCCGTTCGGATGCGAGCGTAGCGATTGGATCGCGCTCGCTGAGCTCAGGATGATATTGGTCACTGAGCGGTGGTGCGTCCCAGTTCATAGCGTGCGCTCCCGAGAGGCCGGCACCAGGGCCGGCATGATCACGAACAAGGCCGGGACTATCCAGGATAGCGGGTCCGGAGCGTCTGTCGCCCCGAGACGCGTTCCGGCCACCGGAACGCTCACAGTAACCCGAAAACCGGTCTCTGCTGAGCTATCCTCGGCAAGGCGTCTGAGCTTCTCCGGCGCGGACGGTGCGTCGGTGTCGGCGAGCAACACCCGCAGCTCAACTGCCGGCTGCCGTTCAAAACGATACAGCCGGTCCAGCTCGTCGGCTTCACGAGTCGAGCCCAACTCGCCGAGCCGGATGCCCGATCCGCTGCCGGTTGCTGCCGGCAGTTCAAGGAGCTCATCCGGCCCGAGCTGCGGCAGGCCATCACGGCTGCCGGGGCCATCGCGGCTGCCGGGCTGAACCGGTCCGGCCGCGTGCGGGCGGGCAAAGATGCGCAGATCGCGCTCTCCATCCTCCGGATACCATTTGGCGATCACGCGCTGTCCGAGGCTAAAGGCGAGGTTTTCGGCAACGAAACGGGCCGACACGCCATGGTGTGCAGTGCGTTCAGCGTCAAGCGCAAACTCGACGGAGCGCGGCGGCTGCTTGAAACCGAATACCACTTCCTTCGTCCACGGTTGAGCTCCAAGCCTCTCGGCAATGAAGTAGGCGGCTGCGCGCAACTCGCGATGCGACCCCCCGCTGAGCGCGACCGACGCCAACGCCTCGCGCCGGTCGTCCGGATGAAGCACGAGGTAGGCCTCCGGTATGTCTTGTGCCGCTCGCCGAAGCACCGCGGCCGGCGGTTCGCCGTGGTGTCCGCCGCCCCCGGCGAGCGTCAGATCGAAACGGGCGCGCTCGTGCTCAAACCGCGAAGCCGCGGACAGCACAGCGCGATGTTGCAGGAGCGCCCGCTCGAACGGCAACGCCCTCCGGTAAACGGCTTCAAGAGTAGTGCCGGCCGGAAACTCGAGAATCGCGCTCAAGCCGCGCTCCTGAGCAGTTGACGCCCATGCCGGCCCGGAGCGGCCGCCTGTCGCGACCCCGACACGAACCGCCGCGCTCGAAAGCAGCGGAAGAATCGTACCAGCGCATGCCGCTATGAGCGCGACAACAAGCACGGCCTGCAACCGAAAGCAGACCTGGCAGGCCTTTGGACCGATCGCTCGCTGGGTGCCGGCTGGGCATTCTTCGGCGTCAAGCAGCAGCAGGAACAGCAATCCTCCGATGAGTCCGGCTGCCGAGGTGATCAGCGCCGGTGCAAGAATGTAGGTTGTCTGGGGCGAGAGAAACGCGGTGGGAGCAAGGAACGCGCAGCCGAATGCAGCGATTGAAGCCGCCATAGCTCGCACCGGTGCATGCCGCATATGCCGCAGCCCGCCGACGAACAGCACCACCCAGCCGGCTGCGGTGACACCGAGCATGCCGCCGAGCTCGAGCTCGACCCCAAGCGCTCCGAGCGCTGCACCTGCAGCAACGCTCGAGACGAGCGGGGCCGAGATGGTGTGGAGCATGGCTCCGATCACCGGAACGCAATCCATCCGGCGCCGGGGCGCGGCCGGCTGCGAGGCCCGCGCCGTTCGGAACCCGGCGAGCAACGCGAAGACCGCCGCTCCGAACAACCAACCTACCAAACACCGGACGGCTGCGGTGCTCAGTTGTGCGCGGATCGCCTCGCCGCGGTCGAAAACGAGGCGCGCTCCTGCCGAACCCGCAACGCGGCGGACGCGGCGCGACAGGGCAACCGGGTCGCTATCGGGACGGGCTTCGAGATAGAACAGGGCTTGCTCAGCCCCGTCCAGGTGACCCAGGTGTTCAGGCTCACGGAGCGCGTAGCTAACCTCGGCAAGCCCACCGACCGGTGTCAGCGGCTTGAGATACACCTTCTCGAGGTCGGTGAGTGTGTGGATGCGGGTGTCGAGGAAACCGGCCGGGCCGTGGGCGCCGGTGAAACCGCCGACGATGAACCGGCGCCGAAACCGTCTTGCAAACTCCACCGCCGAGATACGGGCTCGGCTCATACGCTCGGGAGTCATGGCGAGGTGTGCCTCGCGCAGCGGAGGGCCTGCGACGGTGACCGCCACGATATCGGGATCCTGCAGAAAGACCTGCCGCAGACTTTCGAACTGAGCGCCGGTTTCAGCGGATGGGGTTGGGGACGCTTCCAGAGCAACGATCACAGCGACACGGCTGTCGCGGTCGGCCCGCAGTATCTGCGGCGGGTGAGCGGCCCGCGGTAGCCTCGGTGAGACTCGCTGTAGCGCGGCGCGCAGATCGAGGTATGCGTCATCAAGGTCGGCCGCCGGCTGGAACTGTAGCGTGAGATCGGCTCTGTTCCTCGAGGTTGCCGAGCGCAGCGACGTGAGTTTCGGCACCTCGGACACCGCATCCTCGATCGGCCGAGTCACGTAGCGTTCTACGCTCTCGGCAAACCCGCCGTCGTAGCGGACGCT
Source organism: Spirochaetaceae bacterium (assembly GCA_003552985.1). Lineage (GTDB taxonomy): Bacteria > Spirochaetota > Spirochaetia > DSM-27196 > SLAA01 > B1Sed10-166. The sequence continues at coordinate 4,929 of PUPD01000244.1, forward strand.
CACGCTGAGCACCGGAGGAACCGCAACGCGCGGGGCTCCGAGCTCTACACGGGTGACGAGTGTGGTGCAGGAGAGAAGGGCAGCAGCTACGATGACAAGCCGACGCCTTGCTCCGGGGCTGTGTCGGGGGGTCACGAGCGTGCTCCCGGAGCTACAGCTAGATAGATTGCAGGGAAGAGTAGCAGCGTCGCGGGCGTCCCCAGCAGGAGTCCGAGTAGGAGCGGGAGTGTGGTGCCGCTGACCAGCGTGCTTCCGGCAAGCGGGCCCACCGTCACCGGGATCAGGGCGGCCGCGGTCGTTGTGAAGGCCGCGACGGCCGAGCGTGACCTTTTTACGGTGGTGTCGACAACCAGATCGAGCTCTGGCCTTGTGACCGCAGATCTCGCCGCCGCGCTCCGGTACGCCACCGTGAGCAGGATAGCACTGTTGACCGCAGTACCCATCAGGACCAGCAAACCAAGCAGACTGCTGATACTGAGCGGTGTTCCGGTAACGCTGAGCGATAGAACTCCACCCAACGCATATGCCGGGGCGGTGGCGAGCACCAGCAGCGGAAGCAGAAATGAATCAAGCTGCGCAGCCAGAAGCAGGAACAAAAGCGCGAACGCCAGCGCGAACACCGTTACCAGCTCGTCCCTGCTTCGGCGCAGCGCTCCGAGAGCGGCCGGAACGATATCGAGATCCGCCTCGGCGAGCTCAACGATAGCGCGCCGCAGGTCATCGCTCGCCTGCGCCCGGGGCCGTGTAACTGGTGTACCGGAATCGACCGAGGAAACGGGGCCGACCGGTGTGACACGGGTAACGGTGAGTCCGCGCGCCGGTCGGCGATCAAGGCGTTCGAGCGCGACCTCGACGGTATGACTGTTGAGCGCGGCGAGATTGCCGAGCGGAACGAACCGGGCGCCGGCGGTCTTTATGCGCAGCGCCTCGAAAGCCGGTGTGGGAGCTCGCAGCGCCTCGGGCAGGATCAGCCGAACCGGGAGCTCCGTACCGCCTTCCGGCAAGTGTGTCACCACTTCGCCGCGGATGGCATGTTGCAGGGTCGTGAGGAGATCGGCTGGTTCCAGACCGGCTTGCGCGAGGTTGGCATGGTCAACCTCGACGGAATAGATTCGTTCGCTCAACGGCTCATCGCCTTCGAACGTGAGCTCGTCCGAGACCCGCTCGCGCATCGCCGCGGTGACCTCGACGACCCTTGAGCCGAGCGTCTCTCTGCGGTCGCTACGGACGTGAAAGGCTTCAAGCGCACCGCCTCCGAGGAGCGTTTCTATCGGTGTCTCGACCCGGTACAGGCTGTGTCCGAGATGAGGAATCGGAGCGAGTGCGGTGGAGACCGCAGCACGGAGCTCTTCGGTGGCGTACAGCTGCGCGTCCGCGCTCAGCATGAGCGTTACCGAGACTTCCGACTGCCGCAGCGGCCTTGATCGCAGGGCGGTGTAGGTATCTTCGCCTGAGACGACGTACCAAACCTCTAACGTCTGCAACTCCCGGAGCCGGGCCGTCGCGTCGGTGATCTGCTCTCGTGCCGAGGATAAATCACGGTCACGGGCAAAGCGCATCTGCAGGATGTAGTCGGCACGCCCTTCTTCCGCCAAGAGCACACCGGGAGTGCACAGCAGAAGCAGTATCGCGGCTCCGCCTGTCAGCAGCAGTATTCCCGCTGCCGGTGCCCATCGGCACGCCACGGCGCGCAGGATGCGGCGGTAGCGCCTTTCGTAACTGGTGACTCTGAGGACGCGAATGCCGGTATCACCCGCGGGCGCGCTCGTTTCCGTTCCGCCGCGGGCTCTTTCTCGGCTGCGTATCCCGCGCGTTTTGAGGCGCAACTCCAGCTCCACGGTCGCTGCAGGCAGGAAGGTGAGCGAGACCACGTACGATGCGGCCAGGAGCGTCGAGATGCTGACGGCGAGATCGGCAAATACCGCCCCGACCGGGCCGGGAACGAGGGCAATCGGGAAAAACACGAACACTGTGGTCGCGGTACCGCCGAAGGTGGCCGCCGCGGCCTGACCTAAGGCGGCGGCTCGGTCATCCGGCGTGCTTGCAAGTGCAAGGCTATCTGATACCACCACAGCGTTGTCGAGAAGCATCCCGATGCCGATCACGATGCCCGCGAGCGAGATTATGTTCACCGTCACACCCAGAAGAAACAGCACAGCGGCACTCAGCGCCAGACTCACCGGTATTACCGCGGCGCACAGCAAGGCTGCCACTGCGTTACGGCGCATAAGGAGCAGAACGGCGGACGCGGCAAAAACCGCCGGGATCAGGGCGGCCATGAGGTCGTTGAGCGCGGCACGCACAGCCTGCGTGTTGTCTGCAACAACCTCGATGCCAAACGCGTCGCTGAACTCGCGACTGAGCTCCGGGAGGGCCCTTTGAAGCGAGGTCGCGGCGGAGAGCACGCCGGTCCCCGGCTGAGGATAGACCGCGATGCCGACCGCGTCGTGTCGACCGGTGTGAAAGAAATCGGATGAGTCCTGAGGGCCGAGGGCGAGCGCAGCGAGCCGCCCGAGACGCGTCCCGCCCACTCGCAGCTCACGCAGTTGCTCGATGGTGGCGACCCCGCTCCGCACGCGTACGGGATACTCGTGTTCCCCGTCGGATAGTCGCCCCACCGGTAAATCCACCACTGCATCCGCGATGGCGGTCGCTATCTCCGGAAGACTCATTCCGGCTGCGGTCGCAAGCTGAGGGTCCACCTGCACGCGGAGCTCCGGGTGGACGGCCCCGAGCACGGCCACCCGGCCGATTCCGGACAACGCCCGCAGCTGCGGCGCAAGCCCGTTCTCAACCGCCCGGCTGACCGCGAACAGCGACTGCCTGTCATGCAGGCTCTTGCCGCAGGCGGCATCCACGCGCCCACCGTCCTCGCAGGTCGCGTCCTTGAGCCTCTGTTGGTGCGGGACGGCAGCGAGCACTGCAACCGGTCTGATCGACAGGTCTTCTCGCAGTACGGCCGGTGGCCTGACATCCTTCGGCAGGAGCGAGACCGCCGCGTCAATGCGTTCGCGGATTTCTACTGCCGCCCGGCCGATATCCGTTCCCCAGGCGAAACGCACCGCCACCATCGACTTACCGTGCGTGCTTACCGATTCCACGCCGGTCACTCCGCTTACTGCTGCCAACGCATTCTCCAACGGAACGGTCACGAGCTGTTCTACTTCCGCAGGCGGAACGCTCGGGTAGACGGTGGTTACGGTTATTACCGGAACCTCGAGCCGGGGCAGGTGCTCCACCGGCAGTCGCGTGAACGCGACAGTTCCGAACAGGACGACTGCCGCGGTAAGAGCCAGAACCGCGCGCGGTCGGTTCAGGACGATTTGCGGGAGCTGCAGCAACACCACACCACCTCAGTAGTTCAGGCTGACCGCGAACGGGCTCGCCTTGCGATTCCCTGCCGAGTCGGCGAAACGGTCACTGAGTCGGAGCGTCAGGGTGCCGGAAACAGGGTGTGGAACCGTCGAAGCCGCGAGATGAACTGTCGTCAGCCTATACGACTGATCCGGTGCTTCGGCCGTGCGCAGGTGAATGCTCCGAATCCGAACGCTGACAGCGGCGCTGGAGCTTGCGACGCTGAACTGTTCGAGGAATCGTCCGGGCTCGAGCACTGAATCGATTGCGTGGGCTATATCAAACTCGAATGCAGCGGCACTGCTTTCCTGCAGCGCGATGATGTCGTTGAGCCGGAGCTTCACGAACTGTGAGCCCTCGGCATCGAGGTTTGGGTTGAAGCGGACCTCCCGTATCGCCGGGCTCCGGGTACGGGGGCCGTCCACAGCTATACGGTAGGTATCCTGCGGGAAGCTCAGGTGGTAGTATTCGTCGCGTAGCAGACCGGACGGGAACTCGAGTACGGCACGGCTGCCTACCGAGTCCCAGCTGAGCCTGAACTCTCGCCTGGGGCTCACCCGCAGCACGGACTCGCGCTCTTCTATCGTCACCGGCCGGTTGAACGAAACCTTGAAGATGTCGTTGCTCTCGATCCCGGTGTTGCTCCACAGAACCTCGACCGGTTCCAACTGCCGTTCGCTTCCCATTACTACAACGGCGGTAGCGGCGAGCGTTTCCAGCGGCCCGGTGTGGAAGTGAAACTCCAGCGGCGCAGCGAGGCGGTTTCCCGAGCGGTCGGTAAGCTCGGTACCGATCGAGACGCGGTGCCCGCTGTTCACCTGGTACGGTTCGGCGGGGGCGAAGGTGACCGCGGCGTCATCCTCTTCCCACACCAGGCCGCCCGCGACGCGCGGGGAGATCTCAAAAGCGCGCAAGAACGATTCGCGCGTGACCGGCTCAGAAAACCGTATTCGGATCGACTCACGCCGTCCCACGTGTTCCGCGCCCACCTCGGGACTGTGCTGCGTGATGAGCGGAGGCCGATCGTCGGTTCCGGTGCGGAACTCAAAACTGAAGGCGCCATTTAAGGCGTTCCCGTAGCGATCCTGTGCGACCGTGGAGACCGAGAAGCGGTAGAGACCGCCGGGGGTTACCGGCAGGTCAGGGCGAAACCGCATGGACCGACCCTTCCACGAAAAGCGGCCGGGAAGCGGGCGCCGGTCACGGGTGAGCTCAAAGGCGCGTTCGGTAGCCTCCCGGTCCATTTGGTTCGTGAAACGCACGCTGATGTAGGGAACCTCGGATCCCGATTCGGCGACGACGAAGCGCGAGTCAGGGGTATGCGATCGAACCTCCGGTGCCTTCATATGCAGCAGCTCCTCGGCAAACCGACATCCTACTCCCGGAGCAACCGCAGCGACACAGAGAGTAACGATCAAAACGGCCTTCGCCACGGACGCCCTCTCGCTGACCGAGCGGTGCCGGCACGTAGCCAACGGCGCTGTTCGCGGCTTTCGTATCATCGCGGTATACTCCTGAGAAGCAGACGCAGGTCCTCCTGCAGCGTGCCACCCAACGAGCTGCTGACCCCTGCGGGGAGCGTCAACAGGAAGTAGTGCGGATCGGTCTCAGTGCCGGGGCTGACGCCGCTGTAGGTTACGGTTAGGTCGCTGTCGGTACTCCAGACCGTACCGGTTCGGACCGGCGGTGCCAGACTGGCCGGGAGGAGGGGGTAGAGCCGAACCAGTTCCTGTGTCAGCCGGCGCACGCGGTCGTCGCGGAACGGTTGACTGAAACGAAGGCGGAACCGATGCTCATGCGGAGCGTGCCCAACGTCAATGGTCAGCGCCTCGTGCTCGTGGTAGGGCGGAGTGCGCCGGAAAGCGGTGCCGCCTGAGCCGCCGGTGATCTCGATCACCTCCAGGCGACCGGCTGCGCGGGTGAAGCGATAGGTGAGGCTATCTGCAAGCGTATTGCCGAAGCGATCTGCAGCTCCGTTCGTCACCGTGAGCTCGTATTCGATCTCAGACTCCCATTCGGGTAGTGGAATCAGGACCAGGGTATCCTCACTGATCCAGATCCGCTCCAGAGCTGTTACCGGCGTCAGGCGTACGGCAGCCGCGGTTCGGGCGTGATCCATCGGCTTGGAGAACTCAATCCGGATCGCATCTTCAAATCCGACGAGCAGCGGCTCGTGGGCGGGCGGGGGATGATGATCCGGCGCAGAGGGAAAACGGAGCGGCCAGGACCGCACTGCCGGCGTGACGGTGAGCAGCCGGGGAGCGGCCGCATCTTCCTGCACGTGATAGAGCAGATCCAACCTTTCTGCTACGAGCTGCCCGTCCTCAGAGCGCAGGCGGTCGGAGACGCTGAATCGGTAGCGCTGAAAGTGCTGCCAGCGATCTTCAGGAGTTATGGTGACGGCGGATGCATCCGGAGCCCAGCTGAGCTCATGGGGGGTTGCCGGTGACACCGTGAATGTTTCGGTGAAGCTGTCCCTATCGAGCGGCTGAGAGAACTGCAGCATCACTGCGTCTCTCGTTCCGATTGCGTTGCCCGGTTGCGGCGTAGCTCGGTCTAAAAAGAGACCGAGACCGGCGGAGCTTTCGAAGAAGAAACGCACATGCACCGAGATCGGGTGGCGGCGGCCGCTGCGGTCAGGGAGCTCGCCGTCGATCTCGAGCCGGTAGGGCGTGCGCCGCTCCAGGGGTAACTCGGGAACGAAGGTTGCGGTGCGGCCGTTCCAGTCCACACTACCGGGGACCGCCCCGTCGGCCCGCGAGACGCGAATGAGGTCTGCCGCCGCCGTCTCGTCGACCGCCAAGCTGAAGGTCGCCGAGATCGACTCGCCCTCGCGCAGGACCTGGCCATGCCGCTCAGGGTAGGTTTGCACCATGGGCTCCGAGGACAGCTCGAAGAACCGGCAACCGGTCACGGTAACGGTAATCGTAACGACCAGAATCGCCGCCAGGGCCGCCACGCTCGGCAGGGTCACCAAGCCCTCCGGGACCGGCGGGGCCATGGGGCCCGGCAAAAACCGCACCCCCGGCGCGGGCCACAGCGTCCCAGTCTCAGTGTAGCGTTGCCTATGAGCGACCTTTTTCATTCGATGACCTCCACAGTTGTGCCGTCTCTGAAGGCGAACGTTGCAGGGTGCACGATGACCTCGGCGCCCGGGTCGACTCCTGAGACCGCCCGGCTTCCCTCAGGTGCGGCAACGTCGGCAAGGACCGTCACAGGGTGTCTGAACACCCGAGCCTCCTCGCCCTCACGACTGAGTATGTAGAGATGAGGATCGAGCTCCCGGTCGCGAAGCGCCGCGTCGGGGACGAATACCTGCTCGCGCGGCGGTCCGACCTCGATCGCGGCGCGGGCGAACACGCCGGGCGCCAACTCGGCGCCGGGATCGAGCAGCAGGATTCGTGCACGACCGGTTCGCGTATGAGCGTTCACGTAGGGAGCGCGCGTGGCAATGCGGCCGGCCAGCACCGGCCTGTCCGGCAGGTCAACTGTTACGCGCGCCGGCTGTCCGGGGCTCACCAGAGCATGTTCGCGTTCGTCGAGCTCAACCTGGAGGTAGAGCTCGTTCGTGTTGATCACCGAGAACACCGCCTGAGTGGGAGCCACCCGCTCTCCGATGTCGAGGTGACGATCGGCGACAACCCCGTTTATCGGAGATCGGAGCTCGGCGCCGGTGAGCAGAAGCTCGATCTCGCGTAGTTCCGCCTTCACCTCGCCAAGCCGCGCGCGAGCAACCGCAACCTCGGCCGTATACGCCTCGGTGTTCAGAGCAATCAACGCGGCGCGCCGATCGTCAGTCTCAGCCGGAACGGCTCGGCCGGCGGCCTGCAGATCCTGGTCCCGGTAGCCGATACTGAGCCGCTCGCGCTGCAGCAGCGTCTGGCTTAGCGTGGTCTCGGCGTCGTGAAGGGCACCACGGAGCTGCTCCACGCGCTGTGGGGTAGCGCCGTCCACCGCGAGCAACTGCTTGGTGTGGTATAGCTCCTCAGCCCCGCGTGCCACCGCGCGCCGGCGGCGGGTCACTTCCTGTTCAGCCGCCTCAAGCTCCAGGAGCGTTCCTTCGGCCCGGCGTTCGGCGCCGGCCTGTCTGGCAGCGGCGAGCTCGTAGGCTGCCCTCGCTTGCTCAACGGCTGCGAGCGCCCGGCTGTGGCGGAGAACCAACCGGTCCTGACGCAGTCGGCCGAGGAGCTCGTCGGCTGCAACCTCGTCCCCTTGCTCGACCAGCAACTCCTGCAGCACGCCCTCGGCTTCGGCATAAACCTCGGCTTTGTTCCGGTGAACGAGCGTACCGAACACCGTTATCCGCGGTGTCACGACATCCCGAAACACCTCTGCTCGCCGCACCCGGAGTACCCGTTGGTCCGTGGCTGGAGCGTCAACCGGCCGGCAGGCGGCCACTGCCGGTATGCTCGCAACCAGAAGCAGCATCGAAACGATAAAGCGCGAAAGATTCCTCAGAGTGCGAACGCTCATGCGTCACCTCGGATCTCGATGATTGCCGCGGTCGTTTGATCGAGATCGAGCCCTACGGTGTGAAGCAGGGCGATCTCGCGCTCGTGCAGACGAACCAGCCTTCGGGCTAGCTCGTTTTCCAGCGCGGTGAGCTCAACGATCTCTTCGAGGAGCTCCAGACGTGATATCTCCCCGAGCTCGGCGCGGAGATCTGCAATCGCGATTCCCTCTCGCTTTAGCGCGATGCGGCGCCGCATCAGTGAAGCCTGCTCGCGAGCGATCGCGATCTCGTCAAAGGCGTGTACAACGCCGGCAGCGCTCGAGGACTCAAAGCGCGCGACACGAGCCTCAGCCTCACGCCGAGCGCTGCGCGCGTGAGCCCTGTCATAGCGATGGTCAAGCCTGTCGCCGGGGACGAGCTCGGTTTCGGCTGCGCGCGTGCGGGCATCCGCGTACGGAGAGCTCACCGCCCCGCGAAAAGACGTTGAGCTCCACAGCGGAGAGAGCTCGAGACGAACGCCGAGGCTGAAGCCGGGCTGATCGAGCGGAAACTCGCGACCGCTCATGCTGACCTCGCCGTCGGCTGTGACGCGTGGGAGCACACCGCGCCGCGCGATCTGGTCGCGCGTCTCGCCCTTCTCGAGCCTCAGTAGCTGCTCCGTGCGTCCGCGGCTGTGGGACCACAGCCGCAGGGCTTCCTGAGGCGTAGTCCGCTCGCTGAGCGTTCCGTTGTACCGGAGGTTCAACGCGCCGGCCGGGTACAGCGGCCTGACCGGAACCTCTCCCGGCGGGTACAGCAGCGCGGCGAACCGCTGCAGCGCCGCAGTGTGTGCGAGTTGCAGCTCGTGGATCTCCAACTCCTGTTCGCCGACAACGAGCTCTATCCGGCGAATGCTTAGGCCGGTCGTTCTTTCAAGTGCTCGCTCGCGGCGCGCGACCTCAAGCTGCGCCTGTGCCAGGGCAAGCGTTCGGCTGCGGATATCAATCTGCCGGCGAAGGCCCAGGACAGCGACGTAGGAGCCGGTAACCCCGGTCTCCAGTTCGCGCTTGCGCTCTTCAACCGCAATCCGACGCAGCTCGCGGCGGCTTCTGAGGAGCGCGAAACTGCGCCGCGTTCGCCCGCCGTCATAGAGCAGTTGTTCCACGCCCACAGCGGCTCGTCGAACCCGGGTATCGAGTTGGTTGTAGTGTACCGTGTCCGAATGGCTGTAGCTGATTCGAACCCGAGGGAAGACGCCGCGGTACGCCGCTGCCGCCCGGTAGCGTTCAATCGCATAGAGTTCCTGTAGATAACGCAGCTCAGGATCATGTTCGGCAGTCCGGGTTATGGCTTCCTCGAGACTGATTGAGCCTGCGGTACCCGGACCCGGGGGCGTCCCCGGGCGCTCGGCAAAGATTACAGACTGGACAGGACGCCGTACCGGCGGCACATCGGGTGCGGTCTCGTGCTCCAACGCGTGAACGCGGAGCACGCCAAGGAACGAGCACAGTGTACAGAAGACGAAAGCAGCGGTCCGGCTACTGAACGGGGTCATCGCTTCTCGTCCGCGGAGATTTGCGGCATGGGGAGATCCGGCATAGAGAGATCCGACATGGGAAGATCCGCCGTGTAAGCCGGGTTGTGCGCCACCGGTATGGGCGAAAGCGCCGCTGCGGTCTGCAGGTACCGGGTTCCGATCTCCGGAACGCCTGCCGAGCGGTACACGATCGCAAGCTGCAGCGCCGCTTCGGCGAGAGCCGTACGGAACGCCAGCGCCTGCTCGGTAGCCGCAATCGCGCGGTCCACCCTGCCGGCGGCGAACGAGGTTTGGGCGAGCAGGAGCAGCAGCTCAGGGTCTTCCGAGCTTACTTCGCGCATCGTACGTACGACTTCCTCGGCGGCCTCGACCTCGCCGCTCTGGAGATAACCGCGGACGAGCCACTTCGCGGCGTCCATATGGTGAGGCTCGTCCTCGAGTACCCTGCTCAGGAGCTCGGTGGCACGCGCATAGTCCTGCTGAAAATAGGCAACCCGGCCGAGCAGCGTCGCCGCCGGAAGGAAGGCCCTGTCGAGACGGTGAACCTCCTCGAGTAGCTCACGGGCATGGTCGAGGTCGTGTTCCAGGTACGCGCGGTACGCATGCCCGAACCGGTGCAATACCAGCGAGCTCGCGGTTTCAGCGGTGTGGTCGCCGCTCGTGCGTGCTCGTGAAGCCATGGCGTTTGAATCCGGGCGCTCTCGAAAAACCGTCGACGAGAGACCAAGGTGTCCCGTCCGCGCCTGCGCCGCGAGATCGGATCTGTGCAGCGCGGCAGCGCCCCCGGCGATCAGCGCGAGCGCGAGCACTGCAGTGAGGGCTTGTGCCGCAACGCGGCTATTCGTCGCCGGCCGCTGCAAGGGCGGCGCTGTGAGGTGGGAGCCTCTCGGCCGTGACTCTCTGGGGCTCTCTGAGTTGCGAGCCCGCAGCTTTCGGAGCATTGATCGCTTGTTCATTTCGTCCTCCGATCTACTACTACCGCCGCGCGCGGCACAGCGCTTCGCTTGACGATCGCAAAACTTCCGCGTCTCTGGTCGGTACCGCCGCCACCGGGCCGCAGCCGAAGACAGGGGCTGCCTGCGGGTGCCCAAGCTCGCCTCGGTCTGTGATGGGTCACATAACGGTGAAGCAAAAAAAACGCAGAATTGCCCGAACAAGCGAAGCGCCGTGCCGGCGAATGCAGTTAGTGGGTAATGAGGAGGACCGTGATGAGTATGCTGCGACGCTACCGGGCTGCGCTGATGCTGACCCTTTTCGGCCTGGCGTTTACGGGGCGACTGCCCGCCGGTGATTACTTCGACGGGTTCGGAGGAGCTTTGAACCCAGCCAACGGTTCGGGTCTCTCGGAATTCGGAGCGCCCGATGGAAACACCGTAACCACTACGCAGTTCGAGCCTTTGAGAACACTTGAAGAGCTGCCGCTGCAGCTTGAGCGTCTCGAATCCTTTCGAGAGCTTGAGACCCGCTTGCACCTCGCGGGGGAGGTCCTCGCCCGTGTTCCGGACCAGCAGCGCCGAGCCGCCGAACAGGAAGTTGTTGAACGGATTGCGCGCTGGATGGCAGCGGAGCGGCAGGGCGCGCTCCCGGCAGACGCGGATGATAGGCTTGAGCAGACGCTCGTTTCGTTGGAGCGCAGCCTGCTCTATGTGGTTGGTGTCGAGGGTAGTATTCAGCTCGATGCGGTTGGGGATCCGGTTTCGCATGGGCTTGACGGTTTCCGACGCGACCTCGAGCAGTGGGAACGAACGGTAGACGAGGTGCTCGAGCAGCACAGAAATGAGCGCGGTCGCTACGACCCTGTGCTTCAGCATGAGATTGCTGCAGCGGTGGCGTCCCTGGGGCTGCCCGTTGATCGCCATCACGAGCGCATTGCCAAAGTCCTGGCGCGCCGCTCCGACCGGATAGCCCATGAACAGCTACTCCTGATTCAACAAGCGCGCAACCGGTTTCTGGC
>PUPD01000092.1 GCA_003552985.1 Spirochaetaceae bacterium
CCAGGTCGGCCGATTCCACCGCCAGATCGCTGCCTGCCGCGCCCATGGCGATCCCCACGTTCGCCGCAGCGAGGGCCGGAGCATCGTTGATTCCGTCGCCGAGCATCGCTACGGTGTGCCCCGCGGTCTGCAGTTCGCGGATCAAGGCGAGTTTCTCCTCCGGCAGCACGCCTGCGTGCACCTCCTCAATCCCTACCTCGGCGGCTACCGCCTGCGCAACCGCGGGATTGTCGCCGGTTACCAGGGCAACCCGGGTCACGCCGCCGCGTTTCAGTTTCGCAACAGCCTCGCGGGTATCGGCGCGGACGCGGTCGGCTAAGGCGATCAATCCGATCGGCTCTTCGTTTAGATAGACGCCAACCGCGGTCATGCCGCTGTTACTAAGCTCGGCAGCGCACGAGTCCTCCGGCGACGGTCGGCCCACGCGGATTGAATGGCCCGCATAGGTGGCCCGGACGCCGTTTCCGGTTTCGTACTCGAAGCTCGCGCTGTGCGGTAGCGGGCCGAGCTCGGTTTCGGCATGCTCACGAATGGCGCGCCCGATTGGGTGCTCTGAGGCCGCTTCGGCGATCGCGGCCCAGGCGAGAACGGTGCTCGCGTCGTTCGGCACACGATGCGCTTGCCGGCCGTTGCTGGTAGCAACGGACCCGCCGCCGCCCGAAGCAACGGCGATCGGTGCGCGTGCGGGTTCGCCCGCAGGCTGACGGTCCAGCGGCTGGGGAACCCATGCCTCGTAAGCTACCGTGTTTGAAACGCGCAGCTTGCCGGTGGTAAGGGTGCCGGTCTTGTCGGTGGCGAATACGTCCACCGCTGCAGCCGTCTCGAGCTCCGCACCACCGCGAATGAGCACCCCGCGCTTCGCGGCTCTGCCGATAGACGAAATCACCGCGACCGGGGCCGCAATCACCAGCGCTCCGGGACACGCAACTACCAGCAGCGTGAGAGCGATGTGCAGATTGCCGGTAGCCAGATAGTAGAGCAAACTGCCGATCAGAATGGTGGGGGTGTAGTAGCGCGCGAAGCGGTCGATAACGCGCTCGCTGTGGGTGCGCGAGTCCTGCGCCTCCTCGACGCGGGCGATGATCTTGGCAACCGCTGTATCAGCGCCGACTTGCTCGGCGGTTATGTAGAGCACCCCGTGCTGGTTGACCGTAGCGGTGAACACACTGCTGCCGGCGGATTTCTCGGCTGGTACCGATTCGCCGGTTATGGTGCTTTCGTCCACCGAGCTCTCGCCCTGTTCGATGGTGCCGTCTACCGGAATGCGCTCGCCCGGGCGCACGAACACCGTGTCACCGGGTTGCACGCGGTTGAGAGGAATTTCCTGCTCGGCACCGTCGTGCAGCACCGTTGCAACACTCGGTACCGACTCCCAGAGATCGCGGAGCGCATCGCCGTGAGCCCTCGTCGCGCAATGTCGGCGCCGGCTATCACCGTTGCCGGCAGTAGCAGGAGCGCGTCCAAACGAAGATCAAAACCGGCTGCTGAAAGCACCGGGGAGCCCGTGTACCAGAACACCGTGCCGGCGGCGGTAAGCACGCCGGCGGTGATCGTCGTAATCTTGAGGTATTGCGCGCGCGTCATAGCGGCGATTCCTCGGTTTCGTAGCCCAGACTGCGAATCGTCTCCTGCAGGGTCTCGACGTCGGCGAGCTCTTGGTTGTGCTCTATCACGATACGGCCGGAATTGAAGCGCACCTTCGCTTCCGAGACACCGGGGACATGAGCCAAGCTCGCCTCAACTTTGGCGACGCAGCTCGGGCAACTGAGATCATTGCTGCGCAGAATTGTTTTCATGGTTCGTCCTCCTCAACCGTAAGTCTGTGTTGAAGATGACAAATGGGCCGTGAAACTACTATGATCTGTATCAATTATGCCCTGCAGTCTTCGGAAATGCTGGAGACGAAATGCGGGCTAAACCATTCGATAGTGCGGGAGCAGCGATATGATCGAATCGTTGAAATTCGACACCGGCTACCCGGTTCGAATCGACGGCATCGGCAGACGCCGGCACCGGTTCGGCGACAGAGTCAACGTCCTGTTCGGCCCGAACGGCTCCGGTAAGACTACTATGCTGCACACGCTTGCAGTGGCTACAGGTTGCGGAGCCGGGGGCTGGTCCGATGCCGATGCCGGCCCGGTCAACCGCACCCCTGCGACTCCGCCGACCGACGGCGAGCCTGGAGACCGCAGCGAGACTGAAGACCGAGGCGATCCCGCCGAACGTCCCGACGGCAAAGCGGTTACAACTCTCGAGTACCGCATCACGCTTGAGTGGGACGGCCGGCCGGTGTTCTACCAGGATTGCTATGCGCATTCGGAAGAATCGTTTATCGGCTCCGGGTATCTCGAGAGCCGCGAAATGCTGCGCTCCACCGGGGAGCGGCGAATCGGCCTGATCAACGAGCTCATCGATTATGTTGAAGGCCGCTTTCTCACCTATAAGCTCAAGCCGAGCGAACGGCCGACATTGCTGCTTGATGAGGTGGACAACCACATCGGGTTTGCCGGACAGGCCATTCTCTGGAAGGATATCTTCCCCCAGCTTTCGAAGAAGTATCAGCTGATCATCTCGACTCACAGCATCTTTCCCGTCCTACTGCAGAAGGAGCGCACCTTCAGAAAGGACAACATCATAGAGCTCACCCCTCGCTACGTGGAGCACTGTCTGCAGGAGCTCGGAGACGCGATTGGGTTCTACAACTCCGAGACGGCGCAAGCTTCGGCCTTCTGACGATGCTCGCTAATGCCGGTTCGGGGGGCAGCAGTCACTAGTCGTTGAGTTAACGGTCGGCGGAAGTCGGCCGCCGGATATCCGCCTGGAGGTGGTGTGATGCGCAGACAGCGCAATCGACAGCAGGATGCACAACACGATGCCGAGTTCAAACAGACGGTGATGCGCGAGATCGCGGGCGTGATGGCGGCGTTAGCTGAACCGGCGCGTCTTGAACTGCTCGACTTGCTATGTCAATGCGAGCGGGGTGTCGAGGAAGTTGCACGCGGAGTAGGATCAAAAGCAACCACGGTATCGCACCACCTGCATGTCCTGCAGGATCGGAAGCTCGCGCGCAGTCGCAAACAGGGTCGGTCGGTTCGCTACTCCGCTACGCCGCTTGGGGTGCGCCTGTGGGGCACCATAGCTGAGCTCGCGGCGGCCGAGCTTTCGGAAATCAAGGTTGCAATCAGCGAGCTGTTGGAAGCCGAGAAGACTGAGGAAAACGAGCAAACAGCGGAGCAGGTGGACTACGGAGAGCTTCTGAGGCGACTCATGAACGATGAGGTGGTGGTGGTTGATGTCCGTCCACGAGAGGAGTTCGACGCCGGACACCTGCCCGGTGCGGGAGTTGCGACAACACGGCATAGCGGCTGCACGTACCGTAGAAGGCATCGCCGAATGGAAAGCTTCGGGATATCGCATTGAGGAGGTTACGAAATGAAGACGTTATTTGTGCTGAATGACCCGCCGTATAGAACCGAGCGGAGTTACAATGGACTGCGGCTTTCGACCAATCTTGCTAAACGCGAAGGCAAGGAGGTCAAGATATTACTGGTGGGTGATGCAGCATCCTGTGCCAAAGGCGGCCAGACCACGCCCAACGGCTTCTACAATGTAGAGCGCATGCTCAAAGGTGCAGCGCGTGCCGGGGCCGAGATCGGTGTCTGCGGCAGTTGCATGGACGCGCGCGGCATCACCGATGAGGAACTGACCCGCGATACGCGCCGCAGCAGCCTGGACGAGATGACCGACTGGACCCAGTGGGCCGACAA
>PUPD01000019.1 GCA_003552985.1 Spirochaetaceae bacterium
CCCACGAGATCGGGCATATCGAGTACCAGCACGGCCTGCAGGCAATTCGCACCTCACGGATCACCGCGGCGCTCACAAGCGTGGCGATCACCGGTACGCAGTTCGCCACCAGCGAAGACCTGGCCGAGCTCACCGCCACGTTCGAGGGCTCGATCGACGACATCACCCAGACCCTGATCAACTCGGGCTACTCCCGTGGTGCCGAACGCGAGGCCGACCGCGCGGCGGTGCGCATCATGAAGCGCGCCGGTTACGATCCTAATGCGCTGATCACGGTTCTGCAGGAGATGGAGCAGCAGCTCGATCCGCGCGGCCTCGATTTCGCCGCCACGCACCCCTCACCGGATTCACGCATCCGCGATATTCGCTCCGAGCTCGACGGTTACCGCCACACTGCGCGCGCCACTGAGGTCCGCCAAGAGCGCTACCGCGCCGCGCTGGGAAGGCTGTAGCCCTATGGCCGGTTCGCCGCGCGAGCGACGCAGCCGTCTGCTGAGGGGTGCCGGCGTGGGACTCGGGGTTGCGGTCGCGGCCCTCTTCCTCTGGGCCGGAGGCGGTTTCCAGCGCCTCGAGCAACAGAGTTACGACTGGCGCGTCCGGCTATGGGCCGAGCGGGAGGAGGCGAGCGAGGAGCTCGCCCTTATCCTGCTCGACCAGGCCAGCCTCGACTGGGCGCAGGAAGAGCAGTCGATCGGGTGGCCATGGCCCCGCGAGCTGTATGCCTACATTTTGATGTTTCTGGAACGCGCCGAGGTCAAAAGCACCGCCTTCGATGTCCTCTATCTCGAGCCGTCCGGCTACGGCGTCTTTGACGACGAGAGCTTCGGGACCCACATCGGGGAGTCCGGTCGGTTTGCGGGAGCGATGTTTCTCTCGCGCGAGGCCGGAAGCGGGGAGTTCATCCTGGCCCGTGGGGGCCGAGCACGCCTTGACGCGACCACTGGCACCGAGCTCCTTCCTGAGTTCCCGCGGGCTCAGTTTCCGATTGAGGAAGTCGGCGGGAACAGCCTGCTGCTCGGCAACGTGCATGCGCCGGCCGACTCCGACGGTGTTTACCGCCGCATAGCGCCTGCCGCGATGTTCGACGGCCGCGCAATCCCGTCCCTCGGCCTCGCCGCATACCTCGCCGGTGAGGGTGAGGGAACCGGTGGGTCAACCGAGCAGGAAGCGTTCGCAGCCGAGATCATCAACCGTACACTGCAGGTGGAGGACCGGGAGATCCCGCTCGACGTGGGCGGATACGCGCTCCTGCGCTACAAAGGAGGCCGGGACGACAGACCGGCGTTCAGCGCGGCAGCGATCCTCCAGAGCGAGCTTCAACTCCAGGCAGGCGAGGAGCCGATTGTCGATCCCGCTGAGCTGACCGGCCGCTACGTAATGTTCGGCTTCTCGGCCCCGGGGCTATTCGATCTGCGACCGTCGCCGCTTGCCTCAAACACCCCGGGCGTCGAGATACACGCGACATTTCTCGAGAACCTGCTCAGCGATTCGTTTATGCGGGTGACCCCGCTCGGGTTGGATGCTATAGTGATCGTCCTGTTTTCGGTGCTGGCCGCGTTCGCGGTGAGCTTTGCCGGCTCCACACGCCTGACCGTGGCGGTCTATGCGCTGGTGCTGCCGCTGCCGGCGCTCACGGCGCTTTCGGCCTATATCGCAGGCTGGTGGCTACCGCTCGCAGCTCCCACAGGAGCGGCCGTGCTCGCGCTCGCCTCGGCAGGAGTTGCCAACTACGCGACTGAGGGCCGCCAACGTCGGTTTATCAAGAACGCCTTCAGCCAGTACCTCAGCCCGGCAGTGATCGAAAACCTGATCAACGAGCCCGACCGCCTCACGCTCGGCGGTGAGCGCCGCGAGCTTTCGATCTTCTTCTCTGATCTCGAGGGCTTCACCAGTCTCTCGGAAGGTCTCTCACCGGAGGACCTCACCGCGCTGCTCAACGAGTATCTTTCGGCGATGACCGACATCATTCAGGAGGAAGGTGGTACCATCGACAAATACGAAGGCGACGCCATCATCGCGTTCTGGAATGCACCACTGAGCTTCGAGGACCACGCCGAACGCGCGGTGCGGGCTGCACTGCGCTGTCAAACCACGCTCGCCGAGCTGCGCCCCCAGTTTCGCCGGCGTGTCGGCAAGGACCTCCGCATGCGGATCGGGATCAACACCGGCCCTGCGGTCGTGGGCAACATGGGCTCCCGCACGCGCTTCGACTACACCATGCTCGGCGACGCAGTCAATCTCGCCGCTCGTCTCGAGGGCATCAACAAGCAGTTCGGCACCTACACCATGATCTCCGCCGATACCGCCGGCGCGCTCGGGCCCGCGTTTGCTCTCCGCGAGCTCTCCCGGGTAGCGGTGGTAGGGCGCGCCGAGCCGGTGACCGTCTACGAGCCGCTCACCGAGCACGAAGCGCAAGACCGGCGCGATACGCTTGCCGCGTTCGCCGCGCCGCTGCAGCTATACTACGCCGGCGAGTTCGAGCGCGCCCGCAGCGCCTTCGAGCGTATCGCCGACGCCGACCCCCCGGCGGCGCGCTATGCCGAGCGCTGCCGCCAACTCGGGGCCGAGCCCCCGCCCGACTGGAACGGGGTCTGGGTGATGACCTCCAAGTGAGACTCGGCACGCAAGCGGGCCTGAGCGCCGCCGCCACCACGGGCGCCTGGTCAATGAACCCGCTTCTCAGGGTTGACGAAAACGCCTGAATATATTACTTTAACTATGTAGCTGAAGCCTAATAAAACAATACGGAGGTTATAATATGACCGAGAAACTTACCAAGCAGGACTTCATTGATAAAGTATTCGACTTTGAGAACGAATCCGAGTGGAGCTACAAGGGCGACAAGCCCGCGATTATCGACTTCTACGCCGACTGGTGCGGCCCCTGCAAGATGGTAGCGCCCATTCTCGAGGAGCTCTCTGAGGAGTACAAAGACAAGCTGCACATCTACAAGATAGACACCGACAAGGAACAGGAGCTCGCCGGAGCGTTCGGGATACAGAGCATTCCCTCGATCCTGTTTATACCGGTCAACGACAAACCGCAGATGGCCGCCGGTGCACTTCCGAAAGATCAGCTCGTGAAGGTGATCAACGACGTGCTCAAGGTCGCCTAACCTGCCCGACGCTCCGCGCCGTCGCAGAAGCAGCTGCGCGAGTCGGGAGATCGACGCGCCCTGTTCTCACGAGCTACTATATTGACAAAGCCCGCCGCGTCGCAGTAGTCTACCGGTAGTGCCGCCCGGGTGGTGAAATTGGTAGACACGCTAGGTTCAGGGTCTAGTGGGCGTAAGCCTGTGCGAGTTCGAGTCTCGCCCCGGGCAGTATAAATTCTTTCCAGATATGAACTTAAAAGCTCCCCGCCGGGAGCTTTTTTGCTCTTTTAGTTCGTGCGCAGGACCATGAACTGACTATCACCAGTTCTGTGAGAAAACTGACCGGCGAAGCTACGAAAGGCGGAGTAGTTGACGAGCGCCCTCCGTTCTCACCATTGTCATTAGAAGCTTAGAACCGCCCAACACAGAAATCAGTTTTGTATTTCCAAGAGTTCATGCTGATGAATATGCGCGATACGTATTAAGCTCATCAAAGAACGCGTATACGTTCTCCAATGGTGTATCCGGCTGAATGTTATGAGCCGGGGCGATGATGAATCCTCCATTCGTTGCCGCCTGATCAATGCGAAGACGCACTTCTTCCCGAACACGACGGGCGTCCCCAAAGGGTAGAACCTCCTGCTCATCGACCCCACCGAAAAAGGCTA
>PUPD01000191.1 GCA_003552985.1 Spirochaetaceae bacterium
CATACAGCTGGAAGTGGTCCTCAATCTCTTCCGGGAAGACGTTCTTTCCGCCCTCGGTGACGATCATCGATTTCTTTCTGCCGGTCAAGTAGAGGTAGTTTTCCTCGTCGAGATACCCAACATCGCCGGTCCGTAACCACCCATCGGCCGTGAAGGCTTCGGCCGTTGCGCGCTCGTTCTTGTAATACCCCTGCATGACCATCGGGCCTTTGACCACGATCTCACCGTTACCCCGATCGTCAGGTTCGTCAATCCGCATCTCTACGCCGACAAGAACCTGACCGACCGACTGCTCCTTGTAGTGTTCGACCGGATTGAGCGTAAGGATCGGGGCTGTCTCGGTCAAGCCGTAGCCCTGCACGAAGTCTATCCCCAACTGGTTGAACGCCTTGAAGGTTGTGCTCGGGAGCGGGCCGCCGCCGCAGATGCATATTCGATTGGTCTCCAAGGATAGCTTGGCTCGGATACCGCGAAACAGCACCTTGCCCGGATTGACGCCGAAGGTCTTCTTGATTGCGCCCGAGGCGATCATAAGGCCCCGGATGACCCCGTACACGATCACGCCCTTCTCGCGAACCCCGCGCATCAGCCCCTTGAGCATCTTGTTGAACAGCATCGGGATGGCAAGGAACATCGTCACCCGGCCCTGTTTGAGGTCCTTCAGAATCTGATTGACAACGAGCTTCTTGGCGAACACCACTTCACAGCCGATCGAGATCGCCTCAATGAAGACAGCGAGCATACAGTACGAGTGGTGCAGCGGCAGAAGCGCGTAGAACACGTCGCTCGGCAGCACGTTCATCTTTTCCTGTGCCAGGAAACAGTCGCTTACGAAGTTGTGATGCGTGAGCATCACACCCTTCTGGTTTCCGGTAGTCCCCGAAGTGAACAGGATAGCGGCCAGGTCGTGCTCGCCGGTCTCGGTCAGACCGGGAAGATCCTCAGGCACCGGTTCGCCGCGCGCCGCGGAGTCGTCGCCGTTGCCGGAGGCGGCGATGTCCATGATGTAGTCGGGGTTACCTTTGGCAAGCGCGATCCGCGCCCTGAGCTTGAGTTTGTTCTTTGGATCAATTTCGTGTTGCTTCTCCTCGTCGATGAACAGTGCTTTCACGCCGGCGAACTGCATCAAAGCCGAGATCTCTTCGCTCTTGAGCTGATAGTCGAGCGGAACAACGGTTCCACCGGCGAACAGGATCGCCAAATAAGCCAAGGTCCACTCCGGAGAGTTCTTGCCGCTCAGTGCCACCAGATCCCCGGGCTTGATCTTGGCGGCTTTCAGGCGCCGCGCCACCGCTGTAACCGCCGACCATGCCTGACCATAGGTAAGGAAAAGATTGTCGGGTTCGTAGATTGAGAAGCATCGCCGGTCCGCATTGCGCTCGGTTGTGATGCGAAACAGCTGCGGCAGCGTCGGCCACTCGCCGCTGAAGTGTGTACCCCGGTACTGTTCGAGAAAGCGCCATGGTTCACGGTCACGTTTCATGTGATCTCCTAAGAGAGGTGTGCTGCTATCGACTCTATCGGAGCACTCGCCATCACGCAAGTGCCGCCACCCCACCTGCCACGATCATTGCACTACAGCACGCCAAAATCCGTAGCCTGATTCAGCTCGGTAGTCGCTGCGGTCGTTTGCTTCGTTGACAGTAAACCCGCAACCGGCGTAATGTATTAAGTATGACGAGTGAGCGTTCACTCAGTGAAAGCCTTGAGATGTATCTCAAGGCAATCTACATTATCGAGCAGCGCAAGCGGGCGGCACGCGTTACCGACATCGCGCAGGAGCTCGGCGTCATCAACGCCTCGGTGACCGGCGCGCTCCGTACACTCTCGAAAAAGGGACTGATAAACTACGCGCCGTACGACCTGATCACCCTGACCGACGAAGGGCGGGACGTCGCCGAGCACATTATGGAGAAGTATCGCGCGTTGAAAGACTTCTTTGTCAAGGTGCTAGGTGTTGACCAGGAGACTGCCGAGGCAGAGGCCTGCCAGATGGAGCATCGCATATCCGAGATGGTGTTCGATCGGCTGCTCCAGTTCGTCCGCTATTACGAAACCTGCCCGTTCGAAAAGGTGCGCTGGAACGAAAAGCTCGGCTATTTCTGTAGTCACGCAGACCGCGATTGCGATTACTGCGAGCACCCCTCAGCCGGAGTGATGTAGACCTCGGCCACCGCGAACGTAGATCTCGGCAACGGCGCCGGGCGCCCCACTCACCGGGCCCCGGACTGATCGCCTTCCGAGTTCCCGGCGGTCGGCTTTCTGCCTCTCGACTACCCGCCTTCGGAACGAGCGAACCAGGCGCGCGCCTGCCTCTCGGTCCCGGGGCTGCCTCCGGCAGGGGGCGGAGCCAGACACTGGACGACGTTCAACGAGTAGTCACCGATATGCTCCAGATGGGCGACCATGTCGATCAGAAGCAACTCGGTGCGAACGTCGCCGCCTTGCTGCAGCCGGTCGCGGGCGTCCCGTTTCAACTGATTGCGCCCTTCATCGACCTGTTCCTCCATCGCCATGGCAGCGGCGAACTCTTCCGGCGTAACCCGCTCCTTCAAATGCTCACGGATAAAGGCCAGAAACCGCGAGATCAGTTGCAGATATGCCGTTAGATCCGGAACCGCCGTTGGATCCACCTGAAGTCTTTTGCGAGCTCGTCTCTGCCCGAGCAGGCCGAGATTGTAGCAGCTGTCGGCCACGCTCTCGAGCTCATCGACAACACGAAGCATCGCCGCAACATCGGTGGCCCCCCGTTTTGTCAGGCTCTCCATCGAGAAAGACGCCAAGAACTCGGTCAACTGGTCGCGCATCTCGTCGGTTAAGCGCTCCTCGCGCTCCAGCCGGGCGACAACCTTATCGATATCGTCCTCCTCGGCTTCGAACACCCCGTGCAAACGCGCGAACATCCGTTCGACAACTTCGCCGAGTTTAGCGATCTCGTTACGCACCTCCACCAGGTAGAATTCGGGGCTCTGGTGGATCTGCTCGCCGACGATCGGCAGGCGGTACCTGCCTTCGACGCGTTCGTCCTCGGTGCCCGGAACGACTCGCTCAACCAGGCGAACAAGCGTTGTTACGAATCCCACGCACAGCAACGTGTTGGTCAGGTTGAACAAGGTGTGGAACATCGCCAGATGCGCCGGTAAGGCGCCCAGCTCCCCCTCCACCGGGTACGGTGACCCCGGAATGATTGCGTCCACTAACTGCAAGAACGCTGGAAAGACCGCAACCATCCACACAACCCCGATTACATTGAAAATGAGATGGGCGCGAGCGGCACGGCGAGCCGAAAGGCTGCCGCCGATTGCGGCGAGGTTGGCGGTTATCGTGGTTCCGAGATTCTCGCCGAGGATGATCGCGGCAGCGCTCGGGTAATCGATCCAGCCTGCGAACGCGGCCGTAAGCGTGATGGCAATTGCGGCCGAAGAGGACTGGACGACAAGCGTGAGAACGCCGCCGACCGCTACAAACAGCAGAACTGAAGCAAGGCCGTGCCCGCCGAGAAGCCGCATGTACTCCAACAGTTCGGGATACTCGGAAACGTCCGGCACCGAATCACGCAGGAACGACAACCCGAGAAAGATAATCCCGAAGCCGATCAACGCCTCCCCGTGCGGCGTATGCCGCGGCTTTCGATTGAACACCAACAGCGCCCCGAGACCGACCGCCGGCAGCGCCGCAGCCGCAACGTTGAAGTCGAGCCCGATCGCCGCAACCAGCCAGCCGGTCAGCGTGGTTCCGATATTCGCGCCCATAATCACACCGACTGCCTGCGTCAGCGAGAGCAACGAAGCGTTGACGAAGCTCACGACCATAACGGTAGAGGCGGAGGACGACTGCACCAGAATGGTAAGCAGGATTCCGGTCACCACCGCGATAAAGCGATTGCCGGTCATATAGTTCAAGACGGCCTGGAGGCGCTCGCCGGCGGCTCGCTGCATCCCGTTGCTCATCGTACGCATCCCGAACAGAAACAGTCCGAGACTTCCGGCAACCTGCAGTAAGGTAATCATACGCTACCTCTCGACCAAGGGCGTGCTCTGGCGACATAAGTAGTATCACAGGTGCGCCCGCAGACACAACGCGCAGGCGCCGAGCCGGTGCGATCGGCCCACCGGGGAGCTCCGGATCGTAACCCTACTTACAGGCGCCGGCGCTCGGGATTGCCGCCGTTACCACTGGTCAGATCATGGCTGAGTTTGCGATATTGTAGGCATGGGAGACGCGACACGCACGCCCGGTGGAGACGAGCAGGTCATTGAGCGCACCGACCAACGCGTTACTCCACCCGACATGTACAAAGTGGTGGTGCTCAACGATCACTATACGCCGCGCGAGTTCGTGGTCGAGGTACTCATGCAGATCTTTCGTAAACAGGTGGAGGATGCGCAGCGTATCATGATGACCGCGCACCGCAGCGGCAAGGCCACGGTCGGGTTATATTCATACGATATCGCTAACACGAAGGTCGCCCTGGCGCGCAAAGCCTCGAAAACATACGGGTATCCGCTGAAGTTCGTCGTCGAAGGAGCGTGAGGAAACCTAGCGCTCCGAGACCAGGATGCGGCCGGCGGCATCATACCCAATCGTGACCGGCTTAAGAGTGTCTGAATGCTCGAGGGTTACCGTACCGGTAATGGCGCTACTGTTCTTGAGAATGAACTCCTGTCCGGGAAAGATCAGGTAGCTCTTCATGCACACCAGGAACTCGGGATCGTCGTCGAGCAGCCGCACGATTCTCACCCTGCGGTCGGCACCGCAGGCGTTCAGCGGTACGCTGATCGCCGACTCAATCGAGCCGCTGGAACTGGGGATGGGATCACCGTGCGGATCGACGTCCGGATACCCGAGGTACTGCTCGAGCTTGTCGATGAAACGGTCCGAAACCGCGTGCTCGAGCCGCTCCGCGTCGGTATGCACCTCAGACCAATCATAACCGAGCACCTGTTCGAGAAAGGTCTCGATCAAGCGATGGCGGCGCAGCATCCGCAGCGCCAGGTTCTCACCTTTGGTCGTCAGCAGAACACCCTGCCTCGGGTGGTAACTCACCAGCTTGACGTCGTCAAGATGCTTCACCATGGTGGTTGCGGTTCCCGGCGTAACTCCCATGGCCTCCGACAGACGCTTCATCGGCACCACACTCCGGCCAAGATGCTCCTGCTGGGTGTAGATGATCTTGATGTACTGCTCAACCGTGCTTGATGGCATTACCCTAGCCGCTCACTCGCCTACGGCCGCGCCGGGCGCAGGGCACGCCCGCGACGCACCACACCGTACGGTGCAAATATCATCGCCACTACGAACAGCGCCAGGGCGACCAGCACGATGGTGCCCCCTGAGGCCACATTCAGTCGGAACGAGAGATACAACCCGAAGGCAGCCGAAAACGTCCCAACCCCCGCCGCAATCGCCATCATGCGAGGCAAGCGGTTCGTAATCAAATACGCGGTTGCGCCAGGGGTAATCAGCATCGCTACCACTAGTATTATACCTACGGTTTCCAGGCTGGCAACAATCGTCAGGGTTAACAAAAGCATCAGCCCGTAGTGAATCGCCCCGGTGTTCATCCCGATAGCGCTGGCGTGCACCGGATCAAAGCAGTACAGCAAAAGTTGCTTGTAAAACAGAAACACGCACGCCAGCGCGAGCAGACCGGAGGCCGTAGTCATCATGAGCATCGGCAGACGAACACCAAGCACGTTGCCGAACAGCACATGCATCAGATGGGTTGAGGTCGCGATTCGGCTTATAATCACGACCCCGAGCGCAAACGCGCCGGTGAAAACCAACCCCATCGCCGCGTCTTCCTTGATTCTCGTGTGGCGCTCTACAGCGCCTATCGCGACCGCGCTTGCCGCCCCGCTCGCGAACGCGCCGATGAAGAACGGAAGGTTGAGGAGATAAGCCAGGGCAACACCAGGTAAGACCGCGTGCGAAATCGCATCTCCGAGCAGCGCCCAGCGCTTGAGTACGACATAACATGAAAGAACCCCGCACACCGCACCGACAATCAAGGCAGTCAGCAGGGCGCGCTGCATAAAAGCGTACTGAAACGGCTGCGAGATGACCGCCGGAAACAGCGACACGAAAGCGGCAAACACCCGCACCAAAGCTTCGGTCGCGGTGATCCCGACCTCGTATAGTCCGGTCGCCGCCCGCACAATCCAGCCCACCATACCTGCCCCTATACCTGCGTCGATACCTGCGCGTGTCGTCGCAACGGCGCGGCGCCGTGAAACATCTGCAGCAGATTGTCGTGACTAAGGACCTCGTCCGGAGACCCCAGTGCGATAACGGAACGGTTGAGCAGCAAAAGACGATCGCCGTGCTCTTCGGCACTCTGCAGATCATGTGTCACCATCAACAACGTCCGACCTTCCGCTTTCGCCCGCTGGAGAACATCAAAAATGAGATCCTCGGAGCGGCGGTCAACCCCGGCAAGCGGCTCATCGAGCAACAACACGCCCGCCTCCTGCGCGAGGGCACGCGCCAGGAACACGCGTTTCTTCTGCCCTCCCGACAGCGCACCGATCGGCCGATCACGGTACTCGTACATCGCAACCGCGTTGAGCGCAGCGGCGACCGCTTCGCGGTCTTCACGCCGTGCCCAGCGTGCCGGGAGAAAACGCTTGATGCCGCCCTCGTTGCGGAGCAGCCCGTACCGCCCGGTGAGCACAACGTCCCAGACCGAGATCGGGAACTGCCAATCGATGTGTTCTTCCTGCGGAACGTACGCGATGTAGCCCTCCGCTCGTGCCGCGCCAATCGAGTGTCCGAGGACCGAAACGCGCCCGGAACTTACAGTCTTGAGCCCGGTAAGGATCTTGAACAAGGTGGATTTGCCGGCTCCGTTTGGGCCGAGTATAATCACGAGCTCGCCGCGGGCAAGCTCGAAGCTGACGTCTTCAAGCACCGGAGGACCGTCGTAGGCGGCGCTGAGCCCGTACACTCCCACCGCTACCGTACTGCGCGGGGTGAGGCCGACGGTCTCGGTTGTGTCCCCAACGCGGCCGCGAACCGCTCGGTATCCGCGCGGCTCCCCGCGTCGTTTCAATCTGCTGCGTTCAACCCGCTGTAACACGTCGTCCTCGCTCCCGCAGCCGTTTGCCCTTGCCGTCGACACCACCGGGGTTCTACCAGGCGCGGTGGCCTCAGCTGAACGAAAACCTCTGTTTGAATTAGGCATGCTACGTATTTGACTAGTCAAAATATAGTACACCGGAGCGCGCCTGTCAATATGGCGCAAACAGAGTCGCGGCCGTCCACCGCTTGACGGCGTGCACCGCCTTGCCGTAGCGTACGAGCTGTGACCGCCAATAACGCCTTAGCAGAATGCGCTCGTCTACTCGCCCAAGCGCCAGCTCCGGCGTTCGTGCTGACCGGCGCCGGTATCAGCACCGACTCGGGCATACCGGACTACCGGGGACCCGACGCCCTGCAGCGCCGCGGCAATCCGATCAGCTACCAGGATTTTCGGCGCTCCAGCGCCGCGCGTCGCCGGTACTGGGCACGCAGCGCACTCGGCTGGCCGCATATCGCCGCAGCGCAGCCGAACCTCGCGCACCGCATTGTTGCGGAGCTACAGCGGCAGGGGATCTTCGGACCAGTGGTGACACAGAACGTCGACAAGCTGCACCAGGCGGCCGGCAGCAACGCGGTAATCGATCTGCACGGAACCCTGGCCGAGGCGATATGCCTGACCTGCGGCGCGCTCGAAGCGCGGAGCGCGCTACAGCGCCGCATCCTGGAAGCGAATCCGGACTGGTTCACCGAGACTCGGGCGATCGCGCCTGACGGCGATATTGAGCTACACCAGGATTACGAAGCGGCGTTTCGCGCTCCCGAGTGTCTGCATTGCGGCGGTCCTCTGAAGCCGAATGTCGTTCTGTTCGGCGAGAACGTGCCGCGAGAGCGCGTCGACCGTGCGTTTCGGCTCCTGTCGGCCGCCGGGTGCCTGGTCGCCGTGGGTTCCTCGCTGACTGTGTTCTCCGGTTACCGTTTCGTCCTGGAAGCGCACGAACGCGGTGTTCCGGTCGTTATTCTGAACGACGGGCTCACGCGCGCCGACGCGCTCTGCACCATAAAGGTGACCGGCCGGCTCAGCGATCTCCTCCCGGCGTTGCAGGCACGCCTTGGGCGCCCACTCGAGACGTCTACCGAAAAACCGCGGCAGACAAAGGATACGACCGCATGAGCGATCTCGACCTACAGCTCGCAGACGGCATGATCGACAGCCATCTGCATTTGTCCGAGATAGAACGGAAAGGGCTCGATCCGCTCGCCGTACTCAACGCCTGCTTTGCGGCGGGGCTTGAATACGCGCTCGACATCGGCATTAGCACCGCCGGGTTCGAGCGGCGCCGTGAGTGGGCCGCGAAGCAACCGGGACTCCATCTGGCAGCAGGGCTTCATCCGGTGACCTCGGCGGAAGCCGAGTATCAGCCCCTTCTCGCCGCGCTGGCGTCTCAGTTGCGCGATTCAGCTGTAGTCGCCGTCGGTGAAACCGGTCTCGATCGGTTTCGCATGTACGCCCCGATGGAGTGCCAACGCTACCTGTTTGAGCAACAATTGAAGATCGCGGTCGAGCGGGAGCTGCCGGTAATCGTCCATAATCGTGACGCCGACGGCGACATCCTCGCAACGCTCGACGCAGTCTCGCCGCCACCCCCGCACGGGATTATGCACTGCTTCTCGAGCGGGCCGCGCTTTGCCGAGGAGGTCCTTGCACGAGGCTTCCATATATCATTTGCGGGTAACCTCACCTACAAAAAGGCCGATGAGGTGCGCGAAGCAGCTCGGATGGTCCCCTGGGAGCGGCTGCTGCTTGAGACAGACGCGCCCTACCTCGCCCCGCAGGCGCGCCGTGGTCGGACAAATCATCCGGGGCTGATCGGGTATACCTACGCCGCCCTTGCTGAGTTGCGCGGGGTTTCACCGGCGTACCTTATCGATCGCGTGCGCGAAAACTACCGGGCGTTGTTCAGAGTGGCGAGCTGAGGTCTTCGGGGCGGGATACCCCGGCGGACTCCCACGTTCCGGTTGGGCTCCGGTGTTCCGGCGGGCTCCGCCGGCGGGCCGGGGCAGCCCCTTATCCATTGAGCGGCAGTCGCAGCCGCACCGTAGTACCGTGATTCGGCTCGCTCGAGAGAGACACGGTGCCGCCGTGCGCCTCGACGACCGTCCGAACTACGACCATGCCCAGCCCGGTACCGCCGCCGTGAGCCGTCGAGAAGAACGGCTCGAACACTCGCGCTCGAACCTCCTCGGTCATCCCGAAGCCGGTGTCCCGTACCGTGATGCAGAGGCGCTCGTCCTCTTCGGTAATCGCTTCGAGCATCAGATCTCCGCCGTTCGGCATCGCCTTGGCGGCGTTCTCTACCAGGTTCCACAGAACACGCAGCATGCGCTTCTCGTCGAGCAGCACTGTGTCGGATAGCTCGTTGCGCACCTTAAGAGCTATGGTGCTGTCGCGTTCGCCGCTCTCGAACCAGGAGCGTACCGTCGCAAACAACCCATCGATACTCACCGGTTGCAGCTCGAGTCTGATCTCACCGCGCGAGTAGTCCAGAAGCTCGCTGGTGAGCTCATCAAGGCGCTCCGCTTCCTTCACAATCTTCGCGGCGTAGCGCCTCACCCGCTCGGGGTCCACATAATGGTTATAGATCAGTTCAGCAAAGCCGCGCAACACCGAGAGTGGATTCCGCAGGTCGTGGAGCAACATCCCCGAAAACTTACCGAGGGTCGACAGGCGCTCGGCCCGCAGTAGCTCATTCTGCGTGGCTTCGAGCCTTCGATACGCCTGTTCCAGTTTACGATTGCGGGTGCGCAGGTCCTCAAGATAATGGCGATTGCTCTCGCGTACCATAGAAGCAAGCGACCTGAGCAGCGAGCGCCCCACCGACGATGAGGCATCGAGAACCTCGTCGAGTCGTTCGCGTGTCAGATACAGCGCCCGCACCGGCCCGCGCGCCACCACCGTAGCGCTGCGTGAAAGATCATCGACCAGTGCAATCTCACCAAACATCTCTCCCGGGCCCTGTATGGCGAGCAACTGCTCCCCGAGCTGAGGATCTCGCTTCCAGATCTCAACGTCACCTGAGAGAATAATGTAGAAACGCTCGCCGCGATCGCCCTCACGGAAGATCGTCTCGCCGGGAGCAAACTGCTGTTCGCTGCAACGCTCAGCCACCAGCTCCAGCTCGGAGTCCTGCAGGTTGCGCAAAAAATAGACGGAGCGCAGCAGCTCCTTGTAGTCTTCGGTACCCTGAACGGCACCGGCTTCCTGATTCTCGCTTGCGTGATCCCTGTTCGAGTCGCGACCCGGCGTAACCATGTTACCCGGCTGCTACCAAGAGTCTACCATGTCATCCGGATCGCGGACCTCTTCCGCGAAGAGATCGGTCACGGCGCGCATGTCGTCGAAGTATACATAGTATGACCCGTAGCTCTGCATGAGGTCGGGCTCAATCAGAAACCCGACAAACTGTAGGCCGCGATCACCGCCGATGTACAGGTCTTCCTGGGGTATGCGCGGGGGAATCGCTACCTCCATTCTCTGCCAGCCGGAGAAGTTCATTCTCCCCATCGGCAGAACGACGAGGTTGCCGAAATAGTCGTTCAGCACCACGCTCAACCGATGATCCCGATTACGTCCGACCACCCATACCGACAGTGTCTTCACCACTCCGGGAATCGGGATGGGGCGCGCAGCTTCGACGAAAATGTTAGTCGCCCGACGGCGAAAGAACTCTGCCTTTACGCCGAGCACGTAGCGGTTCTGCTCGTCGATGCCGGCCTCGATCTCAGCTTCAATCGGCTCGGCGTCCATCGGCCCGCCTTCCAACCGGCGATAGGTTACCACGCCACTGTCTAGGGTCATCGAGACGCGCCAGAATCCGGGATCCTCGAAGCGGCTAACCGAGATCTCCTGCAGGCGCTGCTGCGCAGCATCCACCCCCAGGCGCCCCGGATCGATCTCCTGCGGTTGCGCAAACAGCATGGTGGGAATAATCGTCAACAGCGCGACGACATAGCACAGCCTTTTCATTACTCGTACTCCTTACTAGTCTTCCCAGATCTGGCGGATGAACTCAGGGTCGGCGAGGTCCTCGCCGTCAAAGCGTTCCTCGAATAGGTCGGTCATAACCTTGATCTCATCCAGGTACACGAAGAACTGGTCTACGCGCTCCCGCGGACGAGTCCACAGCACCAGCTTAACGAGCTCCAATCCGCGCCGTTCGGGAACGTACTCAACATGCTGCGGTATCCAGCGAGGGATATTGATGCGCAGGTTTCGCCATCCGCGGAAGTTGATGTCGCCTAATCGTAGCGTATGGATGATGCCCTGATGATCGCGGAAATGCGCGTCCATGTAGTAGTTGCGCAAAGACCCCCACACCCAGAGTTCCATCGACTCAGCCATGCCCGGAATCGCGATAGAACTCGGTTCGAGTTCCCCGTCGTCGTTCATCGCCGCCGGTATGATTTCAAGATAGTTATACCCGCGACGATTGAAGGCGGCATTAATGCCCAGCGACCGCAGTGTGATATCCTCCGGCTCATGCCGATGCAGGGCGTCAGGCCAGGCCCGCACGTGGGTCCACTGCGGATAATCGTCTGCTATGAACTTACTCCCGCGAACGATCCAGCGACTTTCCTCGGGGTCATTGAAATCCTCAATGACGACCGACTGGAAATTGCGAACCGCGTTCTGCGCGAATGCCGGAGCCGCGAGTAACGAAACCATAACAGCAAGGCATATCGCGAGCAGGCTGCGCTTTTTCATGTAAATCTCCTTAACCTCATACACTAACTACGCGCTTCTCGCTACCGGAATTATATGGTCGCCCTATACCTTTGTCAAACAAACGGTGCGGTCGGAAGTGCCTGCACAACGGTGGCTTACACGGCTTGGAAGCCAGGCTTCACATCGTCGTCGCCTCCACCGTTGAAGCACCGCCAATAGCCCCGAGCGACCACACAATCCCCTACTAAGACTCTTCGGCCACTGCGAAGCGAGAATTGAGCCGGAAACCGGCACTCAGTCGCGGTTTTTCAGCACTCAACGGCTGTCCGGCAGACGAGCGACCATGAATCTGAGGTATACCACCACGGCAATAACGACCAGCGCAGCCGTTGCACCGACTGCCGCGCCCCGAAATCCGAGCCGATACAGCCATGCGACCGTAGCGAGCGCGAACGGGACCACCGCCACAGCCAGAAACGCCGCGACGCGCGCAAAACTATAGGCGCGCAACGCGTCAATAAGCAGGAAGGGAAGCAGAACGATTATCACCAGACGCAGGGCCGGCAACATGAAGAGAATGTATGGGTCGGTGTGACCGATGTTCGCAACGGTGTCGAGGATGCCGAACACGCCGTAGTACCCGCTGATGAACGACAGAACCGCGGTGCTTCCCGCGGCGAAATCATTCTTCACGCCCCCGCTCACCACAACCAATGCGCCGGCTGTAGCGATCAGGAACGGCAGCGCCGTTCGTAGCAGCGCATAGCGCAGATAGAGCCCGCCGGGGTTGAACTGTTGAGGGACGATCTGTTCGAGGATCAGGAGAAGCACGATCACCGGCAGAAACAGGAGCACGCCTTTCACGAACGGCACCAGCGTAATGGCTGCCGGCTGATTAGTCTGCCCCCCGAAACTCAACAACAAGAGATACGCGATCGGAACTGCGGTTAGAAGAAACAAAAACATGGCTGCGTCCTGCTCTGTTCAACGAGTTACGTGGCGGATAACGCTATCATGAATGCGGCCCCGCATCAAGCTGCCGTTTCGAACGGGCGTTATTGACAGTCGTCGCCCAGCCGCCTAGGATCACCCCAGATATGGAGTCACACGCGCCGGCGGACGAGAGTGCTCGACAAGACGGCAATAGCAACGATCTCGGCCCCATAGCCTCCGGCTCGCAAAGCGCCACCGTCCCGGGAAGCGTCGGAATCGTAACGCCACAGGACTACACCTTCGGGGCGCCCGGGAAGGGTATCACGCTTGAAGGCGGCAGCGAGTTCGGCCCGATAACGGTACGCTATGAAACCTACGGCCGGCTGAACGCCGACCGCAGCAACGCGATTCTGATTCAGCACGCGTTTTCCGGCGATGCGCACGCCGCCGGATATCATAGTGCCGAGGATCGTCACCCCGGGTGGTGGGATAACATGGTCGGTCCGGATAAGGCCTTCGACACCAAGCGCTATTTCGTCATCTGTTCAAACGTGCTCGGCGGGTGCCGAGGCACCACCGGCCCCGGCTCGATCAACCCTGAAACCGGCCGGCCGTACGGCCTGAGTTTCCCGGTCATCACGATCGACGATATGGTAAAAGTCCAGCGCGAGCTCATCGATCACCTCGGCATCGAGCGGTTGTACGCGGTCGCCGGAGGGTCGATGGGCGGTATGCAGGCGCTCGAATGGACGGTGCGCTACCCGGAACGAGCGCGATCGGCCATCATCATGGCCGCTACCTCGCGTCTTTCGGCGCAGGCGATTGCATTCAACGCCGTAGGGCGGAACGCAATCGTCTCGGACGAGTTCTGGAACGGAGGCGACTACTATGACGGCCAGCCTCCGGCGCGGGGGCTGGCTATCGCGCGAATGGTCGGGCACATCACCTATTTGTCGGAGCAGGCGATGGGCATGAAGTTTGGACGCCGGCTCCAGGAGCGCGCCAATTTCGGGTTTGACTTTGAAGATCAGTTCCAGGTGGAGAGCTATCTCGAATACCAGAGCGATAAGTTCGTCGACCGCTTTGACGCCAACAGTTACATCTACCTGAGCAAGGCGATGGACTACTACGACCTCGGCGCGCGCTTCGACGGGCTGGAGCGCGCCGTGCAGAACTGCAACGCAAAATTTCTTGTGGTCACGTTCAGCTCCGACTGGCTCTATCCGCCCTACCAGTCGAAAGAGGTAGTGTTTGCGATGATGCGCCAGGGGGTGGACGTTTCCTACGTACAGCTCGAAAGCCCCTACGGCCACGACGCGTTCTTTCTTGAGATCGACAGACAGGCGCCGTTGGTGTCGTCTTTTCTGGAAGGCCTAGATGAAAAATAACGCCCGGATGGAGCATAACGGACATCACCGCCAACATTTCAGCTACGCCGAGATCCTGCATCTGATTGAGCCCGGCAGCACAGTGCTCGATCTCGGCTGCGGCGAAGGCGAGCTCCTCGAGCGCCTCATCCGTGAACGTGGAGTTCGCGGTCGCGGCGTTGATATCGAAGAGCGGATGATCCGAACCTGTATCAGCCGCGGATTGTCGGTCTTTCAGGGAGATCTCGACGAGGGGCTGAAAGACTACACCACCAATAGTTACGATTACGTCATCCTCAATCATACGCTGCAGGTGGTACATCGCCCCGATCTACTGCTCCAGGAGATGCTGCGCGTAGGGCGGTTTGGGATCGTCAATTTTCCGAACTTCGCCCATATCCTCAACCGGCTGCAGCTGTTCGCCGGCGGGCGCATGCCGGTGAACCGGCATATCCCGTACGAGTGGTATGACACGCCGAATATTCATTTCTGTACACGCAGGGACTTCGAAGTACTCTGCCGAGAGATGGGGTACGAGATCATCCGGATTATCGACACGAGGAACGGAAAGCGGCGTGCGCCTTTTCTGTGCAACCTTCTGTCCACCGAGGTCTGCTTCCTGCTGCGCGGAACCGACTGAGCCGCCGCGAGGTCTCCCGCGCTGCGGCTTCAGGATAACACCAACACGGTGCGGGGCAGTTCCTGCCGGTCAAAG
Organism: Spirochaetaceae bacterium; assembly: GCA_003552985.1. Lineage (GTDB taxonomy): Bacteria > Spirochaetota > Spirochaetia > DSM-27196 > SLAA01 > B1Sed10-166. Next base: position 14,759 of record PUPD01000191.1, read on the forward strand.
CCGCTCCAGCTCAAGCCGCGACCTGATGAGGCACAGTTGCCGGCGGGTGTCCTCGGCAAGACGCTTAAGCGCGTATTGAGGCTCCCGATCGGCAACCACCGCAGCCAGGCGATCGTAGAGCACCGCGGTGTCTCTCTCCCGCTCGCAGATGAGCTCCAGGAAATCCGTGTACTCTATTCCGGCATCAAAGACCTGCGCAATCCGCAGATCGTCGATATGCAGTCCGGCAAGCTTCGTAACATCGGTAATTCGTTCCGGATCAAAGCGGCTCTCGAAGCGCTCGAGATCCTGCACGCGCGCAAGCCCACCCTCGATAAGCGCCTGCAACATGCGGTGAAGATCGGGGTGTTCGGTTATCGTCTGATAGATCTCATAGGTATTGATGCTCTCGCCCTCGAGCGCCTTCGCAAGCTCGATTCCGTCACGCAGCGCACTCATATATATACAAAACCCTTCAACTGCGATATCCTACACGCGCCGGAGAGCGGTACCGGAGCCCCGGTTAGCGCCGAGAAAAGGCGGTCCCGCCCTTTGACTCTTTCAAACCATGGTGATACAGTGTACGCGCTAAAACCTACACGTTAGGCTGAATGTGTTCAAGGAGGGCCATTGTCCAGTAAAGAACTGCGCGCAAACGAACGGATCCGGGTTCGGGAGGTCCGCCTAATCGACGATGAAGGCGGCCAGCGAGGTATCGTCCCTACCGTCGAGGCGTTGAACCTCGCTCGTGAAAGGGGGCTCGATCTGGTTGAGGTTGCCCCGAACTCAAACCCGCCGGTTTGCAAGCTTTTAGATTATGGTAAGTACAAGTTCGAGCAGGAAAAGAAGCAGCGTGAATCACGCAAGAAGCAAAAGCAGCTGAAGCTCAAAGAGGTGCGGATGCAACCAAAGATCGAACACCACGATCTTGAGTTCAAGACCAAGAATATCCGCAAATTCCTCGACGAAGGGCAGAAGGTGAAAGTCACGATTCGGTTCCGCGGGCGAGAGCTCGCTCACACCGAGCTCGGGCGCGATGTACTGAACAGGATTCTGGATTTACTGGGTAACGATTGCCACGTTGATAAGCCGCCTGCAATGGAAGGAAGGTTCATGTCGATGATCGTGAGCTCTTCCGGCAAGAAGCAGCCGCAAGCGGAACCTGAAGTGCAGTCGTCCTGACGAGTAGAACAGACAGACGCGAAGCAGATAGAGCGAAAGACAGCGACCACAGCGGTCTGATAACTCAACCGAAACAGGGAGCGAAGATATGCCCAAGCAAAAGACGCGCAGGAGCGCGGCGAAACGCTACAGCGTTACCGGAAGCGGTAAGGTCAAGTACAAGCAGCAGGGTCTGCGCCACATTCTCACGAAGAAGTCTTCCAAGCGCAAGCGGAAGCTACGAAAGAACGGCATCCTGAGCACCGTGGAAGCGCAGCGCGCGAAACGCCTGCTTCCCTATGGTTGATGCCTGCCCTCTGAAGGAGCAAACACAATGTCACGAGCAGTAGACGGTACAAGACGAAAAGACCGCCGCAAGAAGATCCTCAACCAGGCCAAGGGTTACTGGGGACGTCGCAGCAAGCTAACGCGAACCGCGAAGGACGCGGTCCGCAAGGCGAATCAGTACGCCTATCGTGATCGCAAGGCCCGAAAGCGCGAGTTCCGTCAGCTTTGGATTGCGCGCATATCGGCCGGCGTACGCGCACACGGTTTGAACTATTCGCAGTTCATGCACGGCTTGCAGCAAGCCGGCGTACAACTGAACCGCAAGACGATCTCAAACCTGGCGCTCGAAGATCCGAAGAGCTTCGAAACCCTGGTTGAAACCGCAAAATCGGGTTTGGGGAATAACTGACCATGGTGAGTCTCGAGCAGGTTCGGCTGCTGGAGCAGCGGGTAAACAAGGCTATAGCCAGAATCTCCGCGCTTCAACAGGAGAACACAACGTTGCGCGAAGAACTGAGCGGATATCAGGCGCGCGTATCGGAGCTCGAGCATCAGATTGCGCAGATCAAGGAAGATCAGACCGCAATTGAACAAGGGATCCTCTCCGCCCTTGGGCAGCTAGACCAGCTGGAGGACGAGTTGACCGATGACGGGGGAGCCTCGGAAAGCGGCGCAGACCTCGAGGACGGTGAAACCTTCGTAGGCGAGCGCATATCGCCCGAGGCGCCGAGCACAGCGGATGACGCCGCGGAGCAGGAGCAGGCTGCCGGGGACCCCTCTTCGGACTCACAGGCCGCCGGCGACGAGAGTCTCGGCCCGCATTCGGAACTCGATGAGCGTCGGACGGTATCCAACGCCTCCGACACCGGGGAAACTCCAGGGACGCTCGGACGTGACCGCGACTCGGCCGCGTCGGGTGAGCTGGAGATCTTCTAACCGACAACCGACCGTGGCCGCGGCGACAGCACGCGGCCGCTGCCGTTGGTGCGAGGGCACCTGGCGTGATGCGTATCGAGCTCCTGGGAACAGCTTTTCACCTTGAAACCGATCAGGATCCGGAGTATTTGGCCGATTGCGTAGACTACCTGCGAACCAAGATCCAGGAGGTCGAGAGCTCGGTTGCTACTCAGGATCCGTTGAAACTAGCGATTCTGGCTGCGTTGCTGAGTATCGATGAACTGTTCAAGGAACGCACCACCACACCTTACGGCAGCGATCCGGCCGTCGATGCTGAGATAGAAACGCTCACGCAAAGAATGATCGAAACGATCGATGCAGGGCTTGACGACCGGCAGCGGGACCTCCCCTTCCCGGGGTAGAGTTGAGATAGTTTACATTGACAACGGTAGGTGGCTGCCGTACTATAGCTTCACACAAGCGCTATGCCGGTAACAACCAGCCAACAGATTGCCTACTACTATAACCAGTTTCATGCCGTCGACGTCGCCTTCACGCGCGAGGTGATCGAGGCGACCAACCTGTTTCCCAAGCAGGTGCACCTGAAGTGTCTCGGCCACCACTGGCCGTGCGTAATCTACTCGAGCTCCATGGCCGGGGCAAAGGTGATCGTCAGTATGAACGAGATGCTTGCAACAGCGCTCAGGAAAGCGAACAACCTCGTTTCGCTTCGCTTCAGCTTTGTGCAGCGCGACAAGGCCGACCCGTTGTCGTTTTTCGTCTCCGCGCGGGTTACCGGGATCAGCCAATACAACACTGAGAAGCAACAGCTGAACTTCCTGACCCTGAGTTATACCCAGCGTCCCCCGGACGATCTGATCGGAGTGCTCGGGCTCCTCTTGGAAGCCAACATCAACGCCAAACGCCGCAAGGAAGAACGCATCGTCATCACCGCCGACAGCCTGCGGAAGCTCGGTCTGAAGACGAAAAACACCGTTGCGATAATCGAGGGCGTGCCGCGTAAATGTATCATCAGGGATCTCTCGTTTGGGGGCGCCAAGCTCATCATTGTCGGACTGGCCAAGTTTCTGGTGAACAAGACCGTTACGCTGCGGATCGAGGTTGAGGACCAGAACGACCCGCTGGAGATCTCGGGCACCGTGATTCGGTTTGAACCGGTGGAGGGGCGGGATGACATCTGCGCCTTCGCGGTTCAGTACGACGAAGAGACGGTGCCGGTACCGTACAAGATCCGAATCAACAGCTATATCAAGTCGTACGGCAAGACCTATATGCATCAGCAGCAGCAGGAACGTACCGACTCGGCCTCACAGCAGAGCTGACGCCGAAGGATGCCCTATGGAAGAGTTCGATCCCCTGGAGAACATCGTCTACATCTCAATTCCGTCCGAGGCGGAACGAACTATCGGAGTGTTTCGCCTTGACCCGGACATTATGTTGCCGGTTGAAACCTCAGGCCCGGTTGAGAGTTACGATATCGGCTCCCTCAGCTGGGAGCAGATCATCTCGGCCATGCTGAAGATTCTCGCCTACCGGCCGGAGCACGAGGATGTAGGCTACTACCGTGAGTTCATCCTCGCCGTCAAACCGGATCTCCCCGGAGAGCTGTCCGAAGCCGCGATCCTGCAGGCACGCAATCAGCAGTTCGAGCAAGCCGAAGAGATTTTTCTAGCCCTCCACGGCCTCATGCCGGAGGAGACCGCTCCGTTGCTCAACCTCGCTCTACTCTATGAACAGCGAGCGCAGCAGGCGGAGTCACGCGGGCAGCTGGAGAAACAGGAGACCTATCTCGAGCAGGCCTTTGCGTACTACAAGTCCCTGCTCGCCGGAGATGAGGTGGCTCCCGAAGTAGATCTGAACGCCGGCTTCTTCTTTCTGCAGCGCCATAACTTCCAGCGCGCGCGTGAGCATCTGCAGCGGTACGTTGATGCGGCTCCCGAGGACGGAGAGCGCCTGGAGGAGGCGCGCAAGACAATCGCCGAGATCGATGCGCAGAACCTGCTTGACGAGCTGTTTCAGCAAGCCTACGACGCCGTACAGCTCGGCCGCGAGCACGAAGCGGTCGAAAAGATGCAGCGGTTCCTCGAGCGTTCTCCCGAGGTTTGGCGTGCGTGGTTCCTGCTCGGCTGGGCACATCGCCGGCTGCAGCAGTATCAGGAAGCAAAGGCCGCGTTCTTGCGCGCCCTCGAGCTTGGGCCGCAAAAGGCGGATACGCTCAACGAGCTGGCGATCTGCCACATGGAGCTCGGTGAGTTCGAGGCCGGTGAGAAGCACCTTCGCAATGCACTACAGCTCGAACATGACAATACCAAGATAATATCGAATATGGGTGTGCTGGCGCTGAAACGCGGAAACCTCGATGAGGCATCGCGCTATTTTGAAACTGTTCTGACGATCGAGCCCGGTGACCCTATCGCGCGGCGTTACCTGCGCGATATTGACCCGGAGGCTGAGCTCCCCCCCGAAAACCCGGTTCGCGAGGACGACCCGGAAGATCCGGAGTACCCCGGCGGCGCCGAATAGCGGGCGCCCCGACAGCCCCGGAACTCGGATCGAGCCTCTTTTCAGAAGAATTGGCAATTCGCGGCGATTTTTACTAAAGTTAAACGGTAGCATGCCGATAAACAGAATAGGGGGAGGTCTGCGTCCCGGCGCGCGCGCCTAGGACTCTTCTCCCCTTATCTAAGATTGTCGGCACGCAACTGAAGGCAGTTGAGCCTTTTTTGCGTGATTTGGGCGGAAATGACGGGCGGAAAGGAGGTGATAAGGTACCCTACATAGCTACCGTCGACACAGTCGCTGTCTGCGGCTCAATCTCGTACAAGGCACGGAAGCCTTGCCACACAACCTTCACGGAGGAAACAGGTTATGATTATCAACCACAACACCAGTGCGGCATTTGCAAGCCGTCAGCTGGGCGTCAACGAGGGTGCGCTCACCCGCAATATGGAGAAACTGTCGTCGGGAATGCGCATTAACCGCGCCGGCGACGACGCCTCGGGGCTCGCCGTATCGGAGAAAATGCGCTCTCAGATCCGCGGTTTGCAGCAGGCGTCCCGCAATGCAGCCAACGGCGTGTCGTTCATCCAGACCACCGAAGGCTACCTGCAGGAAAGTCAGGACATCCTGCAACGCGTCCGCGAGCTCGCGATACAGTCCTCGAACGGAATCTACACCGACGAAGATCGCATGCAGATTCAGGTGGAGGTCTCCCAGCTCGTCGCCGAGATCGATCGGGTTGCTTCACACGCACAGTTCAACAACATGAACCTACTCACCGGTCGTTTCGCAGCCGATACCGGCGAGAACATCATCACCGCATCGATGTACTTCCACATCGGCGCCAACATGGACCAGCGCGCGCGCGTGTTCATCGGAACGATGACCGCTACGGCCCTCGGCATGCGCGGCGCCGACAACGAGATCATTTCGCTGTCCACCCCCGACCTGGCGAACCAGGCGATCGGTATGGTCGACTCTGCGCTGCAGGCAGTCAGCAAACAGCGCGCCGACCTCGGCGCCTACCAGAGCCGGCTCGAGATGGCGATCGAAGGCATCGACATCGGGGCTGAGAACCTGGCCGCCGCCGAATCACGGATCCGCGACACCGACATGGCCGCCGAGATGGTCGACTTCAGCAAGAACGCGATCCTGATGCAGTCGACAACGGCGATGTTGGCCCAGGCAAACCTGCAGAACCAGAATGTGTTGCAATTACTACAATAGGCGAATATGATTTATCTTGTAGGATAGTTTCGTTCTTTGAAAAAGCCCCTCCTTGGGTGCCGATAGCGGCGGGATTTCCCGGTTTGCCGACAGCAGGCCGGGGAAGTCTCGCCGTGCACGAGTAGCCGGTCGCGGCGCGAGAGCGTCCGGTGTGCTCTGTCGGCATCTAGTGAAAAGCTAGGGATGGCTTTTCGTGCTCCAAATCGCAAGGAGGGTTTATGATCATTAATCACAACACCAGTGCGGCTTTTGCGAGCCGGCAGCTGGGGCTTCGAAGTGCGGAAACGCACGGCTCTATTGAGCGCCTGAGCTCCGGCATGCGAATCAACCGCGCCGGCGACGACGCTTCAGGCTTGGCGGTATCGGAAAAGTTGCGTAGCCAGATTCGTGGGTTGAATCAGGCCGACCGCAACATTCAGAACGCGGTGTCGTTCATTCAGACGACCGAAGGCTACCTGCAGAATACGCAGGACATCCTGCACAGGATGCGCGAGCTCGCGATCCAGTCTGCGAACGGCATCTACACCGATGAAGACCGCATGCAGATCCAGGTTGAAGTGTCACAGCTGGTTGCGGAAGTGAACCGCATCGCGTCGCACGCCCAGTTCAACAACATGAATATGCTTACCGGGGCGTTTGCACAAGACAGCGCGGTAAACCGTGTGATGCAGTTTCACATCGGCGCCAACATGGATCAGAACGAGCAGGTGTTCATCGGGACCATGACCGCGGCGGCGCTGGGGCTGGGAGGTCCTCAGGGGGAAAACGGGAATAACGAGATAATCTCGATCTCCACCCCTGAGTTGGCCAATCAGGCCATCGGCGTCGTTGACAGCGCGCTAAACCAGGTCTCGCGACAACGCGCGGATCTGGGAGCCTATCAGAACCGCTTTGAGATGGCCCAATCGAGCGTGCAGATCGCGTCCGAGAACCTTGCCGCAGCCGAATCGTTGATCCGCGACGCAAACATGGCCAACGAAATGGTTGGTTTTGTGCGCAGTCAGATCCTGACACACTCGACCACCGCCATGCTCGCACAAGCCAATATGCAACCACAGTCGGTTCTTCAGCTGTTGGGTTAAGACGACGGCGCATCGGCCGTATTACCGAGCCGCGACCACACCAGATGCGGCGCATGAGGATAGGTTCCAAGAGATTTCTGGACGTCATTTCTTGGATACCTTTCAGACCGACGGGAGGCTCGCGCACTCCCCGGTCTGAAGTTCTTACATGGAGGTAAGGAGATGTCTATTGATTTTCGGGGCATTACGCCCGGGTTTCACTCAACAGGACCGTCGATAGGTGTCCGCGCAGGCATCCATCCACGGCCTGATGTGGTCAGACAGGAAGCAGCAGCGCAGCATCGGGGCGACGAGATCAGACAGCCGCTCGAAGAGCTCGAGACGCTCTCATGGGCATTCAACCGTCGGCTCAAGTTCACGATCAACCACGACTTAGACCAGGTGGTGGTCAAGGTGATAGACGGCGAAACCGATAAGGTGATTAAGGAGCTTCCGCCTGAAGCTCTGCAGCGCGTCCACGCCCGAATTCGTGAGGCGATTGGTCTCTTGCTGGATGAAGAGATATAATAACGGCAGGACGCTCACTAACATATCGGAGAAGACCGCCGGCATATGGTCAAGACGCTGGTTATCCCGCTATTTCTCGTTCCCCTCCTCGCAAGCGCGGCATTCGCGAATTCCCGGCCGCTGATACCCGGTGTAGATTCCGGCGTAGATTCCCAGCGCATGATCGACGAGATCATGGAACAGGAAGGCCGTCGCAAGGAACGGATGGAGGGGGAGATCGAGAAACAGGAGCAACAGCGGCGCGTCTGGCAACAGATAGCGCGCGACCTGAACAGCCTTCGCGAGAGTGCCAGGCGACTCTACGGATTCGAGACCCCCTTCAATCTGCGCCGCGCCGAGAGCACCGACTCGAACATCCTAACCGCCACCGCTACTCGGCAGGCTGAACGCGGGTTTTCGGAGATTGAGGTACACCAAATCGCCCGGGCCGACGCTTTTCGGTCCGAGCGCATTCCGCTCGACCACCGCATCGAGGGCGGTACGTATCGCTTCCGCGTCGGCGACGAGGAAGCCGAGTTCCAGTTCGAAGGCGGTGATGTGGCGAGCTTCGCACGCGAGCTGAACCGCCGTATCGGGGATGTGGTCCGCGCGCGCCCGGTGCGCGACACGCGTGAGTCGCAGGTAATCCTTTTCGAAGCACAGACTACCGGTGCCGACAATCGTCTGGCTTTCCTCGAGCAGGCTGAGGACCTGGCGCTTGAGATCGGCGTCCTTGAGCGGGCGCCGGAGACGGCTCGGAGCGTGCAGGTTGCGGACGACCCGGATGACGAGCTTACCGTCGGCCCACGGGAGCAGGTGCGGGTCCCAATCGATCCGGCTTTCGGACTGGACGAAGGGATGGTCTTGGAGCTCGAGGTAATGGTCGTGGAGCATCCGGTTGACGAGTGGGAGCCTCCCGAGCCCCCTCCCGGCCCGCGTTTGCCGGAGCTGGGTGAGGTAACTCTCGAAGATGTTACCGTTCGCGACGCCGAGTCGCGTATCGCGATACCCGAGCTGCCTGAGCCCGAGCCACCGGAGGTGGTGGAGGACGACCGTTTGTTCTTCGTGCTGGGAGAAGGCCGCCGCATACAGCTGCCGCCGTTGGGCCCGACCGATGAGTACCGGACGCTACGGCTTCCGATCAGCGAAGAGCTGTCCGAGATCGAGGGGCTGGAGATCGTCAATCGCAACACGCATCGCGAGATCATGCTCCGTGCGGTGGAGATCTACGATCCTACCGCTCCTGGTGAGTTCAGGCCGCTGAACCCGGTTCAGATCGCTCAGGATGCGCGCATCACCGTCGACGGCATCGAGGTCACGCGTGACAGCAACACAATCGACGACCTGATCGACGGCACAACCGTTCAGCTGCACCGCCCGGGCCCCTACCCTATCGAGCTGGAGATCGACTTTGATCGCGAGGCAGCCAAAGACGCGATCATCGATTTCGTTGGTCGCTACAACCAGCTGATCCGTGATGTAAATATTCTCACGCGCCGGGATGAGAGCGTCATCGACCAGATCGAGTATTTCGATGACGAGGAACGCGAGCAAGCGCGCGAGCAACTCGGGCTGTTGCAAGGCGACAGCATCCTCAGCCGCCTCCGCCGCAGCCTGCAAAACATGATGATGGACCCCTACCCCACCCGCGAGGGAGACAACCTGCGACTGCTCGCTCAGGTCGGTATTTCTTCAAATGCGAGTGGTTTCGGCGGCGGGGTAGACGCGTCGAGACTGCGCGGATATCTGGAGATCAACGAATCCGTGCTCGATGAAGCCTTGCAGACCCGCTTCCAGTCGGTGCACGACCTGTTCGGCTACGACAGCAGCGGAAATCGCGTCGTCGATTCCGGGGCTGCCTATCGCGCCCACGAGCTGATCGGTCCCTACACGCAAAGCGGCGGAATCATCGCGACCCGCACCGGTACGATCGACGGCCGCGTCTCCCGTACCGAGGACGATATAGAGCGCGAGGAGCAGCGCCTTGAACGACGGGAGCAGACCCTGCGCCAGGACTTCGGCCGTATGGAAGGGGCGATGCGTGAGCTTGAGGAGCAGCAACGTGCGATCGAGAACTTCAGTCGCCAGAACGCTCCACAGCAGGGACGCTGAGAGACGGCCGGCGGGTGAGCGGGCGCCACGCTTGCGGTAAGGAGCGCACCATGGAGATCAAGATCGATGATACGAGTATCGAGTTCACTCTGGAACAGGAAAACACCGTCGGGGACGTGATCGCCGAACTGAAACCGTTTGTTGAAAGCCATGCGCGCGTTATCTCGGCTTTGAGCGTAGACGACGTGCCGTTTTCGATCGACGAGCCGGCCGCGTGGAAGGACCGCACACTCACGCCGATACGGCGGATCAGTGTCGAGACCACCGGGCCGTTCGAGGGACGCATCGCCGATCTCGAAACGTTGATCGAGTACTTCACGGTGTTCCGTACGGCCCTGCAGTCGCGCGAACAGGCGCGCATCGAGGAAGTGCTCCGCGAGCTGTCTCATGTGCGGGCCGCTGTCGATCCCGTGCTCAGGTTCGACGGGTCAGGAAACCACGGAGGTGCATTGACCGAGCTCGAGCAGGCTTTGTCGGGGCTGACAGACCCCTCAGCTCCGTCGGCTGATGACCTGGCCGCCGCGCCTGAACGGCAGATCGAACCGCTGAACGCCGCGATCAACCGACTGCTGTTGTTGATCGACACCCGTCATCGTGAGTTGTCGGCGCCGGTTGCCGAGCTTGAGCGTACGGCTCGGGCGCTGAGCGGCTATACCGAGTCGATGAGTGAAGTCCCGGTGCTTCTGCAGACCGGGAAGGAACGCGAAGCGATGGAGCGGATCGCGGGCTTCTCGGAACTGATGAGCAGGCTCCTGCGGTTGTGCTCCCTCGCGATGATCTATCGGTCCTGCCTGCCGGTCGACTGGAATCCTCAGACGCTTGAAGACGAGGTCGTTCAGCTCAACAGTGTGCTCCAGGAGCTCGTCGAGGCGTTCGATGCCGGCGATTCGGTCTTGATCGGGGATCTGGTCGAATACGAGGTCGTGCCGGGGCTCCAGAATCTGCTGCGGTATGTCCCGGCCGGTGATGGACAACCGTGAACTTCCTGCTTCAGCAGCAGCGTGATCTTCCCGTGACAGGATTCGGGGAGTTTGATGCTCGCATTACCGCGATCATGGTGGGCGTGGTGGTCCTCGTGATTATGGCCGGTGTGATCAACTCCATTTTGAGCGGCGGCGGCAGCAGCCGTCAACGGAAGTTCTCCAGGCGCGCCTTCATTCGACAGGCCCGCCGAATTGGGTTGACGAGCCGGCAGGCCGGCACGTTGCTGCAACACGCACGATCACATGGGGTGGCGGCCCCAATGCGCCTGCTGAAGGACGGCCCCCTGCTCGATCGCACGATACGCGAATCCCTGTACGATGTGGACGAGAATGTACGCAACGAGCAGGAACGCGAGCAGCGCAAGGCCGAGCTGTTCCATATCCGCAATCTCATCGCGATCCACAGTCAGAGTGTGGCGGGTGTGCGCTCAACCAAGTCCTTGCGAGTCACCCAGGAGATCCGCCTCACCACCGACGGACGCACCTGGCACGATACCCGAGTGAGCGCTCAGAGCGCCGACCGATTCGGAGTCGAGACACCCTATGACGATAACAACCGTGAAGTCCGGCCCGGAAGAGGGGCTAAGGTGCGTTTACGCTTCCACACCGATTCCGGAAACCTCTACAGCTTCATCACGACGGTGCTCGGTTACGGGATCGCACGGCGATTGCCCACGCTCTTTCTGGCACACTCGGACCGTATTGCCCATGTGCAGCAGCGCAAGTATCCACGGCGCGAGTTCGATCAGCTGTGCTACTTCTACTCGGTCTCGGTCGTCACCAGCGGCCGCGGACGGCGCGCGCGGCGACAAGCCGTGGTCAACCATTCCGACCGACGTTTCGGCCGCTTCGAGGACCTGTCGGCCGGAGGCGCGGCAATCCGTTCGCAGCGGCCCCTCCCCGCTAAGTCATTACTCAAGATCGAGTTCGAAACCGTCGACGGCAGCTCACTCTCAGTCTTTGGGAAAGTGCGGTCTCTGGAAAAGTCCTCGTACCGCTCCGGCCTTATGCACATCATGTTCGCCGGTATATCCCGCAAACACCTGAACGCCATACAGAGCTACGTCTACGGTTACGTTGATGATTGACCTGGGACATGCTACTATCGGCGGCGCATGCAACTGATAACCCTCAACGATATTGCCCTCCAAGACTCCCCGTTCCATTATCGTCGTTCCTTCAACGCTACTGGCCGCTTCGCGGTCGGTAACCAGAACCCGGTAGCCGCCACGGTGGAGTTCGTAATCGAGGGCTCCGCCACCGGCAGACCGCGAGTATCGGCACCCTTCACCGAACGAGTACCGTTTCCTCTGGTACCGGCGCTGCGCTTGGTGAAGGAGCGTGTCACACAGCTGGAGCATGACGGGCAGCTGCCGTGACCTCACTAGTGACCAGCGCCGGGCCTGAAGAGACCATGCGGGCCGCACGCACCTTAGCCGGCCGACTGAAGCCCGGTACCGTCATCGGGCTGCGCGGCGGCCTCGGCGCCGGAAAAACGGTCTTTACCAAAGGGGTGGCTGAGGCGCTTGGGGTAGCGGCGATGGTGACCAGTCAGAGCTACACGCTGATCGCCGAGTACGAGGGAAGGTTGCCCTTCTTCCATGCAGACCTGTACCGGTTACAGCAAGCGGCCGAGATAGAGAACGTAGGAATCGAGGAGTATTTCGATCGCGGCGGAATCACAGTTGTGGAGTGGTGTGACCGCGCTCCTGCCGCGCTGCCCCCGGACGCCGTCGTGGTGACGATCACGATTGAACCGGATGGTCGACGACGCATAGAGATCGAGGAGCCCTGATGCGCTTGTTGAGTCTGGACAGCAGCACCGAAATCCTCAGCGTTGCCGCGATCGAGTTCGCGGATCGCGAGCGCCGCGTCTTCTGCGCCGAGCACAGCGTGGACGCCGGGCTCGGACACGCACGGCGGGTGATGCCGTCCGTGTCGCGTTTGCTGACCGAGGCCGGATGGCGCCTGCGAGAGCTCGACGCAATTCTGGTGGGTGCCGGGCCTGGGTCTTTCACCGGGTTACGAATCGCGTACGCCACGGCCAAAGGCCTTTCGGCCGGCAGCGGGGTGCCCTATTTGGGGGTGAGCTCGCTGCAGGCGTTTGCCTTCCCGTATCGGAGCTACCCCGGGCTGGTAGTGCCGGTAATCGACGCGCGGAAACGCCGCTATTACAGCCTGCTCCTGCACGAGGGTGAGCGCCTGAGCGACGAGCTCGACCTCGGGGCTGAGGAGCTCGCCGCAACCACAGCGGCTATTGCCTCGAGCCGAGAACTGAACGCCGTCCCCCCACTCCTCACCGGCCCGGGAGCCGAGCAGCTGTACTCCGCGCTCGCTCCGCTGTCCGGCGCTTCGGCCGTCCCGGGCTTACGGTTGGCGCATGACGCGCGACGCCCTCCGGCCGTGGCCCTCGTCGAGCTCGGCCGGGATCGGATCGCTCGGGGGGAGTTCGACTCTCCGAGTTCCGGACCGATCTATATTCGCAAGAGTGAGGCCGAGATCGGGATTCTGAGAAAGAAGTAGCCCCGTTTGCCGCCGCCGCACATGGCGCGCTACGGCCGTCTGTTGCCCGGCTCGTCGGAGTTGCTCTGCCTGCCCGGTTTCTCAGATTTGTCAGGTTTGCTCGGTTCGTGCCGGGACCGCTTCCGGTGTGACTGTTTCGACTCTGCCGACCGGGATTGGTTGAGCACGCCATCGAGCGACGGAACGCGGCTGGGCTCGGCCTCGGCGGCACTGACGTTCTCACGCTGAATGGCATCGTACACCTCCTGGCGGTGCACGGTGATGCGTGGGGGTGCCTTGATACCGAGCTTCACCTGGTCGCCCTTGATCTCGACCACCGAAACCTCGATCTCATCGCCGATTCGGATTGATTCGTGTAGCTTTCGGGCCAAGACAAGCATTATCGCGTTCGCACCGCCTGTGGGCTTTCTTCGAGTATACGGTGCTTGGTATGCCAGCGACCGTCGCGATGAATACTCTGCTTCCCGATCCGTTGTTTGCGATTCATCACCACCGGACCCTGCAGGTTTGCGGTCAGCTCTTCCGGGCGCTCCGGCACCGTCACGATCGCGAACACCAGAATATCCTCCTGCGCAGGGCAGCCGAGCTCCTCATAGTCGGTATCCGGTATTTCGAGCAGGTAATCCGGACGAAAGAGGTAGGGGTTGATCAGCAAAAAGGCTGGATTCACGGCGTGAACGCTTTGCAGCCAATAGAACGGGGCCTGGCTCGCGTCCAGCAAAGCGAAGCGCGTGTGCTGTTCGAAACCGAAGATTCCGCTTGGAAACGTGATGATCTGTCGCTCCTCGACCATAATCACGCCGAACGGTTTTGTGGTGATTTGCATCTCGTTACCCATACTAGACTCTACCCTGCACTACCGGAGGAAATCCAGCAACGTGGGCTGAATGATGCGCGCGGTAACTGCAGTTGCGGCCCGATGCGTGTGCTCGAGCATTCGCAGATCGGTCACCGCCTCGGCCATATCGATATCCCGTTCCTTTGACAGTCGGTCCTGATAGACCGGCTTCTCGTATTCCACCCGCCGAAAGGTATGCTGCAATCGTGAATGCTGAGCCCCCAGCCGTCCGAGATTTCCGTTGAGATTGTCGAAGCCTTGATCGATACCGCGCAGCACGCCGCTTCCGATCTGCTCCTGATTTCCGGCGAAAAGATCGTCACGCAACGCGATGACCATGTCGAACAACGATCCGCCGGAGACCCGCGCGTCGCCTGCTATATTGTGGGGCGGGCGCCCGCCTTGAGGATCGAGGATTCCAAGGTCCTGCAGTACGGTGGAGTCAGGATCCTCCTCGATCCACAACTGTTGCGGAGAGGTGCTCTCCAGTACGAGCGAGTCCATGACCGGGTCGAGCCGCGCGCGCACCGGTGCCCCCGAATCATTGATCTTCGCGATGATCGCGCTAACGCTGTCCCCCGCGGTCAGCCGAATCTCCTCATTGTTGATAAAGATGCTGCTGTCTTGCTGCACTTGATACGGAGTTGCCTCCACTTCCGAGGCGATCACCTGGCGCTCAGCCCAGAACATCCGGTTGCCGGGATGGTTGAGGTCTACCAAAGAGCCTTCGCTCACTTCGGCCCGCTTGGTCTCGATGTTCCCGAGGTATTCGACATCGGTGATGAGCTCACGGTCGGCGCCGGGCACGTTTCCGTAGACCGCACGAAACGCTTGGCTACCGGTCCGTGTTCCGGCGAATATTGCCGTTCCGTCGCCGTCACGGGCATTAGCAACCTCCACCATCTCGCGCAGCAACTCGTCAACCTCCACCGCCATCGCCGCCAGGTCCTCACGGGCATAGGTTCCGTGGGCACCCTGAACCGCCAGCTCGCGAATACGCTGCAGCATGTCGACCTGCTGCCGAACGTATCCTTCGGCCGTCTCGTGCCTGTGCTTGACGTGCTCGGCGTTGTCGGCATACCGCTCCAGCCGGGTAAGATAGCTCTTATAGCGAGTACTGTGCGCCGCCGATAGCGGATCGTCGCGCAGATTCAGAATCCGTGACTGCGAAGCGATTTGGTTCTGCTTCTCGTTCATACGATGCTCACGAATACGCATATGGTATTGCGAGTTATCGTTGCTCAGGTTGGTACTGATCCGATACATTAGACACCCATCCTGTTGATGATCGTATCCAGCATGCGGTCTACCTGGGTGATGTAGCGTGCCGCAGCGGTGTATGCATGCTGAAACTTGATCATCTGAGCAAGCTCCTCATCGATATTGACACCGCTGATTGAATCGCGCAGGTCACGCAGGTTCTTGCCGATCGCGTTTTGGGTATCAAGCGTGGAGCGTGCTTCCTGCGCTGCCAGGCCGGCCGAAGCCGCGCTGTCGGCGAAATAGTCGTCAAACGTGTTCTCATGCCCGACCATCACCGGGCGGTGGCGCAGCTGCGCTATCTGCTGCGCGGCACTGCCGTCACCCGATTCGCCCGGCCTGCCTGCCGTTCCGAACGAAGCAGCGATCTTGGTAACGTCGCGTTCGATCTCGCGGTTGAGCCGCATCCAGCCCGAGGGGTTGTTCAACGGCGCCACCTGAAACCCCGCCTCAGCGGTGAGCATCTCGGTCATGTTCGCCTCATCGTGGCGGTAGGCATTGTCCGGGCCGCTTCCTTCAAGGAGTCCGGCGTATCCGACCAGAAACTGGCCGCTGTCCTCAACGTGGCGGATCACAAAATCCGGGTCCTCGATCTCCGCCGCGGGAGTAGCCTTCAAACTCAGGCGGTTGTTGCGGTCGAGCCGTGCGGTAACTTCGGCTCCGCTGGTATTAATGCGCGCGACAACGTCTTCCACCGTGTCTGTGGGGTGGTACTGAACCTCGATGTTCTGTTCCGGGCCGGATAGCGTCATCGTGCCTTCGATTCCGAGCTGCTGTTGCGCGTCGAGCTCGTTGGTACCGGTGAGACGAAACAGGTAGGTATGATCAAAGGCTCCGTCGCCGCTGCGGTCATAGTTCCCAAGTACGTTCAGGACGGCCGGATACTCGACAAAGAAATCGCGCCCGGTTTCTCCGTCCCTTCCGTAGGCATCTCGGTGAATCTCGTTTACGAGATCGATGAAATTGATCGTCATGTTGTCGAGGCTCTGCAACTCGCCCCGCAGGTCTTCATCACGAAGCTCTACCAGGGCTGCCAGCGCTCCCGAACGAAGGTCCACGTCTTCACCGCTATGCCTCCAGGTGACACGCGAAAAGCCCTGGTTCTCAGGCTCCGGGACGGCCTCGAACTCGCGAACGATCCCTCCCTGTACCAGCCGGTGACCGCCGGTGTGAACCGTGAACTCCTGCGGATTGCGGTCCTCGGTCGTCACGTTTACGAACTCCGAGAGCTTCTCTACCAGCAGATCCCGGCGATCGAGCAGGTCGTTCGGGTTGTCTCCGACGGCTTTTGATTTGGTGATCTCCAGGTTCAGCTCGGCGATTTCGCGCCCGATCTCGTTTACCTCACGGACTTTCCCACGAATTTCGTCTTCGAGCATCACCCGTATCTCATTGAGGCTGCGGTTGCGCTGCTTGATTCCTTCGATCAGTGCCTCGCCGCGCTCGCGAACCTGCTCACGTGCGGCTGTCTGCTCGGGATAGATAGACAGCTCCTGCCACGAGTCCCAGAAACGGTCCATCAGGTCGCGCACCGAGTGTTCAGTCGGCTCGTTGTAGACCTGGTCCACCATGTGCGTGAACCGCTCGCGCTCGGTCCAGTACGCCTCGCGACTGCTCTGCGAGATGATGCGTCCTTCCAGCAACATATCCCTGACACGCCCAATTCGCGCAACCTCGACACCCTGGCCGAGTTGTCCGGGACGATGCGGACGGTTGAGCTGAGCGCGCGCCAACGGGTGGAAAGTCTCCAGATCGACGCGCTGCCGGCTGTAGCCTTCGGTCGACGCGTTTGAGAGGTTGTGCCCGATCGTGCTCAGCCCTCGGTTGTGCGCCAGCAGGCTGCGTTTGCCGATCTCTATGCCGGAAAAGGTGGATTGCATAGCGGTACTCCCGGTTTCGGAGTGTCAGAGCGAGTGGTCGAGAATCAGCGCCCGTTGCGTGCCGTACCGTTTCTCGCCATCACGCGAGTATTGACCCTGGGTATCGCCGGGAAACAGCTCATGGAGCACTTCTCGCGTGGTCTCAACGGCTTCGGTGGTGTACGACCGAATGCCCCGCGATCCGGATTGCACCCGCAGGACCGCTATCTTGAGGCGACGAAACGTGTCGTTGAGCTCGCGCCGCTCCTCTTCGTTGCAACGCCGCAGAACCGACCTGATTCCCGGAGCCCTATCGCCGCGAAGCGCGGCCATCATCACCGCCTCATCATCGAGGTTCAAGCTGCTTGGCTCTCCGATAATGTCGCCGTCGGAACGACCGTCATCGATCTCGACCCCTTTAAGGTCATCGCCCCCGCTGATCGCGGCAACCTTCCGCTGTAACCCCACGCGGCGCTGTTCGACGCGTTCGATCTCGGCCGAGATACGCTCCAGCTCCTTGATGACTCCGTCGAGGAGGGGCCAGTTCCGTTCCACCAGGTGCGTGCGCAGGTCTTCCTGTTTCGCCGCAGCCTGGTCGAGCAACCCGATCTGCGTATCCATTGTATCCTTGAACTCCCGCATACGCTCGCGTAGCGCCATGCTTAGGCCTCCTCGACTCCGTTTCGACTAGTTTATCGGCCGATTTTGACCACGAATAAAGCAGGAGCGTGTCCGATTCGGACGGCAGGGCCTAACCGGAACTCGAACGATGCGTTCCTGCCGAGAATCCCATCCGGTTCGGAGCCCGTGTCCGTAATTCCGACAAGGGGACGCGCGGGGTGGCTCGCAGCGCCAAAGTGGGTTATACTGCGCGCGTGTCCATGAGAAAACTCGCAAGTGATCACCGGAACCTATGTACCGGAATATGGCGTGCTGCGATCGCGACCGGGCCGCGGGTGACGATTGTCTCGCTCACGGTTGCCGCGGTGTTGACCTCAGTCGTCGTGCTGGTGGGAATGTCGATCGACGGCGCGTCCGAGCCGGCCCCCGCAGAATCCCAGCGTGCGGCGGAGCTGAACACCTCTCAGGCGCGGCAACCGATCGAGGTTTCGGAAGGCCTTGGCGGTCGCGCGGGGGTAACCCATGTACTGCCCACCGGGCCTTCACTGCCGGAGCAGGTGACACGCCGGCTCGGCGACTACGATGGACGGGAGCGCTCAGCGCAGGCTTTGCCCGCCTTTTGGCAACCGGGCAGCGAGGCCGAGGTTATTTCGGCGCTGATGGAAGCGATGACCGATGAAGAACGCGTGGCACAGGTCTTTCTGTTGGGCTGGCAGGGCGTTGAGCCAAGCCGGCGGATCATGGACTGGATCTCGCAGCGGGGACTCGGCGGTGTGAAGGTGTTCGGTTGGAATGCGGATGATCTTGCCGTACTGACCGATTCCATCAGGACCATGCAGGACGCCGCGCTTACGGGCGAGCACGCCGTTCCGCTGTTTACCGCGACCGATCAGGAAGGCGGCTGGGTGCGTCATGTACGGGGCAACACCTCCAGAACTCCGGGCAATATGGCGATAGGGGCCACCGGGCGAGCCGAGGACGCCTACTACAGTGCCTATTACATCGGCCGAGAGCTGCGAACGCTCGGCATAAACATGAACTTCGCCCCAACCGTCGACGTCTACACTAACCCCGAAGCGCACGTCATCGGCTCGCGAGCATTTTCCGACGATCCAATACAGACCGCTATCCTCGGCAACGCATTCTTTCGCGGGCTGGAACACAACCGTGTAATTGCCACAGCTAAGCATTTTCCCGGTCATGGGAACGCTTCCGGGGATTCACACGGCATCCTACCGGTGCTCGAGGAAGACCTCGACAGTTTGCGGGAGCGGGAGCTCGTACCGTTTGAGTACCTGATCCGCGAATCGGTGCCGGCAGTCATGAGCGGGCATCTCAGTTTTCCGAACATCATTGAGCCGCATCTGCCGTCCTCGCTGTCGCGGTTTTTCAACATAACACTGCTGCGCGAGGAGCTCGGGTTTCAGGGCTTGATGATTACCGACGACCTGCAGATGGTGGGAGCGCGCAGCTACGAGTGGCGCAATAATCTCAGCTTCGGTGAGCTTGCGCTCGCGGCACTGAAATCCGGTGCCGACATGGTTATGCTGTCGGAGACGCCGCCGCTCAACGGCGAGGTATGGCGGACGGTCTACTCAGAGTATCGCGATAACCCCGAGTTTCGGGAGCAGCTGGACAGTTCAATCAGACGCATACTGCGCACCAAGCTGGAGTACCTGAGCGACGAGTATCGGGTGACGCTGCAACCGCACGCTCACGAGCTTATCCGGCGGATCCCGGACCATGTTGGGCGTGAGTTCTTTTTCGACCATGCTGCGAGGAGCGTCACCATGTTGCAGGAAGGCTCGCTGCCTCTGGAGGCCGACGCCGGGTCTCGGATGCTGCTGGTGGGCGGCAATCGATCGTTTCTGAACGAAGGGCAGGCTCATTATCCCGGAGCCGACACCCTACGCCTGCGTTCGGGCTTTCACGACGTCGCTGCCTCCGACCGTCAAGCGATTCGCGACAGAATGTCGCGCTATGAGGTGATCGTGTTCTGCCTCACTAGTCCGGCTACCGGGGAGCTGCTCGAGCTTCTGCGCGGGCACGAGGGGACCGTCGTCGTGCTCTCCACGCTGACCCCCGCCTATCTCGCCGATCACGACTGGATCGACGCTGCCGTCGCGGTATACGGAATCGCTCAGGAATCCTTTCAGGCCGGGTTCGCTGCGCTGCGAGGCGAGCTTGAACCGAAAGGAACGCTGCCTTTCGCATTTTCGATCGGGGGGTAGCGCTCCATGCCGTGGTACACAGCAGGAGCCGCGCTGCTCGAACCGCTGGTTGCCTTTCTCAGCCCGCTGGAATGGAGTTGCGTTGGATTCAGCTCACAGCTCCGCAACGGCCGGAAGCCCCGTCTGCCGTCGCGCCGTAACGCCGTGGTCCACTACTACACCGCGGGGGATGCAGATGCACCGATACGCGCATCCCTGTTGGAAACGGCCGTCGGCTTCTGTTACCCGGTCCTCGGCTCGCTGTCGCCTGAAGACCGGCAAAACGTTGCGGAGGAGTTTGCTCCCCGCTTGCGCACCGCCCGCAATCGCTATCTGACCTTTATGGGACTTGCAGCCGATGTGGCGGCTTTCGAGCGCCTTATCGACAGCCCACCGCTTCATCGGGTGCAATACTACATGATGCGAGCCGTAGGGCCGCCGAGCCCGCGACGCCCCACACGTCTTGAGCGTGAGCCGCAGATTCGCCGGGCGGGCCCCACCGATACACGCAGACTGCTACCGTTGCAGATTGCCTATGAGCGCGAGGAAGTGCTCCTGCCGAATCGCGTCCTTAATACGGAGGCCACTCGACGACAGCTCAAATCCGATCTCAAACAGCAGCTCGTGTTCGTCGCCGAGCTCGACGGGATTCCTATCGCTAAGGCCGGAACAAACGCGCGTGGGTTCCGCTACGACCAAATCGGCGGCGTATTCACCGACCCACGCTATCGAAACCGCGGTATCGCCGCGCTCTTGATGGAGATCCTTATGCGTAGGGTTCGGCAGGACGGCAAAGCCGTATGTTTATTCGTGAAGACAGCCAACCACGCCGCGAGAAGAATGTACCGCAATCTCGGCTTCGATCAAGGTGAACAGTTCGTGATCAGTTACTATCACTAAAGAGAAGCCGATACCGGTATTGGGGAGAGCAATGAACACACCACTTGATTTCACCACCCTGCCGATGCGTATTCTGATGATCAGCAGCGAGGCGAACCCGTTCGCCAAAGTCGGGGGTCTAGCCGATGCAGTTCCGGCTCTGGCTGCCGAGCTCGCGCGCCAGGGACATGATGTCCGCCTGGTGATTCCGCGCTACGCCGACACAGATCGTGACGGCGCTGAACCAATCGCCGGACCTCTCGGTATTCCAATGGCCCGCAGTGAGTACTGGACCGAGGTTCTGGAGGCCCCCCTGCCACAAGAGGACGAGCATACGCCACCGGTTCGCGTCTACATGATCGAGCATCTGGAACTGTTCGGAGGCGATGCCATCTATGCGCGTCCGGAAGGCCGGGAATCAGGCAAAGATCTGCTGCGCTTCGGTGTACTGAGCCGTTCGGCATTCCAGCTGTGCCGAAAGCTCAATTGGTATCCGGACGTGATGCACGCGCATGACTGGCCCGCGGCGCCGGCGCTGGTGTACCTCAAGACGGTTGAGAACACCCGCCCGTTCGACGAAACGGCAGGCGTGTTCAGCATTCACAACCTCGGCTACCAGGGGGTGTTTCCCCTGGAAGCCCTGCGCCACCTGCCCCTAAACCCGGGCGAGATGGAGCGCGCCGGTCTGGAGGACTTCGGCCGGGTAAACACAGTCAAGGCCGGGATCCTCTGCGCCGAGCTCGTTACAACAGTCTCGCCCTCCTACGCGCACGATATCCAGCAGCCGGAGCACGGATTTGGACTCGACGGCGTGTTGCGCCAACGAGCAAACGATCTGTTTGGGATTCTCAACGGTATCGACGTCAGCCTCTGGAGCCCGGAACACGACGCGCTCATCCCGGCACGATTCGACGATGAGGATCTGCGCGGAAAGAGCGAGTGCAAAACAGCGCTTCAGAAACGATATCGGCTTCCCGTAAAAGCCGATCTCCCCCTGATCGGGATGATTACGCGGTTGGTCGACCAGAAGGGTATCGCGGAGCTGGCCGACCCCGGCTATGGATGCCTGCCGCACCTGCTCGACGAACACGAGCTGCAGCTCATGATACTCGGAACCGGTGAGCCGCGCTACGAAGAGCGCCTCACCGAGCTCGCAAGCTATTATCCGAACATGGTATACGAACGCATGTTCGACGAGCAGCTGGCCCACCTCATTGAGGCGGCAAGCGATTTCTTCCTGATGCCGTCCCGCTACGAGCCCTGCGGCCTGAACCAGATGTACAGTCTGCGATACGGGACACTGCCGATCGCCACAGCAACCGGAGGACTGCGCGACAGCATCGTTGATGCGGACGACCTGTCCGGCAGCGGAACCGGTTTCCTCTTTGACCGCTGCACACCGTCCGCGATTCAGCACGGGGTTGAGCGCGCCATCGCTACATACCACGGTGATCCGGCAAAGCTCGATGCGATGCGGCGACGAGGAATGCGGCAAGACTTCAGCTGGCGCAACGCGGCCCGTGAATACGAGCGAGTCTACCTGCGTGCCCTCCAGCTCAGAATGCGGCAATAACACCTTGCGAGCGGTCAGGACGCTGCGCGAACCGCGCCGACTCAGCCGTGTAAGGCCCGGCCTCGATCTCGCTTGCGCAGCAGCCGTTGCGTTCGGTATTCGATATCATCGGTGACTCCGCGTGGACAGCCCTGCAGATCGACCGCTTCCAATACCTCAAGGGCTCCTGCCGGGTCTCGGCGGTGGTGCTCGAGTTGCTTAGCAAGCTCAACTGCCACGCGCGGATCACGGAAGGTCTCATAGAGTAATCGATACACCTGCTCGGCTTCGTGTGGGCGCGCAGCCCGCTTATGGCACGTTCCTAGAAGCAACCCTGCTTCGACACGCTCGTCGCTCGCGCGGTCCTCGTCCCGGAGCACCGCATTCAACAGCTCTTCGGCTTCAAACCGCCGATCGGCAGCGCGCGGATGGGAGAGCAGCCAGACGGCAGCCTGTACAGCATCGAACGGCACCTCAGACCGGGCCAACCAGGCGCACGGGCGCCGCAGGATCTCATCCATCGTTATGAACAACCAACTGAGACTGACTATATCGTGATAGTGGTGGGCGAACACCGGTTCCAGCGCTGCCGGATCACGGTTACGCAGATACGCGAAGTACCGCTCCGGCACCTCCGCGCTCGGAAGATCCGCCTCCCGGCGAATACTCAGAACGCTTCTCTCCAGCTCCGCGAGGCTGCAACGCGACAGGACAGATCTCCATAGTCTGCGCGCCGGATACAGCAAATCCACGTGAAACTGCAGCGAGTGAACTCTCCGGTTCATCAGGAACCGCGTCTTCAACTGGTGAGCGTCGAAGGCTCGGCCGTTATAGGACACGTACAACGCGTCCTCCGGAAACCGCAACGCGAGCTGATCGAGGAAGGCCGGCTCGGCTCCGAGATCGGCAAGCAACAGCTGTTCTACCCGAAGCGTTTCTTCCTCAAGCACACCGACGCCGGCGAGAAACACCTTTGTGCCGGCGCCTCCGCTGAGCCCGGTCGTCTCTAAATCGAAAAAGCGAATTGACGCAGCCCGAGCCGCCGCATCGTCTGCAGCCGGCAACAGAACCGAGCCCCGTCGAACTACCTGCGCGAGTTGCGGTGCCGCAAGACGGATTACTCGTCCCCACACCCCGTCGGCGAGCGCGCTGAAGCCGGTCGGCGGCGGAGCAGCAGCTTCTCCGGCGACAGGTATCGGACCGGTCTGCGGGGAGGGGCCGCTTTCGGGCTCCTCATCCGCTGTAGAAGGGCGGGTCAGTCGGCTATCTCGAAGTTGTCTGAGGAGCCGGATCCGACCGGCAAGGTCATGAGCCATACGGCGTGCAACTATCCTCCGCGCTTCCCGAGATCGGCCCTCAGCCGTCCTGAGCCTGTGCCGGTTCGGCATCGGCGTCACTAACACTGAGCCATGCGGCGAGAAAAGCGGAGACCGCTTCCTTAGGGTTGCCGTCGATTTCCTCCTGCGGATCTCGGGGCCCGACGCAGGACGGGCACCCTTCACTGCACTCACAGTCACGAACCAGTGACAAGGCAGCAGCGAGAATCGGCTCGAGCTGCCCGGCGAATGCTTCCGCCAGACCGATCCCGCCCGGGTACCCGTCATAAATATACAAGCAGGGCTGCCCGAAATGAGGATCTTTCAGTCGCTCAGCAGCTCGCAGGTCGGTGGCTTCACAAAGCAGGAACACCGGTGCCACGTTCTTAACCAGGGTTCCGATTCGAACGACCGCCGGCACTCGCATTGCCGGATCAAGCTCGCGCAGAGCACCGCCGGCACGAGTGTCGGGATCGAAAACGATCGTCAGCGCCCGGGTATGCATTTCTTCCTCCGGAACCGATACCTCGCCGTAACCGACGTTCTCGTGCGACTGGAACCGAATCTTCTTGAACTTGGCGACCTGTGTCCTCACCAGGATGTCGCCGAGCACCAGCCGGCTTCCGCCGGCGTGCCGCGTCTCGTCTTCATGCAACACCTTGATATCGCGTTTCACCAATGCTTCGGTGTAGTAATTGACGTCGGTCCGCTCGACCAAGCACTTGCGATTCTCCAGGTCGAGCTCAGTTACCACATACTGCTCGCCACGGTGAATGTAGATTGCGTTGTCGAACAGCACTTCCTTGGCGGATGGGCGGTCGGTTTCGCCGATGACGCTATACTCTCCGTTCGTCGAATCCACGATTACGACGTTATCGGCTGTAGCACTGCGCAGGCTTACGCTTTCAGCCGGATACGAGCGGTCTGACCAGTGATACATGCCGGCACTGAGCCGCACCGTTCCCTCTTCTTCGAGATGCTGCAGATAGAGTTCGCTCTGCGGCGCATACCTCTCCTCCGGCTTCATCGGAAGCTCGAACACCGCACAGCGCAGGTGAGATATCAGAATATGCAGATTGTCCGGATCGACGAAACCCTGCTCCGGCGCACGCCCGAGGAAGTAGTGCGGGTGTTTGACCATGTACTGATCGAGCGGCGAGGACGAGGCGACCAGTACGGCAACAGATAGATTCCGGGTCCGGCCCGCCCGACCGGCCTGTTGCCAGGAGGATGAAATAGAACCGGGGAAGCCGGCCAGCACCGCCGCGTCGAGCCCTCCGATGTCTATGCCGAGCTCGAGCGCGTTGGTAGAGACCACACCCTGTACGGTTCCATCCCGCAACCCGCGCTCGATCGCTCGCCGTTCACTCGGAAGGTATCCGCCGCGGTAGGCTTCGACGTTGATCCTCCCGTGGTCGGTGTACACATTCTCGAGGCTCCTGCGGATATACGCCGCGATCAACTCAGTGCGCAATCGCGAGCGCGCGAAAACGATCGTCTTGACCCCCGCCTTCAGGAAGCGCAGCGTCAGCGCGCGTGCCTCCTGGACAACTCCTTTGCGTATGCCCTGCACTCGATCGACGAACGGCGGGTTATAGAGGATCAGGTGTTTTGCACCGCTCGGCGCGCCGTTATTGTCGATCAGCTCAACATTTCGCCCAATGATCCGCTCTGCAAGCTCGCGCGGATTCCCGATCGTCGCCGAGCAGCAGATGAAGGTGGGGTCGGCACCGTAGAACTCCGTAATTCGGCGCAAGCGGCGCACGACGTTCGTCATGTGTGAGCCAAAGACACCGCGGTAGGTGTGGATCTCGTCGATCACAACAAACGCCAGATTGCCCAGGAACTTGATCCATTTCGGATGGTTGGGCAGGATCCCCGAATGAAGCATATCAGGATTGGAGATGATGATTTGCCCTGTCTCCCGCGCCGAAGCCCGAACCGAATCGGGGGTGTCGCCGTCGTATGTGGCGACCTTCACGCCCAACTCGCCTCCCTCCACCGCCAAGTTCAGGCCAGCCTGCTGATCCTGACTCAGCGCCTTGGTAGGGAACAGATAGAGCGCACGCGCCTCGGGCCTGTGCAACAGCTCCTGCAGAATCGCCAGGTTGTAACTCAGCGTCTTTCCCGATGCGGTCGGCGTCACCACGACCACGTCGCGCCCGCTGCGTACTGCTCGATAGCTATCCGCCTGGTGGTTGTAGAGCTGCCGAACACCACCGGCCTCGAGCGTCGCACGCAGGCGGGGATGCAGGTCGCTCGGCAACGGTGCATAGGTCCCTTCCCGAGCCGGAATCTCCTGCCATTGGGACACGTTGGCCGCAAACACCGGATCGTTCTTCAGCTCGGCAAGAACTCGTTCTACTGCGCTCATCGATACTCCCGCGCAATGGTAGCATAATAGTAGTCAGTAACGGAATAACATCAAGCATTTGCTTGACGGTCTCCAGTTTTGCCACCTAGAATGCAGCTACTACACACGAGGACGGAATATGAGCAACGTATTATCAATAGTAATGGGTGGCGGGAAAGGCACACGGCTGTACCCCCTGACAAAAGAGCGCGCCAAGCCGGCTGTACCTTTTGGAGGAAAATACCGCCTCGTGGACATCCCGTTGTCGATCAGCATCAACTCCGGGTTCAAGAAGATCTATGTGCTGACGCAGTTCAACTCAGCCTCACTGCACCTGCATATTCTCAACACCTACATATTCGATTC
Source organism: Spirochaetaceae bacterium (assembly GCA_003552985.1). GTDB lineage: Bacteria > Spirochaetota > Spirochaetia > DSM-27196 > SLAA01 > B1Sed10-166. The sequence continues at coordinate 41,271 of PUPD01000191.1, forward strand.
ATTCACGCGCGGATTCGTCGAGATTCTTGCCGCCGAGCAGACGTTCGAGCATAGCGGCTGGTATGAAGGGACTGCGGATGCGGTTCGCAAGAACCTGGTTCATTTCCGTACGCAGGAACCTACGCATTACATGATTCTGTCCGGCGATCAGCTGTACCGCATGGACCTCGCCGAGTTGTACCGAAAACACGTGGAAACCGGTGCCGACGTGACGGTGGCGGCAACCCCGGTTACGCGCGAGCAGGCGGTGGGCTTCGGCGTACTCGCCGCCGACCGGCGTTCCAGAGTCACCGACTTCGTGGAGAAGCCTCCGTTGACCGAGGACATCTCGCATCTGCGCATCCCGTCGGAGATCCATCCCGATCCGGCGATGCAGGCCGCCGGCAGAGAGTATCTAGGGTCTATGGGGATCTATTGTTTCAACGCTACCACGCTCGAGCAAGCTCTCGACAATAACCTGGATGATTTCGGCAAGGAGATTCTGCCGATGCTGATCAGCAAGGTGCACGTCAACACCCATATCTTCACCGGCTTTTGGGAAGACATCGGTACGATCCGGTCGTTCTACGAAACCAACCTCAACCTGACCTCGATTGCGCCCGACTTCAACTTCTACGACGAGAACATGCCGATATACACCCATCGCCGCGACCTTCCGGCAACCAAGATCAATCGCTGCACCATGTCCGAAACCATCACCGCGGACGGCTCAATCATCACCGACGCAACTATTCACCGCTCGATCATCGGGGTCCGAAGCACGGTCAACAAAGGCGCGTCACTGGATGGCGTCATCTGCATGGGAGCCGATTACTACGAGACAGTGGAAGCGCAAGCCGAGAATGTACGCGAAGGGAGCCCCAATATCGGCGTCGGCGAAGGCAGCAGGGTGGCGCGCACGATCATCGACAAGAACGCGCGCATCGGTGAGAACTGCCAAATAGGAATGGACGACCCCAATCCGCCGGACGGCGACCATCCTACCCACTACGTCCGCGACGGAATCATCATCATTCCTAAGAACGGAATCGTCCCGCCTGGAACGGTGATCCCCTGAGGCACGGAATCGCTCAACAGTTAGGCCCTACGGTCTCCAACGCATTCAGAAGCTGCGGGAGCAAGCGCCGGTCTGACTCGGCGAGGTCGTACTCTTCAAGACGGTCGGGGGCCACCCATTCCAGCCGCTCATGCTCGTTGAGTTGAAAACGGCGCGAGAGCAGCTCCACCGCGTACGCCTCCAGGACGAAGGGAACGCCCCTATGCGCAAACTCGGCCGTACCATAGTTGTCGCCGACCGCGACGTCGACTTCAAGCTCCTCCCGAAACTCGCGCCGCAGACCTTCTTCAGCGGTCTCACCGTGTTCTAGCTTACCGCCCGGGAACTCCCATTTACACCCCAGGCTTCCGCCGGTCTTGCGCTTGGCGATCAACACCCTCCCTTGATCATCAAGCGCAACGCCGGCCACCGAGCGTTGCGTTCTCATGGCATCGCCGTCAGAGAAACAGTATGTGCGGTACCAGGAAATGAACAACGGCGATCGCCAACCCGGCAAGCCCAACTGCGGTCTTGTTGTCCACGAACACCTTCTCCAAGGTCTCCACAGCGTTCGGCACCACCTCATTTCGGTGACGATAGAACTGTACCAGCAGCGTCAAGCCCATCACCAGCCCCGAAACTGCAGGCAGCAAGTCACCGATAACCGGGATATCCCCCTGGGCTGAAATCAGCTTCAGAAAACCCACGATGAAGCTGGCCGCCCCAAGACCGAACCAAAACTTCGGGCGTTCGAACAGCTCGCTGTTGAAGACGCTGCTCAACCGCAGGCGCGACTCGAGAAAGTTATAGGATAGTGTTACTCCGGCCAAGAGATTCACGACGACGGAAAGCAGATAAATCTGGTTCATGACGACTCCCTGTGATCAGTCTCTACGCGGACGATACGATTAAGAGTACCGTAGCGAGCCACGAGCGGTCAACTCACCGCATAACGCGCAATAACACGCGATGACCCACAATGACACGCGCTCCGGCGGCGGAAAGTGGCCGGAGTGCGCCTCAGTTGCGCAGACGAACCCTGAGCGTTGTTTCAGCGCCGTTGATAATAACGCGCGCGGAGATCTCATCGCCCTCTATGCTGTCGCGAGCAACCCGAGTCTGGACGATCCTGGGGCGATCCCCGGCAGGCAGAAGGTCCATCAGCTCCGTGAGCTGCGATTTATCCGGGTCCGCCGGAACGCGCACCACAAGCAATCCCGAGTGTTCCGCTCCCCGCTCCCCCCCGCTCTCGCGTTCACCGTTATCGGCGGTCACGGCACGCACCCTGATAATCACCTCGTCGCCGTCTGGAACGGCTTGTAGCTCGAGCCCATAGCCGGCGAGCGCATCACGGTGAGGCTCGGGTATCAGAAACCCGCGGAACACGATGAACACTACCGCGATGATCATGAGGTCGAACAGCAGAATAATGGTGCCGCGGTGACGCGAGAACAATCTCTCCGGTTTTCCGGTAGCTTTGCGCGACGACCGAGCCTCACGCTCGTCGCGGCTGTAGTTAAAGCGATAGCGTGCATCGTCAGGGGCCTGATCGCGTTCTCTCATCGCCCTCGTCCGACATTCCAGATCAATCGGTATCCGCGGCGCGACACGCCTCGCCAAGGTAATCCAGAAGCTCCTCCGCCGCGTACCACTCTCGCTCGCGGGTAGCACGCGCGCCCGCCTTCTGATGAATGATAACACCGAGGCAGGCTGCGGGTGCAGGGGGCAAGCCGTGCGCACGCAGCCCTGCGATGACCCCCGCTAGGACGTCGCCGCTTCCGGCCGTACCAAGCGCCGGATTCATGCCGTCCACGACGTACACGCCCCCGTCGGTCGGATCACCGATGTAGGTCACATGCGCCTTAAGCACCACCACCGCGTTCAGTCTCTCGGCCGCGCGGCGCACCGTCTCAACCGGCCGATCGGCGGTGTACAACGTAGCCGAGCTGTCGTCATCGTCCTCGGCAAGTACGTTGAACTCTCCCGGGTGCGGGGTCACCACCCAGTTGCCTCGGAGGTCCTTGACTCGACCCGTCGCGCGCAAGCGTGCCAGGACGCGCAGGCCGTCGGCATCGATCACGCCGGAGTAACCGCCGTCGATCAGCGTCTCCAGGACGACCTCGCGCTCCAACGACACGCCCCAACCCGGGCCGCACAGCACTCCGTCGTAACCGGCGAGCTCACGCTCCAAACGCTCGCGAACGCCCGCCCAATGCTCGCCGTCGGCCGCGGTGCCGTCGGCGGCGCTGGCGTCGACTAAGAAGGACAGCGGCTTGACCACGAGCCCCGGGAAACTGGCGCCGAGCAGCGGATAGATCGCTTCATCCACAAACGCAGTCACGTAGCCGCAGCGACCGCGCGCCGCCGCTCCGGCGCACAGAAGCAAGGCCCCCGCGGTTCCCGGCGCGCCGGCGAACACCGCAAGGCGGCCGCGCGAGTTCTTGTAGGCTTCGGGCCGAACCGGAGGGAGCAGCGCTTCGAGGTCACTCATCCGCAAGAGCCTGACATCCCCTGTGACGCCGCGCAGCAGCTGCGGGGGAAACCCGATTGATACCGTGACGATCTCGCCGCAATGCGGGCGCGCGCGCGGCAGATACAGCGAACGTTTCGGCAGCTCCACCGTGACGGTGAGATCGGCTTGCACCGCGGTGAATCCTCGCGCAAACTCATCACCAACGCCGCTCGGAACGTCTATCGCAACCACGGTGGCATCACAGGTGTTGATTTCTTCGATGAGCGCCGCCGCTGAACCGCGCACCGGGCCGCTGAGGCCGGTGCCGAGTAGTCCGTCAAACACCCAGTCGGCCTCGCCGATCAGCGCGTGGGCGTCCGCCGGGTCTTCCGAGTACACGGTTATCGGGATCCCAAGCGCCTCGCAGGAGGCTGCATGCACCGCCGCCGGCCCGCGCTCGGGTCGCCGTATCAGCACAACCGCCGTGCTAAAGCGCGCTTCCAGCCAGGCCGCGCGCGCAATCACCAGCGCGTCGCCACCGTTATTGCCGGTGCCCGCCACAATCACCAGCCGAGCATCATCCACCAACCTCCACCCGGCCCAGTCTTTCAGAGCCTGCCAAATTCGCTGCCCGGCGTTCTCCATCAGGACGAGCTCCGGGATCGAGAACTCTCGCTGGGTACGGGTGTCGATTGCGCTCATCTCAGCAGCCGACGGTAACGGCTGCCCTACCCACGGCATCGTACGCACGTCTATCTCCAAAAGCGGCCGGCCGGCAGCCGGTCGGCGTAAACAGCTCGCTTTTAGCGACTCGGCAGCAACCGGTCGCTACGCCACCAAACAACCCGCGCGTCGTCGTTGCTTACCAGAAGCGCCGAGAGGATGCCATCGGCGGTAAGGTTGAACGACTTCATCAGCAGGTCAGGTTCCGGCATCTCGATCATCCTTCTTGAGATCACCCTGCCGTCCGTGTTCATGATCATCAGTTGTATGCGCGTCGGGCTTTCGCGGCTGAGCAGGAAGAAGGTCTCTCCCCGCGCCGTACCGACGAACTCGTAGAGGAACTGCACCTCCCGTTGATCGAAGACACTGTGCCCGGGACGTTCCTGAATGTTCTCAGGAATGTCCACATAGCCTTCGTACCGTCCCGTATCGAGCTCCAGCCAGTAGATCCGCGATGCGAAGGTCTCGATACCGTAGGTTGCGCCGGTCGCTTCGTCTACCGACTCGCGATAGTAATTCAGGTGCAGGTATAGCCGCGACTGTTCGCGATCAGGCTTGACGGTCTCGAGAATCGGAATCAGATTCCCCTCGCCCTCCACCAACGGCAAGCGGTCGTTGGGGATCTCGATCTCGTACAGGGGCTCACCCTCCGAGTTGAACCAGTACACCATCCAGGTATCGAGCGTGTGCGTGATGACGATGATATCATCACGGTCGTTGACATGGATGCTTTCGATATGGGGAAACGGGCTGCCTCCCACGCCTTCCTGACCGAGGTAGTCGATCAGCTGCCCTTGCGGAGTGAAGCGCAGGACCTGGCGGTTCAGACTTACGCCGCGTTCCTCGTCGAAGTTCGCGCGCTCCGGAGGCAGATAGTCCTCTACCAGAAGCTCCTTGGTGCCGGTAACCGCGATCTCGCCGGTCTGGCGGAAATGGTACGGATGAGCTCGCCGGTTTATGAGCCGCCCCGGTTGCTGCGAAGCCTGCAGCTGCACAGGACGCGGATTCTCGTCCGGATTGTACAAAAGCGCCAGGAGGTCCCCATAGCTCGAGAATTGCATAACCTTATTGGCCGAGGCATTCCCCACGAAGAACCGCCCGTCGCGCATAAACAGACGCGTCTCATGCCGAAGTGGCTGTCCGGGACCGTGGAACACGTCGAGCTGATCCTCCATCTTGCCAAGCTCGATCCGGAACAGATCTTCGCGAGACAGCGAGCGAACTTCCTGACGCGAGCAACCGGTCCACAGCGTAAGCATCAGCAGAGCCGCCATCAGACCGATGAGAGGAAAGGAGGAACGCATCATAGCCGAAATAGTAGCTGCCGGAGCCTCAGCTGTCAATCTTGACCGTCATTTCGCATACATACTACAGTGGTTTTATGGTTCAAAAGGTCATCGATCTCGTCTTCGGATCGAAACAAGAACAGGATCTCAAGGCTTTGCTCCCGATCCTGCACGAAATCAACGCTCGAGAGCAATGGGCGGTGTCGCTGTCCACCGAAGCCTTCCCGCAGGAAACCGAGAAGCTCAAAGCGCGGCATGCCGCGGGGGAGGCGCTCGACGACCTTCTGCCGGAAGCTTACGCTTTGGTGCGCGAAGCGGCGCGAAGAATACTCGGCGAGCGACTCTACGACGTCCAGGTCCTCGGCGGCATCGTGCTGCACCAGGGCAAGATAATGGAGATGAAGACCGGCGAAGGGAAGACCGTCTCGTCGGTAACTGCGGCGTATCTGAATGCGCTCGCGGGCAGGGGCGTACACATCGTCACGGTCAACGAATACCTCGCGCAGCGCGACGCGGAATGGATGGGCCCGGTCTACAACTGTTTGGGCCTGTCGGTCGGCGCGGTTGTGTCACAGATGTCGAACGAGGCGCGCAAGGCCGCCTACGAAAAGGACATCACCTACGGTACCAACAGCGAGTTCGGCTTCGATTATCTGCGCGACAACATGGCATTCGACCTCAGCCGCAAAGTGCAACGCGAGCATCATTTCGCAATCGTAGACGAAATCGACTCCATCCTGATCGACGAGGCACGCACGCCGCTGATTATCTCGGGCGCTGCCGAGGATGACACCCGGAAGTACGTGGAGGTCGATCGCCTTGCTCGCGAATTGGTCGAATGTGAGAAGGACCCCGAGACTGAGGATTACCCCGATGAACCGATAGGTGATTTCAAGCTCG
>PUPD01000118.1 GCA_003552985.1 Spirochaetaceae bacterium
CCTCAGGGACGGTCAGTTTGCCACGCAGAAGCCCCAATTGTCTCTTACCGGGTGGGGTGTGCCGCACGAGATCGACGACAGGAAGGTTGTTCTTTGCAATGGTTACCTGCTCGCCGTGATACACCATATCAATGAGCTTGGAAAGCTTTGCCTTGGCTTCGGACACATTTACGATCATCGGGGCGCTCCTTCGTATATAGCCAACTGTACCAACATCGGACCTGTTGGTCAAGTATGCGAAGATGCCTGGTGCCAACTCTCGATCAGCCGGACTACCTCATCCCGCAGGACTGCGCCGAATCGTCGGTCGCTCTGCAGGAGCTCACGGTAACGGGATTGCGGCAACACGGTGACGTCCGCGGGTACCAGCAGGCTAGGCCATTTGAGAATGGACGAACGCAAGGATCTCACCGGCATACGTCACCGCCAAATCGCTCTGAATAGGTCCGTAGTGATGGAACGGCGGGCCTTCGGCGTGACCGTTGGGGTGACGGGATGGAACGTAGTAGTTATCCAGTACCCGCGCCTTGTCGACGAGCTCCTCCGGAGGCGATCTCGGGAGCTCGGCCAGAAGCTTCGCGACCACGTGTCCCCACGCCCCCTGTCCGGCGTTCAGGTGGAGCGCCTTGACCGCAAGCTCCGCCGCCTGCTGTGCCGCGAAGCACGCCCACACGTGCCTCCCCTCCCTGCGCGAAGAGAGGGCCTGCTCGAGATTGCGCTCCGCCTGCGCAAGCCAGTCACCCGATCGGTCGGCCATACTCCCTGCAGTATACCCCCCGGGCCGCGCGGGCTGTCAGCTGCGCACCGACGGCGCCGGTTGCGAACTTTTGACACCGGTCGGGCTTTGTGGGTATGCTCATGTCGTGAAGATGAACCTGTACGGTATGACACTCGAGGGGCTGCAGGCCCTGGCGGCAAAGCTCGATATGCCGCGCTACCGCGGCGAGCAGATTGCCCGCTGGCTCTACTCCGGCCACTTTGATTCAATCGACGGCATGACCAATCTCTCGCGCGCCGACCGCGGGCGTCTGAAGGAGGTCGCCGAGATTCGCGTCTCGGCTCCGGTGGAGGAGCGCGTGTCGGCCGACGGTACCAAGAAGTACGCGTTTCTCACCGACGGCGGTGACGTCGTGGAGGCGGCGATGATTCCGGACGGTGACCGGCGCACGCTATGCCTCTCGTCACAGGTGGGGTGCCGGGTGGGGTGCCGCTTCTGCGCAACCGGCGCGATGCGCCTGCGCGGAAACCTCAGTGCGGGTGAGATCCTCAATCAGTATCGCTCCATACCTGAACGCGATCAGATTACCAATATCGTGTATATGGGGATGGGTGAGCCGCTCGACAATCTCCCGGCTGTGGTGGATTCGGCACGCCTTTTCACCGCGCCGACGGGATACGGGCTCAGCACGCGCCGAGTCACGCTGTCGACAGTCGGCAAGCCGGAACCGCTCGCACGCTTTCTTGACCGCTGCGATGTTCGCCTTGCGATCAGTCTTCACACGCCCTTTGAAGAGGAGCGGCGTGGGTTGATTCCCGGCACACGCGGTTACGACCTCGCCGAGCTTATGCAGATGCTGCGCCGCCGCGCGCGTGAGGACTCGCGCCGGGTCTCGTTCGAGTACGTGATGCTGAAGGGCATCAACGATTCGCTGCGTCATGCCGATGCAACCGCCAACCTGGTGAGGGGCATGCGCACGCGGGTCAATCTCATTCCGTTCCACCCTTGGGAGGGCAACGAGATGGAGCCGAGCTCCAGCGCCCAGATCGAGCGCTTCCGGGCCCGGATCGAAGCGCGCGGCGTGGCGGCGACGGTACGCCGCTCTCGCGGGCTGGATATCGACGCCGCCTGCGGGCTGCTCGCGACGCAGCACCCTGCAACTACCGGCGGAACGCCCGCTACCACCGGTGAGCGCCGGACGTCCGCCGACCGTCACCCCGCGTAAATTGTACACAGTCTCGTTGTTTTGGCGACTAAAGGCGATAGTATTGTCTCGTTCTCGCCGCAGCGAACAAACGGGCGGAGAGCGTTCCGACCGGAGCGCACGCTTGCGTTTGCAGGGTCGGAACGTCCACGGGAGGGTGAGGCCATAAATAAGAACGTTTTTATCATGGGGTTGAGCGATTTTCATCGCGCTTTTATCCGGAACATCCCAAACGCGTCACAGTATGAGCTGCACGGGCTGCTGACGCCGGAGGAGTTTCTCGAGACCTATGACTTTCCGGTCGCGGATATGTTGAGCCGTGCCGAGGAGCAGCTCACGCGCTTCAGGGACGGCGACGCCGGCAAGACCGGCTCGACCCAAAAGTCCGGCTCGGCCCGAAAAAGCGGCGCGGCCACAAAGACCGGCGCGGCCACAAAGACCGGCGCCGCCGGCGGGCGGTCCATCGACGCCATTGTCGGCTATATGGATTTTCCGGTCAGCACGATGCTGCCGATTCTATGCCGGAAGTTCGGCACGCATTCTCCTACCCTCGAAAGCCTACTCAAGTGTGAGCACAAGTACTGGAGTCGGCTCGAACAGCGCAAGGTGATACCCGACAACATTCCGGACTTTCGCGTCTTCGATCCTTTCGATCCTGACGCGTTTCAGAAGATCGATCTGCTGTATCCATTCTGGGTTAAACCGATCAAGTCCTCCGGCTCTTTCCTCGGGTTTTACGTCGACAGCGATCAGAGGTTCGCCGAGGCGTGCGCCGAGATTCGGACACACATCGAGCAGATCGCCGAGCCGTTCAATTATGTTCTGCAGTTTGCGGACCTGCCGGAAGAGATTCGAAACGTTGAAGGACATGCCTGCCTCGCCGAGACCATAATCGGCGGCTGGCAATGCACGCTGGAGGGCTACGCGCACAACGGCAAGGCCCGCACCATCGGCATTGTTGACTCTATCCGCTATGAAAACCAGGTGAGCTTTTTTCGATACGAGTACCCTTCGCTATTGCCTGATCAGATTCAGGAGCAGATGGAGGCGCTTTCGAGCACGATCATCCGCGCGCTCGGGTATGATGATGGTGCCTTCAATATAGAGTACTTTTGGGACCGGCAGAACGATAAGATCTGGCTGCTGGAGATCAACACGCGGGTATCTCAGTCGCATTCCTATCTGTTCGAGAAGGTCGACGGAGTGACCAATCAGCTTGCGACGATTGAGACGGGACTGGGGCATGACCCGGAATTCCCGCATCGCAAGGGCGAGTTCTTCTGCTCCGCAAAGTTCTTCTGGCGCGTCTTTGAAGACGGCGTGGTGACGCGGGTTCCGAGCGATGAGGACTACGCGCAGGTGCGCGCCGAGATGCCCGACGTCATCGTTCGCCCGCAGGTGGAAGTAGGGACACGGCTCTCGGATCTGCTTGAGCAGGATAGCTACAGTTTCGCGCTCGCCTATATTTTTGTTGCGGCGCAGAGTCGCAAGGAGTTACTGGACAAGTATATGCGCTGTCGTGAGCTCTTACCGTTTGAGTATCAGCCGGAGTCCGGCGAGGAGCCGGTGGAGTTAACATGGAAATCGTAACGAGCTTTCCACGCGAGGTGCGTGAGATCGAGCACATCATGATCCCGATGAGCGACGGCGCATCGCTCGCGGCGCGAATCTGGCTACCAACCGATGCAGAGCGAGACCCGGTTCCAGCGGTGCTGGAGTACATACCGTATCGCAAGCGCGACCTCACCGCCGAGCGCGATCTGCAGCACCTTCCGTACGTGGCGGGCCACGGCTATGCCTGTGTCCGGGTTGACCTGCGCGGAAGCG
>PUPD01000037.1 GCA_003552985.1 Spirochaetaceae bacterium
AGATCGACAGCGAGCGTGCCGAAGAAATCGCGAGCGATTATGTCGCCCAGTACTCACGCAGAGCCTCGGTCGGCGATACCAAAGTGTTTCCCGGCTACTACACCATGCACGTGTTCGATGATGGCGAGATCGTCGGGATGCTAAGCGTAAACGCGCGCAGCGGCCGGGTGTGGTACCATGACTGGCACGGCGCCTTTCGACAGATGTTGACGGAGCACTGATAACTGATAACTAACGCAAAGGGCCCGCGATTCGCGGGCCCTTTCGCTTTCAAGCCGGCGTCGGTTATAGTTGCCGGAGGGGACAAGACGTGGAGCGAACGATTCTCGTAGTTGACGACGAGCCGAAGATTGTGCGCCTGGTGCAGGGATACCTTGAGCAATCGGGCTACCGCGTCATTACGGCTTTCGATGGGAGCGGGTGCCTGCAGGCATTTCGGCGCCACAATCCCGATCTGATTGTTCTGGACCTCATGATACCGGCTCCCGACGGCATAGAAGTCACGCGCGAAATACGAAAAGAGTCCGAGATTCCGATCATCATGCTGACTGCGCGTGGGGAAGAGAGTGACAAGCTCGTGGGACTCGAGTTGGGGGCCGACGACTACATCGCGAAACCCTTTAGTCCGAAGGAGTTGGTAGCGCGGGTGCGAGCCGTTCTGCGGCGCGTTTCCTCCGCGACGGCTCGGAACCAGACCGGGTATGGGCCGGCGGCAGGCGCTTCGAGTGCTCCTCGGGCGCAGGAGAAACCGCTGGTTGCCGGCGATCTGCAACTTGATCCCGTGGAGCGGCGAGTTCTGTGCGACGGCAAGACGGTTAGCCTCACAAGTTACCAGTTCGACCTGCTGATGCTCCTGGTTCGTAATCCGGGCCGGGTATTCAGCCGCATGCAGTTGGTCGAAAGCCTGCAGGGCCATACCTATGAAGGGTACGAACGCACGGTCGATGCGCATATGAAGAATATCAGGCGAGCTCTCGGCGACGACGCGAAACAGCCTCGCTTCATCGAGACGGTCCGTGGGGTCGGCTACCGCTTCATCAATCAGGAAGGATGAGCGCCGATGGTCACCAGGTTGTGGTTCAAGCTGACGGCGCTACTTGCGGCGCTGGTACTTGTGGGCTCAGTCGTCACTTTGTTCGTTGTAACGCGTGTTACGCAGCATCACTTTCGCGACTATGTGGCCGACCAGGACATGATGCGAGCCGAGCACCTCGCTCTGAGCTTTGCATCGTACTATCAGGAGCAGGGGAGTTTTGAAGGTGCGGAGTTACTCGTGGACGAGCCTGCGATCGATTGGAGTGATCGCGGTCACGGTCCGCAATCGATGATGCACGACGAGATGCTTGACCGGCGGGGTATGATGCGGCACAGGGGGATGCGGCCGGTCGAGACTGAGCGCATAGCGTTGATCGAGGAGGACGGCAGCATCGCGGTTAACACTACCGGCGAAGCGCTGCCGAACGATATCGGAGATCGCGCCTCGGAGACGGGGGTGCCGGTGATGTACGGCGACGAGCCGGTGGGCAGGCTACTCGTGGGGGCTATGATCGACAGCGCGTTCGATCCCCAGCAGGAGCGGTTTCTGGCTTCGGTGCGCATGGCGGTTATGGTCTCGGCGGCGGCTGTCGCACTGGTTGCGCTGGTGTTCGGGGCGCTGTTCCTGGCGGGGCTGATCCGGCCCCTGCGGCAGCTGACTGCTGCCGCTCAGGCAATTGCGGCCGGCGATTTCACGGCCCCGGTTACGACCGATGTGAACGACGAGATCGGCACTCTTGCGGATACGTTTCGATCTATGCGCGACGCCCTTGCGCAAGCCGAGGAAGACCGCCGGAGGATGTTCCGTGACATAGCACACGAGCTGCGCACGCCGGTTACGCTATTGCGCGGCGAGATCGAGGCGATGCTCGACGGGGTCTACCCGGTCAATACAGAAAGCCTACGCTCGTTGCATCAGGAGATCGGTATGCTCGACCGGTTGATCGCGGATGTTCGCACCGTCTCGTCAATGGACAGTCCCAGCTTCAGGATTGAGCCCAGCTGGGTGGAGGTCGGTGCGCTTCTCGAGCGCGTGCGTGACGCGTTTCGTCGCGAAGCTGCAGAGCAGGGGATTAGCATCGTGCTTGCAGTCGAGCCGGATCTACCCCGGATCGAGGCCGACGCGGAACGGCTGAAGCAGGTGCTCGCCAACCTGGTCACTAATGCGGTTCGCCATTCAGCCACGGCCGACCGTGTCACGCTTGCAGCGCGGCGCAGTCACCGGCAGGTTCAGGGGCTCGAGCTTACAGTCAGTGACAACGGACAAGGAATAGCCGCAGGCGAGCGCGAGGCGATCTTCGATCGCCTCTATCGCGTGGACCCCGCTCGCACACGCAGCACCGGCGGAAGCGGGCTGGGGCTTGCGGTGGCGCGACAGATCGTGGAGGCGCACGGAGGAAGTATCAAAGCCGGCGAGGCCGAGGGCGGCGGTGCCTGCATCACCGTTTTTCTCCCGCTATCTCCCGCCGAACCGCCTTCCTCACAGACGCGGTCGCTTGAATAGCCGCCGGCAGCCGTGGACTCATCCGGCGGTCGGTCGGCGGAGCTCAATGAAGAATAGGGGGGATCGATGCCGGGCGAAGCACCGCAGCTCAGAGAGCGAGTTCTCGGATCGCTGTTCGGGGCGGCGGTCGGTGACGCGCTTGGGGTTCCGGTTGAGTTCTCAGACCGGGCGGCTCTTGAACGGAATCCGGTGACCGGTCTCCGTGCCTACGGCACGCACAGTCAGCCGGCCGGAACCTGGAGCGACGACACCTCAATGGCTCTCTGCCTCGCTGAAAGCATTGTTTCAGTCGACTGGGATCTCGAAGACCAGGCGGCGCGCTATGCGCGTTGGGCCTTTGAGGACTACATGACGCCGCACGGCGTGACCTTCGATATCGGGAATACCACGCGTGCCGCGCTGCAACGCTACCGGCACGGGACGCCCGCAAGACGATGCGGCGGTACCGCGGAGCAGGATAATGGTAACGGCGGGCTAATGCGCATTCTGCCTGCTGCCCTCTACTGTGCCGGCGCTCCGGTAGACGCCTTGGTGCAGGGCCTCAGCGACGCAACAGCGCTGACGCATGCACATGCGCGCAGCCGACTCGCGAGCGTGTACTTCGGCCTCCTGGTCCGTGAGCTTCTGCAGGCCGTTACCGCGGCCGCGGCGGTGCGCGAAACCGCGCGCTTGCTGCGGGAGCTTGCGACCGGCGGCAGTCTGCCGGAGACGCTAACGGCTGAGCTTCCCTCGCTTTCGCGAATGGTCGACCGTGACCCGGCGGCGCTACCTCGGCATGAGATCAATTCCGGCGGCTACGTGATCGACACCCTGGAGGCCTCGGTGTGGTGCCTGCTTACCACCGGCTCGTACCGCGACTGCGTGCTTGAAGCGGTGAACCTCGGCGGCGATACCGACACAACCGGGACCGTCGCCGGAGCCCTCGCCGGACTGCAGTGGGGCCTACCGTCAATCCCGAGCGACTGGCTTGCAGCACTCGTTCAGCGTGAGGAGCTTGAGGCGCTCTACCAAAAGATTACCGATGTGGTGGTACGCCGCATTACCGATACGCCCGCCCGGTAGGGTGGCCGAAACGGCCTGCCCGTCATAGCGGCCGGACGTAGTGGTCGTACCCGGCGGACTCGATTTCGGCCTCTGCTTCCAGGGCTTCGAGCAGATTGCGGTCGACTTCCTTGCCTTCCGGCAGTATGGCGGTTGGGAAGCGGTGGCCACGGTCACGGATTTCGGCCAGCCCGTGGCGCTCGGCAATTTGGGCGAGCCGTGCACGCCGGTCCGCGCGCGCTGTTCGGTCAAACCAGTCCTCATTGAGAACCAGGATTGCGTGGTCGGGCCGATAGGTTCCCGGCTCCGGCTCCTCGCGCAGATCCAATTGCCTCGCGCCGCTGTCCAGGGCGCGAGGTGCCACCGGCCACACGTAGTGGGTGGTCGCCGAACCATCGTCCCGGTACGGTCCGTACGGGTCCATAAGCGCGCGGCGCACCGCCCGGCCCGCGTTGAGCATGCCCCAGCCGTACGCCTCGCTGGGGTAGGAGCCGGCAGCGGCCACCGGCTCCGCGGTCTCGGTAAGAATTCGGCGCACGAGCTCAGGGGTCATCCGGTCCGAGACCGCGTACAAAAGCCCCGCAACCCCGGCGACATGCGGCGCCGCCATTGAGGTGCCGGCCATCAATACGTATTCGTCGCTTTCGCCTGTGCTGAGAATGCAATCCTTGAGATCGCTACAGTTTGAACCTGGTGTTCCGATACCGCCGGGCGCCACGAGGTCGACCTCGCGCCCACAGTTTGAGTAAGGGGCGCGTTCGGCCTCTTTGGCGGCCAAGCTGCCTTCAGGCGGATTCGCGGAGCCGACTGCAATCGTGCTAGCATAGGCCGCAGGGGAGACCACGGGACTATCACAGCCTTCGTTTCCAGCCGCTGCGACGACCGTGATTCCCGCATGTGCGATTGTCTCTATGACGGATTCCAACAGAGGCACGCTGTTTGAAGCTCCCAAGCTCAGATTGATGACGTCCGCTCGTCGGTCCGGTTGGGCATCGTCGTGCATGCCCGCAGCGAATAACAGACCATTGATTACGTCGGCAAGCTCGCCCGTTCCTTGGTCGCTCAAGACTGTGACCGGCATGATCTTGAGAGAATTCCAGCCAACACCAGCAATACCGGTAGTATCGTTGTTTGCTACCGCTCCGACGATACCGGCCACGTGAGTTCCATGGTCCTCCCTGGAGCCAGGTTGCTGGTTGCTCGGTCGGGCCAATGAACTGGTGTCAATTATCGTGTTGTTACGAGCATTATACCCATCGACAAGATTACTGCGGAGATCAGAGTGGTCAATATCGATCTGATTGTCCAACACCGCGATGATCACGTCCGAGCGTGGGTAGTCCGAGCCGAGCTCCTGTTCTACATCCTCTGCGAAGAGCGTTCCCCAGGCGCGAGCGATGTCGATGACGCGGAGGCTCCATTGCCAGAAGTCATGGCCCTCATCATCTTGGTAAAACGTGTCATTCGGCTCCTTGTCCTCGAACTCCGGCAGGGTAGGGCCTGAGCCGCCCGCGGTGGGGTTTCCGCACGCGACAACGAGGCCGAGCAGCAACACGGCGGCTATGATCGGCCGCGGATCATAAGCACTGCCGGCGTGCCGCCGGCTTCTCGGTTTGCGGCTGGGTTGGGCACGGTTGAACTGCAGAAGGCGAGGATGCGGTAGGCTTTGGTGTTGATTGCTCATTGTCGAAATCCTGTTGAGTTTAGGCCTACGCTGATTGCGGGGACCACAACGTAGCCGTTGAATGATTCGGTGTAGGAGATGTTCCGGTAGCCTGAACGGCTCACGCGTTCGGAGCTCACGAGTGAGAACCCGGCGAGGGTTTCAAAGCCGAGGTGAAGGTGATCGGTCAGTTGGATCAGCAGGCCGGGGCGCACCGCGATCGCCAGGCCGAGCCGTCTGCTGCGGAAGGTATCGTTGCCCTGAGCTTCCTTGGCGCTTCGGTGGTAATAGGTGACCAGCGGGCCTGCGTCGAGGTGTACGAAGACCGGCGAGCGACCGTTATCAGTCTCGCCGATATGGTACCGGTAGCTGCCGCCGCCGAAGAGCTGCCCACCGTACCACGTCTCGTGAGCGGCCCGCGAAGCTCTGAAGCTGACGCCTTCCAGGTCCAGCTTGCGGTTCCGCGGCACGAGGAAGCTTACCGAGAAAGCCGGGCCCCACGCACCTCCGGAAAAATAGGAGCGTGATTTCAGGCTGAATGCGATTGAGGAGACACGCTCGCTGTACCTCGGGTATTCAAACTCCCGGGCGCCCACCCACTGCCGGTCGAGCACGGTCTCCACCCCAATGGCGCCGTAGGAATCATTCGGCGGCTCCTGGGCGATAATACTTGGCGCTGCCAGAGCAAGGCTCGCCACAGTCAGGATGAGAAGAAATTTCCGCCGCACCAGCCGGGCCGACAATCGTATATCCACAAGCGCTCCGTTGCAAATGTATCCCGTCTGCACGGTCGCGCACAAGGTTAAGCCGAGAACGCATCAGTCCTGCGCGGCGAGATCATTCTGCAGCGCAACGCCGCCACGCGCTACGGCGGCCCGAGCCCACCCGTTCCAGGCGGCCCTGCTGCTTGAGTGCCTGGAGTGTGGATCTGATGCGCTGGTCGGGAAGATCCGGGAACTGCAGGCGCAGGTCCTGAATGGTGAATGGGTCGGGGAGGTCTCCAACGAGAATCAGGCTGCGGAGAGCGTGTGCAGTGTCTCGCGTGTTGCGGACGCGGCGGCTGCCGTAGACCGGCGGCGGCTCGCCGAGAAGCTGCGTAGCTACCGGGCGGATATCGGCGGCAGGCTGCCGGCTGCGCTGTTCCCGCTCGGAGGGCCGACCGTGAAAGGTGCGGTCGTCCTGGTTTCGATGCCAGATATCTTTGGCGCGAGCCGCGAACCAAGCGTCGGCCCATTGTTCGGCCGATTTACGGCTGCCGGCATAGACGATCTGCACGGACGGATGGAGCACGTGCAGTTCCGCAAGGACGCGCGCAGCGTGCGATGCCGGCCAGCGTCCTTTGAGCTTCCGCGGGCTGAGGAAGTCACGGTACTCGGCCTCAATAACCATTGCCGCGTGTTCCCAGCGCCCAAGGTCATCGAGCTTAGCATGCAGAACACGCAGCGCAGCGAAATCGCTGAGTATGTTTTCGAAGGTTTTGCGTTCCAGGATAGCGGCAAGCGCGCCATCTAATTCGAGCGCGTAATCTCCCACAGGCAGACGCCGTCGTTCGGTCGGAGGACCGGTGAACCTCCAGGGGTAGCGCTCACCGCTATCGATCAGGATTCGATAGGCACCGTGGGCGTGCAGCTGAACGCGCGAGCCCGACCGGTGCTGCTGCATTCCCGTTTGCGTGCGGAAGAAGATCTGTTCGTAGGTGCCGGGCTTGTTCTTGTAGCGCTTCTCGAGAAACAGAAAGTTGCAGCGCTTACGCGTAGGCCGATCAAGAACTACCGACAGCTGTTTGCCGTATCGCTCGAGGTGGGTTATCTGCACCCGCTCGATCTCATCGAAATCGGTCGTGTCCGGGGCGGCCTCGTCCTCGGAGCCGCCCTCTCGTAGGCAGAAGATCTGTTTGCCCGATCCGGGCCACTTGTTCTGCAGCCATAGGGCCAGGATCCGCTCCTCCCCTCGCCTGATCTCAACGCGGTACGGGAAGCGCGGGTTTCCGGTTGAGGAGAGAATCCAGACTGCCTGAGTCTGCATGGACACCTCAGGGCAACAGATGCTTGGAAAGCTTGCACACCATCGTGTAGGCCGGGTCGTAGATATTGCCCACATCGTACTGCGCGCATTGGCCCATCAGAATACGAGCCGAGGCCGGATCCAGGCGGAACTGGTGCCGGAGGCGCCGCAGCATCTCGGTGGTGGCGTGCTGCACGGCCTGATCAAGCGGTCGAGCGTTCCCGACGGTAAGGATGTAGCGCGGGTCGTCGGCCCAGGGCCATGAGAGCGTCGCGTTCTTCTCAACCCGCACGCTGAACTCAACCTCGCTCGATATCTCAATACCGGTGCCGCCGATCTCGCCGTCGCTCTGCACGGCATGGACATCCCCAATGTGAAACAGAGCGCCTGTCTCGAATACCGGAAATCGCACGGTGACACCGGCGACGAAACCGCGATAGTCCATGTTGCCGCCGTATTCCCCGGAGGTTGCGGTTGAGATTGCCTGACTATGCGGTGGGGCCACACCGAAGCAGCCCACCATCGGCCTGATCGGGATGGTGAGCTGGCCGAGCATGGTATCGGCGGGCTCAACCAGGGTGGCAGTCTCAGCGCGGGTATCAACCCGCCAGCGAGCGAACTGCCAGTCATCTTCAGGAGGCAGAGCGTATACGTACTCAGGGTCGAGGACGTTAGGCGCTACTATCGTGCGCGCCCACCCGTACTCCCTGTTCGGCTCGATGCGGTCGAGCGTGACGACGAGCGCATCGCCCGGCTCAGCCCCTTCAACATAGAACGGGCCGGTCATCGGGTTGCTGCCTTCGCTCCGTCGAGTTTCGGCGGCGTCGTACCCCTGTGCATCCAGCGTAGAGGTCACCACGGTATCGCCGTCGGCGATTCTGAGCACCGGCTCGTGGTTTCCCAGCGTGACGTAATACCGCTCGGGGGTGAACTGTTGTGTAGCCATAGTGGCCTCCTCATGGGGTTGATTGTACCCCAAGGGAAGCCGCTACGCCACCGGGGCCGAGCACCGCCGGCTTGCCCCGCGGGGGAGGGCCCCCGCGCATCGCTTATCGCGTTTCGGCTTCGTAAACGCTTTCGGCAACCCAGTCCTCGCCGTCCCGGATCAGGAGCACTGTTTCCACCTGGGGCTCATCTACAGCGTCGATCTGTTCGGGTTGGGCGGCGTCCTGAACGGCGCTACGGTTGTCGGCAAACCACGATTCCAGGTTGTCGGTCTGGACCTCGACCTCCACTTCGGCGACTGTGAGCTCTCCCTGTTCCCGGACTGCGCCGATCTCCTGCACTTCATGCAGCCTGCGTTCTCCCAACGTTACCGAATCGTTGAGCGACAGAGGCTCACGGCCGGGATGCAGAGCTTCGAGTCCCTCGTCGGTTGCTTCATATACATAGTATTCACGGACGCGGGCTTCGTCGTTAAAGGCGGCAGCTGCATCTTCGACCTCCACCTCGGCCTCGTGGCGCTCAAGCAACCCTGCTTCAGTCAGCGCATCGAGCATATCGTCGGCCTCAGTAGTCAGTCGGACGTAACGATCGTGCTCCGCGAGCATCTCTTCAACCTCAACGGAATCCGGTCCATGTACGGTGCGCTGATCGAACGGTATCATGATCCGGGCAGGCTCGTTCTGAAGGTGTGCCTCAACGGCCGCCACGACAGCATCCTCACTCGGGCGCTCATCGGCCTGCGCAAACGACACCGCAAGCAGTACGAGCAGCAATACGATCCCTGTATTTCTCATCGTCTTTGTTCCTCCTTGAACGTGGTGAAGCGATTCCCCTCATAACGCTAATAGGCTAATGTCCGTAGTTTGTCAGGGTTTTTCAAAGCTTGTGTGACCACTCTCGACGGGCCGGGGGAAGCCATTCTGCCGGGTGCACCGGACCACGTGACGCACCTTCAGCGCTCTGATAGAATCAGGGCGCGCCTCACATGACTACTGAACGATTCAACCTTCGGCCCGCGCTGCTGCTCGCGGGCGTACTGACGATTACGTTCCTCTCACGGATGGTGTTGTCGCCTCTGCTGCTGCACATCAGGGCTCATTACGAGCTCACGCATGCTCAGGGCGGTGCGCTGTTTTTCGTGATGTCGGTGGGGTTCAGCGTCAGCATGCTCTTGTCCGGGTTTGTCGCGGCCCGGCTGAATCATCGGCGTACAGTTCTCACCTCGGTCTTGGTAGTAGGAGTCGCGATGCTCCTTTTGGGACTCAGCCCGCCGCGGGCGCTGTTCTATCCGGGGTTGGTGTTGCTGGGCGCCGGCGCCGGCTTGTATGGACCGTCCGGCATCGCGATATTGACCGATACCGCGCGACCGCAACACTGGGGTAAGGCACTTGCGATTCACGAGATCGGCCCCATTCTCGGGTTCTTCGGCGCGCCGGTGTTGGCTACCGTTGTGCTGCGCCTCGCCGGATGGGAGGCGGTGTTCCTGGTCGTTGGAGTTACCTCTCTGGCGGTTGCGGCGCTCTTCGTCCGCCATGCGGAGGGTGGTCGGTTTCCGGGCGTCCCTCCGAGTCCTCAAAACGTGCTGCGCATCTGGTCGATTGGGAGGTTCTGGATCGTCGCGCTGTTCTTCGTCCTGGCCGTCGGGCTCGAGATTGGAGTCTACTCCATGCTCCCTACCTTTCTGGTCGAGCTCCGCGGATGGTCGGAAGAGGTGACCAACACGCTCGTCGGGGTATCGCGGCTAACCGCACTGATTCTGGTGTTTACCTCCGGATGGCTCGCCGACCGCATCGGGACCAAGCGGCTGATACTCGGGGTCGCGATCTCGGCAGGGTTGGCGACGGTGGGGATCGGCGTGGGTGGCGGACCGCTGTTGGTGACTGCGGTGATCGTGCAGCCTATGCTGGTAGCCGCCTTCTTTCCGGCCGGCCTCATCGAGCTCTCGCGTATCGCGCCGGCGGAAAGCCGCAACCTTGCGATTGCGCTCGTGGTGCCGATCGCGAACGTATTCGGCTCGGGCGTAGTTCCGGCCGTCCTTGGGCAGCTTGCCGAGCGAGACCTGTTCGCGGCCGGGTTCGTGGGAGTGGGGGCTTTGATGTTGGCCGCCACCGCCCTGTTGCCGCTGTTGCCCGGGACACCGCACACAATGGAGGAAGCTCAATGAGTCTGACGCTATTGTTCTCCACTGCGTTTGTGGTCGGCCTCTCGGGCGCGATGATGCCGGGGCCGGTTACGGCGGTGACGATCGATCATGCTCTCAAGCGCGGCGTAGGGGCGGCGCCGCTGATAGCATTCGGGCATGGTCTCACCGAGGTGGTGATTGTTGTGCTCCTGGTGGTCGGACTGGGCAGGATGCTGGAGTTCCCGGGTGTGGCGGGCGTCATCGGCATCGGCGGCGGAGCGGTGCTTGCCTGGATGGGGTGGGGGATGATCAGAACTGGCCGCAGCGGCGAGGTCTCATTGAGCGCGGAACAACAGGACGGCGGCGGGCACGGGGGTGTTGGGCCGGTCGGCGCCGGCGCGCTGAGCACGCTGGCCAACCCCTATTGGTTTCTGTGGTGGGTTACCGTCGGGGCGGGGTACGTTGCGCTCGCGCAGCAGCACGGGCTGCGCGGGGTGCTGCTGTTCTTCGGAGGCCATATTCTCTCAGATCTCTCTTGGCTCCTGGTTTTGGCTGCGGCCATGGTAGGCGGCAAACGCTGGATCAGCGACCGGATCTACGCCGCTGTGGTGGCGATACTCGGCGGGTTCCTCATCGTGCTCGCGGGCTACTTCTTCTGGACCGGGCTCGGCTGGCTCGGCCTCCGCTCGTAGCGCGCCGCTCGGACTCAGACGCGAGGATTTGAACCGAATCTGATCGAACCGAGCTCGGGCGCGGGCCTGTCATGGCGCCCTAGAACCGGTCGAGGAGATCAGAGAGCCGCTCGGTCAAAAAGGTCGGCAGCGCGAACGCGGCACGGTGCATCTCCGGGTTGTAGTAGCGCGTGGGCAGCTCGGCGGCGGTGACGCGCTCAGGGTCGAAGTCGCTGAGCGGGCACGGACCTTTGGAGGCAAACCCGAAACTCCACAGCCCGCCGGGATAGGTCAGCGTAGAAAACAGGTACATATGTAGCCGCTTGAAGTGCGTGCGCTGGTTGCCGAACATCGAGCGCTGAATCTCCGGGTCGTAGAACGGTGATTCGGACTGGGTGATCATAATGCCGTCGTCGCCGAGCAGCGCTGCAGTGTTACCGTAGAAGGCCGAATCAAACAGCGGCTCCGCCGGGCCGACCGGATCGGTGGAGTCGATAATGGCGATATCGAAGCACTCGTCGCTCTCTTTGACATACCGCACGCCGTCTTCAAAGAGCAGAGTCAGTCGCGGGTCATCCAGCGCCCTGCTGACCGACGGCATATGCTCGCGACACGCATCCACTACCAGCTTATCGATCTCCACCATCACCACCCGTTCGACGTCGGGATGTCTGAGCACCTCGCGCGCGGTGCCGCCGTCGCCGCCGCCGATGATCAGTATGCGACGCGGATCAGGGTGCGTAAACAGCGGGACATGCGCGATCATTTCGTGATAGCAGAACTCATCGCGCTCCGAGATCATCACGATACCGTCGTTCAGCAGCATCCTGCCGTGCGCAACGGTTTCGACGATGGCGACGTTCTGATACTCGCTCCGACCTGAGAACACAGTTGCCTCCACCTTGAAGCCGAGAGCCGTTATGTTCTTGTGCCGTTCGTAGAGCCACAGTGCGGGGGTAATGTCTCCTTCCATGCTGCAATCCTTAATCGGCGCCTCAGTCAGTGTTCGGCTTTGACGTAGTTGCGAAAACTCACCGCGTAGCCGGAATCGAACTCGTAGAAGCTGTTTTCAGTCCTATGATAGCCGCCCACGCGCCGAGGCAGCAACTCTTCCTGCGGCGTCTGATGCTCATCCTGGCTGCCGGTGACCACCAGCGAGAACCGGCGCGGGCGAAAGATCTCGACCACACGATTGATCGTGCCGCTGTAGTCCTCCTCATGCACGTTGGTTTCGAAGCTCGCGTATGAGCCGCCCGGCTCGGGCGTCACGTGGACCGTCAGGTAGGTGTCGTCGGCGATCTTATTCAACGAATACCCATAAGGCTCAAACTGATAACTGTCCTTCAGCATCGCGGGATACAGCGTCGCGATCCCGGTGCGGCGTTCCATGGCCTCCACCGGCTCGTCCTGCCGGGGCATGAAGGCTTCCAGCACTTCCGGGTGCAGATCGTGCATCAGGATCTCCAGCGTAATGTCGTTCTCCACCTCTCTGCCCGGGGTAGAGTGATAGAAGATGTGAATGTGGTCGTCGTTCGCCGGTCCGAGACGATAACTCTTGCCGGTGAACTGCGCGGCGAGGTCGCGCGCATCCATCTCGAAATCCGACCGCTGCAGATGCGGGTACATCAGGTTCTTGCGCTCATAGAAGAAGAACGCGATGTTCTCTCGCGAGACGAGGTTAACGATCGGCTGTACCGCGTCGATCAATGAGGTTGTTCCGCAGGTGATTATGAGGATGCGATCGTCCCACAAGAACAGGCTAGATTCCGAAAGCAGGTACGCGTCCAGCGAGGAGAGGCTGGTGCTGCTGACGATCTTCGCCCCGCAGGAGTGGACAACCTCGGTCCAGCGTCCGTCGGCGTTTGAACGCAGCTCACGCAGCGGCGTTTTGAGGATGATCTCCAGTTTTTTCTCCGGACCTTCGAAGGGAATCGACATAGCGCGTTGTGATTGTTGTGCACAATATACCGAGGTTTCGGCGCCGCGAAAACCCTGCGCCCTAAGCTCGAACGAGCTTGGACCTGAAGACCTGCTTGCCCCTGCCGGAACCGACGTCTTGAGCGGGTCCGGATACCGCGTGCGCACTTTTTCGGAGAGCGAAGGAAATGCCTGTTCAGCGCGGTACTGCCTGCGGATCTCGCGGTAGCGGGAGCGTTCGTAGGTCCACCGGAACACCCCAGACTCCCACGTCGATCACCAGGTCGGTTGTGAGACACGCCGGCGAAAACAGGCTCCGCTCATCCGGCCGGACCGGCCACAGCCACAGCGGCATGATCCTCAGCCGGGAGCTCACCCACCGCAGGAGCTCTCCGGCGCGCTGCCGCGGGAGGCAGATGTCCTGCACCAGGTACCGATAGGACAGATTAGAGCCGTGCAACGCGGTATAGAGCGCTTCGGTATTCAGAAAGGCGTTCAGCATGAAGCGCGTCGCGCGGGTAAACGGCACGCCCGTGACCACGAATGCCTGTTTTCCGGTCCAGAACGCTCCGCGATCGGCGCTGAACATGATTGCATCCACAAAGTCGACCCCGCCGTCTCCTCCCTCAAGGCAGAGTTCCGAGAGCCGGGCTACCGCTTCGGCGAAGCTGCCGACGCGATAATAAGCCAGTTTGACGAACGGGTAGGCGGGCTCGAGGCGCAGCCGGGCCGCGGTCGGGATGCCCAGGGAGCCGCACAAGCCGGGGACGGCGTGGTACAGCGCCTCGTGAGCCGTGCGCGACGCAGTTACGAGCTCACCATCGCCCAGCACCACCTCGTACTCCAAGGCGCAGCGGTGAAACAGCCCGTGCTTGAACGAGGAACTCTCGCCGGCTCCACCGGCAATTCCGCCCCCGGGGTGATGCCCGGGAACTCCATCACAACCGGCGGCAGGTAGCCGTGCTCCAGCGTTGCCGCGATCACGCGCTCCATGGATACGTTCGGCTCCACCAGCGCTTCGCGCCGATCCTCATCGACTGAAAGCACGCGGTTCAGAACGCTGAGATCGACGAGCTCGGTCTCGGCATAGCTTGCCGGCCGGGTGGAGTTGCTGCCGCTCCGATAGACTCGCGGGCGTTTTCCCCGTCGGCTCAGCCCGGTGAGTTGGGAAGCGATTTCGCTGACTGCCCGGCTATGATCGCTGCTCACTTCCTGAAGATGCAAAGCGGCATGTAGAACGAGACGATCCAGTTGGGCTGGTCGACGATCTCGCTGATCTTCAGGTCACCGACCGCGCTGCAGAGGCAGTACGCCTCCTCGGGCCGCAATCCGTGTTCCTTGCCGAGCCAGTCAATCATGCGGCGGACGGCATTCTTCGAGTTCTCCATGAGATCCGGGCCCACGGCGGTGGTGGCAAAGTAACCGTCGCCGGTGTCGTGCACGCTCAACGGGCTGCGCCTGGTGAAGAACTGGGGGGCGGGAATGTTCGCACCTTTACGCAGGTTGAACCGCAGGCTGAACGACATCGGGCACTCGACGCCGGTGACACAGACCTCGCCGTCGCCCTGTACCGCATGACAGTCGCCTGCCGAGAACAGAGCGCCCTTCACCTGCACCGGCAGCAGCAACGTCGCGCCTTCGTTCAGGTGGCGGATGTCCATGTTGCCGCCGAAATCTCCCGGAGGCAACACAAAATGTTCGCCCTCTTCCGCCGGGGCTACTCCCATCGTCCCGCAGAACGGTTGCAGCGGGATCACAATGTCGTCGCGCAGGCGCGTGGTCTTCCCGTCTGACAGATCCCAGTGCTTGATGTAGGGGTCGGTGAAGTCCTCGGCAAGCAGCCCGAGCCCGGGAAGAATACCGTTCCAGCCCCAGTCGTCGGGTTTGAGCGACACGACCTCGACCTCAAGCGCATCGCCGGGTTCGGCGCCTTCGAAATACACCGGCCCTGCAAGCGGGTAGAGCTGATCAAAATCGATCTGGGTAAGATCCTCGGCTTTGGAATCGCGCGTGATCTGTCCGTTTGTGACTTCCCGCGCCCAACAATGGACGACGTCCCCTGAAGCAACGGTGACCGCCGGTTCAAGCTTGTTGTCCCATTTGAAGTGATACTGATTGGAATCAAGCTGATACTCCGCCATGCGCCTACCTCCCTTCGGATAATTCTCGCTGCGTGGCAGCCAGGTTCTCCCACTCTGGTGTGCAGTATACCATACCGATTTGCGAGCGCGCACGAAGGAGGATGCACGCAAAGGCTAAACCGTATACCCAAAGGCTGAGCCCGTGTTACATTAAAAAAGAAGGCCGAGTCTATGAAAGACGCTTCGATAGCGACGGTGCTCTTGTCGTTTGTGATCGCGTTTTCGCTCGCGTTGATTCCACCGGTCGGGACCGATGCACACGTGTGGCAGATCGCCCGCGAGCAACAACAAGATCCCGACGGCGCAGCGGAGGATGAAGCGGCCGAAGAAGCCGACTATGAGACGGCTGAAGAACACGCCGGCCTCGAAGCCCGGCGGCGTGAGCTCATCGGAGGACTGCGTGAGTATCTCCAGCGCCAGTATGAGTTCCTCTCCGACGATGTGGGGTTGCGTGGGGCGCTTCCGGAGGGCTCGCTGCGTCCTGCCTTCGATGAAGTGTGGGAACGCAGCGACGAGATTCTGAGGGCGATCGAAGAGGGCGAGCGCCTCAGGGTGCGCGACATTCTGCCGCACGAAGCACTGCGCGAGCTCTACGATGCAGCCGCTGTCGATACCGGGGAACTGCTCGACGGGCGCGATCTCGACGAGTTCCTCGACGACATCGAACAAGAGTACTCCGAAATCGAGCCATACTGAGCTCGCAGCCGTGACGTTTCAGCCCACACCCGTACGGCTGCGCTCAGCGCGGTTCCTCGGCCGAGAACGTGTTGTAGGGCGCGCTGCTGTTAGGGTCAATCCGCCGCATCCACGACGATGACCGGGATCTCGGCCAGGCTTATCACCTCCTGTGCGACGTCACCGAGCAGTAGCCGCTCAGTTGTGCTGGAGGCGCGTTTGCCGATATAGATGTAATCGGCCCCACGGGACTCAGCGGTTTCAATGATCGCTTCAGCGGGGCTGCCGGTTGTGGTCACGATCTCGGAGGCA
>PUPD01000205.1 GCA_003552985.1 Spirochaetaceae bacterium
ATGTATACGGTTTGACCGGCGTCAGGACGCTGCATTACGTCATCGCGAGCTTCGTCGGTATGCTGCCCGGTATTCTGCTGTACGCCTATATCGGCTCGCTGGTGCGGCGCTTCGCCGAGCTCGGAGCCGGGGCGGGCTCGGGTTCTCCTGCTGAATGGGCGCTCTATGTTGTGGGGCTGATTGCTACCGCGGTCGCAACGGTGCGCGTCACCGTGGTCGCGCGGCGGGCCCTCCGGGAACGTCGCGTGCTTCCCGGAGAAGAGGCGAGCGAGGAGTAACGGAGGCGCGGCAGCCCGACAACCCAGCAGCGCAGCAGCCCGGCGGCCGACAACCCAACGCTCCGAAAGGGTGAGTCCGACAAGCCGGGTGACCACCTCTTAAGGAACACAAGCGCGCCGCCGCGTTCGCTGCTCAGAACGTCACAACCGAGTAACCATCGACGATCAGCCCTCGCAACGACGGGTGCCCTTCGTAGTCGCTGATCAGCTTTACGCCGGCCTCTTGCACCTGCTGTTTCACTTCGAAGGCGGCCGCGCAGTAGGCGCAGGCGCCGGCAACAACATCTCTAACGCTGCTATAAAGCTTGTGCAAGAGGTGCCCGCTGTCTTCGAGCGCAGGTACCCAGCGCGTACCGCCCCCGTCGAAGATGAGCTGCACCTCGTCGCCGCTCTCCTTCGCCTCTTTGGCCAGCTCCAAAGCATTTGCGATACGACCGAGGTCGGCGTGCGTCTCGGTATCCGCCAACACTACCACTGCGATCTTAGTCATGAGTTCCTCCTGGAATCAAAATTAGTTGTAGATGCATTTAATTATGACCCCAAAGGTACTAGATTCACGACCGAACGAAAACCCCTGCCGCGCGGCGATTGGTGGGTACTTGGCGGGTATCGAGTGCGCGGCGCGCGCTGTTACTCGTACTGATAACCGCCGGGGTTCGGCTCCAGCTCTACTCCCAACCCCAGCACCATTCGGTTGACAAAGTTGAAGTACGCGATCACCAGCGTGGCATCCAGAAGCTCGCGGTCCTGCACTCCAAGGGCCTTGAGTTTCGCCGCCCACGCGCCCTCGGCGGCTGAGTCCGCCGGCGCCGTGGTCAGCTCGCGCGCGTATTCGCAAAGCGCCTGCTGTCGTTCCGTCAGGCCGGCCGCCTCATACTCGCCGTCCGCAATCGCGCGCGATATCCCCTCGTCCCAGAAATGCCGCAGCGCTTCGAAGTGATGTTGCACGCAGTAAGCGCAGCGGTTGTGTTTCGAGACGGTGACCGCGATCATCTCGCGCTCAGCGCGTGAAAGGGGTGAGCGGCCGAACATGACTCGCTTGTACAGTTCCATGTGGGCCGTTATCGTAGGCGGGGTCAGGCTCTGTATCTTGTGAACCTCGGCGATCTTCCCGCGCGAGCGCGACAGGTCCTCGTAGATCGACCTGAGCTCGCCTTCGGCGTTCTCAGGCTCAATGATCTCAATGAAAGCCATCTTTTTCTGCTCCTTGTGTGACCGCGCTAGTGCGCTGGGTACGGCGTCTTGCTGTGTCGAATGCGGCCGCATGGCGGTGCCGCCCAAGAGTACGACGGTCACGCCGCGCTGTCAAACAGAAATATAAAAACTTGTATTTACAATCTTCTCGTGTTATCTTCCTCACAAGATGGACGTCACAATTGCTGAGCTGACGAAATCATTCGATCAGACCCCGGTGCTGAAGAATCTGAGTCTCGAGGTGGCTGCCGGCGAGTTTGTCTCGGTTCTCGGCCCCTCCGGAGTGGGCAAGACCACCCTCCTGCGCATCCTGGCCGGCCTTGATAGCGCCGACAGTGGGCGCGTACATCTCGGGGGCGTCGGCATAGAGAACTGGGGCGCCGCGCAGCCGGCGGGGCGGTTGTCTTCCTGGTCGCCTTCTCCGATTATTTCCTGGTCTTTCTTATTGGAGGCGGGATCGTTCCGGCGTACACCAGCTATCTGGTGCCGTTCATTCGTTCTGCCGACTACTCGATCGCCGCCGCACTGTCGCTTGTGTTTTTGCTCGTCCCGCTGCTTCTGTTCGTGCTCCAGGACCGGGTGCTCAGCGCGCTTCTGCGCCGCCGCGGAATGCAGGCCTGAGGAGGCGGTGAGCTGCGCCCGGGTGAAGCCGCGTTACTCGTCGCTGTACAGGTTCTTGAGAATACCGAGCGCTACCAGCCAACGTGCGCGACCAAGCCGCTTCATGGTGCGTGCCTGCGCTTCCTGCCAGCGGGGCAGATTGTGCTCAAGCGCCTCCCAGCCGTGCGGGGTAAGCTCATATTCCCGCCGCCGCCGGTCTGTGCCGGCTACAGGCGACACCAGACCGGCCGCCTCAACGGTGTCCATATTGCGCGATATTGTGCTTAGCTCGGAGTTAAGCCGCCCTGCGAGCTCGCCGGTGGAAAGGGGTGAATCGAGCGCCAGGTTCAGCAGCACCGCATACTGCCCGGAGGTGACCGAACTCCCCCGAAACGCCTCCACAAACCAGCGTGTCACCGTTTTCTCGGCGCGACGGAGATTGTAGCCAGGGCAAAACGCAGGAACGCCTTTGAGCGCTTTTCTCAGTTGTTGTTGCTTCGCGCGAATAGAACCGTGCTCTTCGCTCACTATTGATAACGCCGTACGGCGATTCCTTTCTAAGGTTGTACATACAAATACCACATAGACAAGCGCTTGTCCAGTGGTATAGATTATCGGCATGGAGTCTTCGCCGTCTGGCGCCGTGAACAGCCCCTCCGGTCTTCGTGCCGGAACCTCGCGATCGGCGCGCTCGGCGTCGACACAGGCGCAGACGCACGAGCAGCCGCCGGCACAGACACAGGCGCCGGCTGACGCGCAGACGCAGCCGCACGCGCTGAAAGTCTTTGACGTAGAGGCGGCCTTCCGCGCCCGAAACCCGGCGCTGGCCCGCTTGCTGCCTCCCGGGACGTTTGCGCTGCTGCGGGCAGTCTTGCACGAGCCGCTTGTCAACTGGGGCATCCATCGCTACGGGGCCGGCGATGCGCTAACGTTCTGCAGGAAGGTGCTCGACCATCTCAATATTCGCGTTGAGCTGGAGCGCGGCGACCGGCTCCGGGAGTGTCCACGGCCGGTAGTGTGCGCGAACCATCCCAGCGGCGGCATCGAGGGATTGGTATTGATCGCCGAGATTCTGCAAGCACACGGTCGCCTTTCGTTGCCTGCGAACGAGCTTCTCGGTATGATTCCGGCGCTCGCTCCGTTGATCGTCCCGATCGACCGCTATCGCGGCAACCGCGGCGTGGCGCGGCGTTACGCAGACGCATTTGCGGCGGACCCGCCGGTACTGGTGTTCCCGGCCGGGCGCACTGCCCGCATCCGGGCCGGGCGGTTGCGCGAGTATCCCTGGGCGAAATCGTTTGTGACCGCCGCACGCCGGCATGACCGCGTGGTGCTACCGGTTTGGGTCAGCGGCAGAAACTCGGCTCTGTTCTACGGCATTCACCGCGCGCGCCGCGCACTCGGTGTGTCGCTCAATGTCGAGATGCTGCTACTCGTCGATGAGCTGCTGCGCAGGCGCGGCGACGTCGTGACTGTCCGGTTCGGAGCGCCGCGGCCGGCGCGCGACCTGGTGGAGAGCGACCCCGTCCTGCACCGCGCCGACCGGAGGGTCGCGTTCGCGCTGCAACGAGAGGTGGAACAGCTGGGACGCGTTCACGCGAATACTTGACTATACAAGTTTTTGTCGCTACTTTGCTCGTATGGGTGCGCTGATTGCGATGCTGATCGGCATCGCCGGCACGTCGGTTATTCATACCTCCAAAGGTCTGATGAAGCTGGGGCTGCAGCGCATCCAGGTTGCCCGTGCAACCGGCGGGAGCGTGCGCGGCCCGTCGTTGATCTACGCCGCCGGGATGCTCGCGAACTTTACGACGCCATTTTGGGTGATGGTTGCCAACCTCTTTGCCCCCACGGTCTTCTACACCTCGATGTACGGTCTCGGATTGGTCTCGCTGCTGGTGTTCTCACGATTGGTTCTTCAGGAAGAGCTTACCTCACTCCACGTGATCGGTGCCGGCGTGATCATCGCCGGCACCGGGTTACTCGCGGCCGGTGAGCTGCTCGGCGTACCCGCGATGCTCGGCGATGCACAGCTGCAGCCGCTCGTGATTATCACCGCCCTTTGGGTTGCAGGCGGGGTGATCGGCGCGCTAACAACCTCCGGCCGCGCAATAGGGTTCCAGGAGATCTTCTTCGGCCTCGCCGCCGGTGGGATGGCGGCACTGGATGCACTGCTCAAAGGCGTTGCGCAGCAAGGCGCGAACGGCCCCACCTTGATTCCGACTACGCTAACCGGGGGGCTGGTTTTCACCGGTAGCTTTGCGGTGGCAGCGGGGGCGTTCGGTATGATCCAGTGGTCATACCTGCGGTCCTGCAGGGCGAGCATCATGGGGACGAGCTACGATTTGAGTTATGTGGGCGTGCCGGTGCTATTGTTTGCCGTTTTGAGACCGGAGTACGGTTTCACGGTTTTCAACACGGCAGGGCTCATCGTGCTCATGGTCGGGGCGCTGATTGTACAGTATGCGTCCCGTACGGGATCGCGCGCCACGCCGGTAGCGCCGCATCCGGCTGTTTCTGAATTTGTTTCGAAAGGAGGTGCAGGCTATGTCGAGTCAAGCGCGACGATCGCCGAGCGCCGGGACCGGTGAGCAGCAGATGACTCCACTGGCTGAGCCGGCACCCGCAGCCGTGCTCAGCGAGCAGTTGACGGCCGATACGCTCATAACGCGCTTCAAGGATCTTGAGGTGCACATGTTCGAAGGATCCGAGGCACCCGCGGTGCTCGATGAGATCGGTCGCATTCGTGAACAGGAGTACCGCCGAGTCGGCGCCGGCCGTAACGTCGCCCGCGACCTCGATCGATTCGACCGTGAGCATCCGGCCTATCGTCAAATTGTCTCGTTCGATCGCGCGGAGGGTGAAGTCGTCGCTCTCTACCGGGCTGTTCACTGCGGGTGGGCCATTCGTGAGGGCGGTATCGGGGCGTTGCGGACGAGTGCCTTGTTCGAGTTCTCCGACCGATTCGCGCGGGAGGAGCTGCCGCGGCTGGTGGAGCTTGGCCGATCGGTTGTCAATCCTGAGGCGCGTCGGGCGGTGCAGGGGCTCTTTTCGGTGTGGTCCGGATTAGGTGCGCTGATATGCGAATGGCCGGAGATCCTCGGCTTTTTCGGCAATGTCTCGGTGTATCGCGACACCACCGAACAGCAGTTGGCGACGCTGTTGCGTTACCTCTACGCCCATCACGGCGACAGCGAGGGAAGGGTAACCGCAAGGCCCGAGACTGCCCGGTCTGAAAGCGCAAGCCCTAAGAGTGTTCAGCCTGAGACTGCCCGCGCTGAGATTGCCCGGCCGTCGCCGGTGTCGGGACCGCAGGCAGGATCGGCCGGCGCCGACGCTGAGCCGACGTTCGATGCCTTGCTGGAACGCGCTACTCGTGAAGGCTGGGAAGTTCCGCCGATTCTGGTTTCATATCTCAAGGCCGGTCCCGGGCTTGTTGCGTTCGATGTCGCGGTCGACCGCGATTTCGGAGATGCCCGCGAGATCGCGATCATGGTTCCGGTTGCCGGCATCACCGAAAAGACGCGTAAGCGCGTGATCGAGCCCTACGTTTCGGTGAACCCCGGCAGGTTCCGGTGGGGGTGATCGACGTACAAATTGCCCGTCCTGCCGGTGAATTTCGCGGTTAACCTTGAATAAACCATGAGAACTGACGTAAAATCACGGTGCAGGAGTTTACTCCAATTAATCCAGGAAGTTTGCGGCTGTCCGACCGGACCTGATGACCGGTTGCAAGCAGCAAGGCACAGGAAACAGTACGAGTATGCCATCGCCAGACGCGCTCGACAGGATTGATCGGAGGATTGCTACGCTTGAGCAGCGCGTCTCGGCCGTCGCCGAACTGATCGACTCCCAGGTGGACAGCCTGCGAGTAATAAACGGGGTGCAGAAGCATCTCCCGCCGTCGCTAAGTCACCCAAAGATACAGCATCAAGCCGAATCGTTGTTCGAGCTCCTGCTCGAGCGTGTGCTTCAAGGTTACCCGCAGTTGCCGGACGACGAACAGCTAGTTGCCGAGCAGTTTGTGACCTACGCCAAGGAGACAGTAGACTTGGTGCTGTTCGTGACTCCAGATGGGGTGATTCGCTCCGCGAACGCGAGCCTCGTGCAGGAGCTCGGGTATCGTCTGGAGGAGATCACCGACCGTCCGGTTTACGAGTTTATCGATTTAGGGTATCAAGCGCACCTGCGTGAGCTCCTCAAGCGACAGGGCGACGAGCCCGCGCCCAACGAGCCGATGCGTCTCGAGGATATCGTTTTTGTCCCCTTGCTGTGCGCCGACGGGAAACGCCTCTCGGCAGCGACACTGGTCACGCGAATGGGCAGCGGTTCCGACACACTTGCCCTGGTGATGCGTGACATATCGGTGCACCGGCGTCTGGTTGAGGAGCTGCGCGAGAGTCGCAGTAACTACGACGCGCTGTCGGAGACGATTACGGAGGCGATCATCAGAATCGATGAGAAGTTCGAGATCGTGTTCGCCAACTCGGGCGTGAAGGCCACCTTCGGGTTCGAGCCTGAGGAGCTGCACGGCCGGAGCTTCTCGACGCTGTTCCCGAAATCCGTATATGAGCGTAATGAGTCCACGTTCCAGAAGTACTTCGTGGTTGATGATCGTGATCGCCGGCGGCTCGGTATGCGGAACACCATCGAGATCCTCGGCAAGCAGAAGCATCGCGGCGTAGCTCCGATGGAGATGTCGTTTGGCAATTCAAAGGACTACCGCGGCCGGACGCTGACATGTATCGTTAGGGACATAACCCAGCGTAAGAACGCCGAGCGGCGTCTCCGTCATCTCGCCTATCATGATCAGCTCACCGGTCTCGGCAACCGTGATCTGTTTGAGAACGACATACGGAGACTGCTGGAGACCCCGGAAGTGTTTGAGGCGGGCTATGCCGCGTTGATGTTTCTTGACCTCGACGGGTTCAAACAGGTAAACGACACCATCGGGCACGACGCCGGTGATCAGCTTCTCATTCAGACCGGGGCGCGGCTGCGCAAGACCTTACGCGAAAGCGACGGCGTATATCGTTTCGGCGGAGACGAGTTCGTCGTGCTGCTGAGCTTCATCAAGGATCGCCGCGGTGCAGCGATAGTAGCCAATAGCATCCTCGGCGAGGTCAGACAGCCGTATTGGTTGGCGGCGACGAGCGAATCGCGCACCAGCGTCAGCGTAGGGGTGAGCATCGGCATCGCAATCATCCCGGACGACGGTAAGACGCTGGCAGCCGTGACAAAAGCGGCGGACCTAGCGATGTACTCGGCGAAGGAGAGTGGAAAGAACCGCTTCGCGTTCTACGACCAACAGCTCGAAGCGCGTGCGCAGGATCGATGGTCGCTCGAGCAAGGGATTCGTGTATCCCTCGAGCGGCAGGAGTTCGCTATGAGCTACCAGCCGCTGATTGGTAGTTCCGGCACAGTCCTGGGGATGGAGGCGCTCCTGCGCTGGAACAGCCCTACCCACGGAGAGGTGCCCCCGCGTCGATTTATGCCGGTTGCCGAGGAGACCGGCATGATCATCCCTCTCGGCAGTTGGGCGATGGAGACTGCATTCCGTAACGCCTGCGCCTGGCCTTCAGTGGAAGGAGAGCCGTTGCTCGTCTCGGTGAATCTCTCGGCCAAGCAGTTCGAGCGCAGCGATCTGCTCGAGAGCATCGGCAGGGTCATTAACCGCACTCGAATCGATCCCGCGCGAGTGATCATTGAGGTTACCGAAACCTGCGTCATGA
The DNA here is from genome assembly GCA_003552985.1 of Spirochaetaceae bacterium. GTDB lineage: Bacteria > Spirochaetota > Spirochaetia > DSM-27196 > SLAA01 > B1Sed10-166. The sequence continues at coordinate 7,805 of PUPD01000205.1, forward strand.
GCGCGCCCGAGCGTTCGATCACTACCCTGCGAGCCCTTAAGGATCGGTATCCAGGTCTCTCTATTGCGATCGACGACTTCGGGACCGGGTACTCCTCGCTCAGTTACCTGACCAGACTTCCGGCCGACATAATCAAGATCGATATCTCGTTCGTAAGCAATCTCTTCGCGATGAACAACGAGAAGATTGTGCGTGCGGTCCTCGACCTGGGGCAAACCCTCGGTATGCGCATCATCGCCGAAGGGGTGGAAACCGCCGAACAGCATGCCTTCTTCGCGGGTAAGGGATGCTTCGCATTCCAGGGGTATCACTTTCACCGTCCGGTGCCCGCCGACGGAGTGACCTCCATCATAGAGCAGTACGGTTTTGGCGAAGATCGTTCCTGAGCACGCCGGTAGGCGTTTCGGCCCGGCGGAATCAGTGCTACCGCTCCTCGCCGTCCGGCGTGACCGTAAGAGCGCCGAAGCGTACAGCAACGACGGCGTCGAGAGAGCGTGTAGGTGTGAGGACCGTCAGCGCCTTTGCCGTGGCGTCGTAGGCCAGGGCAATGGCCAGTGCGTCGAGAAACTGACCTTCGGCACATAAGCCGCACAGCCGGTAGGTCACTGAGCCCGGCCGGAGGAAGTTGGGGACTCTACCGTATACTCCCACCCTGTCGAGCGGCAACTGTTGGCGCCTGGCCGCGCTGAAGTACGCAGCAAAGCGTTGGCGGCGATGGTCCCGGCGTTGTGGTACCGGCTTCGCACGTACCGCGTCGGGGACCTCGAGTCGCAGCGTTTCGATTCCTGACTCGTTGCGGAACGGACTGAGGACCGCTCCTACCGCTTGGTTCCGGCCAAGTGCCACGATGACGGCGGGCCGAATACAGTCGATGAGATTGATCTGAAACTCAATTGCGGCCGGATCTTCGAGGAACCCTGAGGAGTCGATAACCAGCCGTTCGGCGGTTGCGGCGTCCCAAAGGCGACGGATCGAGGTCAGCATCGGTAGCAGATGGCCGGCGGGACTGGTGGATCCGATGAAGCGCCGCAGCAGGCGCGGGGAAGCATCAGGGGCTATCTGCTCCTGTAGCGCCAAAGTCGCCGGCTCGGCGATGGATGACTGGCCGCAGTCACAGTCGAGGTAACCGGCCTTACCGAGCTCGAGCCAGCGCCGGTAGAGAGTGCTGGAGAATGTCGTCTTCCCGGTATCAGGTCCGCCGACAACGTAGACCGACCGATTGGCCGGCAGGTTCAGAAGCGGTTCGGGCATGTTCGGATAGCTCACCATATGCGCAGCCATCCCCCCTCTGTGCTCAGCGTTCACCGGCCACTTGCCACCTTTCACAGCGGTGTCGGGTAGATCTCCCGTTCCACCCGGACTGCTCCGGCGTTCACAGTGCTCCCGCCGCAGCTCCGTCCCCGCGCGGATCCGAGGCTCCCCAGAGCGTTCCGTCCGGGTCGCGCCGGATTATTGCGCCGAGCCCAAATATGGCTCGTTCGCTACCACCCACAAAGCGTACTCTGTGCCCTTTTGTCCGCAGGAGCTCGGCGGTAGCGTCCGGCACCGAGTCTTCCAGTAGCACCTGCCCGTTCGGATCTCCGTCGGCCAGCTGGAAACGGGGGCGATCGAGCGCAGCCTGTGGATCGAGACCGTCGTTCAGGAGGGCGACTGCAGTCTGCAGGTGCCCCTGCGGCTGCATCATGCCGCCCATCACCCCGAAGGCGGTGACGCTTCCATCAGCGCCGGTGATCATACCTGGGATGATCGTATGGTAGGGACGCTTGCGGGGAGCGAGGGCGTTGGGATGGTTCTCCGCGAGCACGAATCCGTGTCCCCGGTTTTGCAGGGAGAAGCCGCAGCCCTCAGGGACGATCCCGGTGCCGAAACCCATGTAGTTGCTGTTGATAAACGAGCACAGGTTTCCGAACCTGTCGGCGGTACAGAAATAGACTGTGTCGCTACCGGCATTGTGCGGGGCCGGGGTCGGCAGGTCGGCGATCCGCGCGTCCTCGGTGATGCAGGTCGCCCGGGCGGCGAGCTCACCGGTCGAAAGCAGCGCCGAGACCGGAGCAGGTGCGGTGTCGGGGTCGGCCACGTACTCGGCGGCTGCGAGGAAACCAAACCGCATCGCCTCGATCATCCGGTGATACTGCGATGCCGAAGGCGTGAACCCGGCCGAGGCAGGTTCGCCTGCGCCCGCGGCTGCCACGCGCCCGGGGCCGGTCTCGTACTCACGTAGGATGCCGAGCGCGATCAGCGCCGCAAGGCCGTGTCCGTTCGGAGGGCATTCCCAGACCATAGCCCCGCCGTATTGGATTGTGAGAGGCTCAACGAAAGCTGTCTCGTGAGCAGCCAGATCATCGGCGCTGAGGAGCCCTCCGGCGGCGCGAACCGCTGCGACAATGCGTACCGCGATCTCGCCTCGGTAGAACGGGTCGGCGCCAAGGTCGGCGAACTGTTGCAGCGACCACGCGAGCGTGGGAAGCCGCATCCGCTCGCCGGGGCGAGGGCCGCGTGCAGCGGCAGGGGCGTTACGGCCCTGGTGCGGTTGCGGCTCGAGGATCATGAGCTCGTGTCCGTGCGGTTGTGTCGCCAGTTGCTGCGCTGCGTGTTCCGTCCACCACCCGGCGGTCAACGGGCCAACCGGAAAGCCCCCTTCAGCAAGCGCGATTGCAGGTGCGATGACGTCGGCACGCGGTAGGCTGCCGAAACGGTCCAACAGGTCCTGCCACGCTGCCGGGGCTCCGGGGACGGTGACGCAGTGCGCATGGTAAGGCGGGAGCCGCAGCGGGCGCTCGGTTCGACCGCCGGCAGCGGTGCGTGCAGCTTCCAGGGTGAGCTCATTCGGGCTTCGGCCTGACCCGTTGGCCGCGTGAATAAGGCCGTTCTCAGCGTCGTGGTAGAGCCAGAATGCATCGCCTCCGAGCCCGGTAGAGCAAGGCTGGGTTACCTGAAGTGCAGCGGCGACCGCGACCGCAGCGTCCGCCGCTGTTCCGCCGGCTTCCAGCACGCGCACGCCGGCAGCGTTGGCCAGAGGCTGGCTCGAGGCTACCATGCCGCGGTGTGCCGTAACCGGCGACCTCCGCGAGTGATAATGCTCGTTCGAAAGTAGCTGCATACTCCTCCCCCCGGTTCCTTGTTGCCGGATTTAAGCCCATATATCTTAGAGCGCGACTGCGCCTTCGTGCAAGCTACATGCGCGCGGTATCGCGAGTATCGCGCGGACCGCGCTTGCTTGCCGTCGCGGCGAATGGAGTTATAATGGTAATGGATTGAGGAGGAGATCGGAATGAAGATAACCAACCTCGAGAGTGTGCCCCGCACCGAGATGACCACCGACGGGGTATTCGCGACCTTCAAACAGCTGCCGATCGGGACCGCCGACGGTGCACCGAATTTCTCGCTGCGCGTGTTCACGATCGAGCCCGGAGGGCATACGCCGTATCATGCCCATCCCTGGGAGCACGAGAATTACGTGATCGCGGGCGAGGGTGCGATACGCACCGAGAGCGGGGAGGAGTGCCCGATTCGGGCCGGCGACTTTGCTCTGATTCTCCCGAATGAGAAGCATCAGTTCCGAAACACCTCGGAGCACGAGAACCTGCAGTTCATCTGTCTTGTCCCTAAGGAGCAGGAGTAGCGAAGACCTGCCGGCACGTAGAGCTCCCAATTGCCGTCCGGAACAAAGCGCAAGCTTGTAGCATATTACGAAGACAGAGTATACTTGCCGCACGTCGACTGGTGCTCAAGCGATGAGCCGCAACTTAGACGCCGCACCCACCTGAAGGAGGCATGCAGTGAAGCGAACTGGGGTTGTTCTTTTTGTCGTAGTCATACTGGCTATGGTTGGGCCGAACAGCGCGGCGCAGCCGTTAAACGGTATGAGCCTCAATGCGGCCACCGGTCTGATCGGCATTCCGAGCGGTCGTATCGGCTGGCAGACCGACGCCGATCTGGGAATCGATCTCGGCTATCATGCGCTGTTCGACAACGACGAGATCGCGCACATTCCCAAAGTGAGTATCAGCCTGCTGCGCCTCGCCGAGCTTTCGTTCGCCTACGACAGCAACATCGGCGATGATAACGAGGATATGATCTTTGGGGCCAAGATTAGGCTTCCGATAGACGCTCCCACCGCGGTCGCGATTGGAGCCAATTTCCAGCGCCTGCAACTGGATGCGGATAATGACGAAAATGTACAGCAGTTCTACCTTGCCTCAACCTACCCCGGAAGCTTCTTCGGCATGCCGGCCGAAACGACGTTGGTGATCGGCAAGCCCTTCGGCGAGTTGGTCGACGACGGCGACATCGACTTCGGTATGGGGTTCGATCTCAAGCTGTTTCCGAACGTCTTTCAGGGCTACGTACACTGGATCAACGACTTCGCCAACTTCAGCTACAGCCGCGACCCGGCTGCGGGGCAGGCCGAACGTCGCGGCGCCTTCAACACCGGCGTTCGCATAGACCTGGCGGCGCACCCGGCTTTGAGCGATTACAAGCTGTTGATCGACTTCATGTTGGTTGATGCGCTTGACGACAGCCGCGCGTTCGGTGCCGGGGTTTCGTTCGGAGCGCCGTTGTTGTAGTCAGGTGGTCTGGTAGCCAGATAGTCGGGGTGAAGCTTGTGCAGGGGCACCGCTGATGCTATAGTGAGGTCCCGAGGGAATCACCCCAAGGGAGCCGCAGATGAACAACCGGATAATCCTGAAAGCCACCGATCTCGACGGCTATCTCACCGAACAGGATCACGCCAAGATAGCCCGCATGAACGAGTTGTACGATGAGGTGTTGACCGCGTCGCAGGTGCTGACGTCTTCGCAGAATCAAACACGCCTGCAGTCTGAGCAGCGGCGACTGATCAATCTCTATAACGAGATGGGTGAGTACATGCAGGAGATAACCGGCGAGGAGCCCAACGTCCGCGTGTACTCGTTTGAGACTCCGCGCAGCGTGCATGGGGAAGCGTCGCGCTTGATCGCTAAGCTGCGCGATGTACGGACGCAGCACCACGAGTTCGTGTACTACACGCAGCGGGCCTATGAGCTGCTGTTCAACCTGGCGTTTGCCGGCCCGGACAACCATCGTAAGAATCATCTGATCGTGAAGACACCGGTGGCCGAGCCGGTCCAGAACTACGCAGTCCACAAGATTCCCGACCTGGACGAGGAGCTGGAGAACTGCGTTATGTGCGTCATGCTGCGTGGGGCATTGCTTCCCTCGATGATCATGTCGAAGGAGATACAGGAGTATTCCTCAACCGGGTACGTGACTCCGTTCGCGTTGTTCAGCATCAAGCGTGACGACACCCGCAGCGAAAAAGACATGGAGTATATCCTTGACCTGGATAACTCGTTCTACTACCTCGATGAGCTGAACGATAAGGATCTGATTTTCGCCGATCCGATGAACGCAACCGGAGGGAGCCTCGTGACGATTGTGAAGTATCTCAACGATCAGGGGGTGAAGCCGCGGTCGATCAATTTCCTCAACGTGATCTCGGCGCTGAAAGGGGCACTGCGGATTGTGCGGGCGCTCGACAACGCGCATGTCTTCACGCTCTGGATGGATCCGGTCCTGAACGATGCCGCCTACATCCTGCCGGGCCTTGGGGACGCCGGCGACCGGCTCAATGGACCCGACCACGGCGAGAGACCTCGGAACATCATCCAGCTGATAGCTGATTACGGTGCCACGATCTGCAACCTCTATCGCTCGCAGGTACGGAAGATTGAGGAGACTGTTCTGCAACTCTGAACCCGGCACCGCCGCACTGAGAGCCCGGTCGCCGGGTGCGCTGATCGCGTTGATGCTGGCGGCGGCCTTCAGTGCCGGCCTCGCGGGCTGCGCCACGCGCCCTACCCGCGGGCAATTGGCCGTGGAGTACTACAACCTCGCGACCGCCTATTTCGAGCTCGAAGACTGGGAAGCGGCCTCTCGATACTATCGGCGCGCGTTAGCATACGACTCCCGTCACCGGCGTTCGCGTTTCAATCTGGCACGCGCCGAGATCGAGCGCGGCGCGTCGCGGGAGGCGGCAGACATCCTCTCCCGGCTTAAGGCCGAAGATCCCGACAACCTCTTGATCGTACAGCTGATCGGCTACGCGCACTATCGCGCGGGCGACCTGGAATCGGCTCGCGAGGTCTTCGAAGAGCTGTACCGCGAAGCTCCGTACGATGAGCGCATCGTCGAGAATCTGGCGATGGTGTATGCCGCCGAAGGCGCGCTTGAGAGCGCAGCGGAACTGCTGGCAGGGGCTGCCGAGCAGCAAGACGATCCGGTGCCGTTTTTGATGGGCGCGGTCGAGCTGAGCTACGAGCGCGAGGACCGTGAAACCGCGGTGCGTTACAGTGAGCGCATTCTGCGCGAGACCGAGGATGTAGCGCGAGCGGCAGGCGAGCTCGGAGGTGTCGCGTGGGAGCATGCCGACTACGGAAGCATGCGCCGTTGGTTTGAGCTGGTTCTCGAGGAGGACTCTGATGATCCCGATGCCCTTTTCGGACGTGCAGCGGCACTGCTGTTGGCGGAGGAGCTCGACGAAGGGGTTGCGGGACTAGAGCTCGCGATTGAGGCCGGGTTTGAGGACTATGAGCGGCTGCAGAAGCTGCTCAAGGACGAAAACTTCACGGACGCCGAGGCGCTGCGGGAACAGCTGAAAGACATGGGGTTCTGCCGGCTACAGCTCTGAAATCGTCTCCGGCTTCGGCATCACCCGCGGCCCGGAAAGAGCCGAGCCGCCCGGGAGTAGGATAGCCTGCCGCGAAGGCTGAGGCTCTCCACTCACGGGCAGCGGACTCCGACGCGCTGGTCGAGGGTGGTAACCGTTCCTACGTGAGTTCCAGTTCTTTGCGGACCGAGGCATACACCTCTTCGGGCTTGGGCGACGAATCGATATCCACCAAGAGGCCGCGCGATCGGTAATACTCAATCAGGGGTGCGGTCTGTTTCTCATAGACCGCCAGACGATTCTTGATCGCCTCGGGCTTGTCGTCATCGCGAATGATCAGCTCTTCACCGGTAACATCGTCCTTGCCTTCCTCTTTGGGAGGACTGAACAGGACGTGATAGGTGCGGCCGGAGGGCTTGTGCACACGCCGGCCCGAGAGGCGTCGGATGATCTCTTCTTCATCGAGCACGAAGTTCAACACCTTGTCGACCGGCGCGACCTCGGCCAGGGCGTCCGCCTGCGGGACGGTGCGAGGGAACCCGTCGAGAATGAACCCGGCCGCTGCATCGGGTTGTGAGACCCGATCTCTCACCAGCTCCACGGTGAGCTCATCCGGCACCAGGTCACCAGAGTCAAGAATAACCTTCACCTTCTTGCCGAGCTCAGTCTCGTTGCGAATATTCTCTCGAAAAATATCTCCGGTTGAGATGTGGGGAACTCCTTCGTCTTCGGCGAGGCGCGTGGCGATGGTTCCCTTACCGGCCCCAGGGGGGCCCAGGAAGATCAGCTTCATGTTGGCTCCTTTCATTTCGCTCGCAGTTGTGGTAATTTTAGGGGTGAGCGCTATCGTAGGTCAATCAAGCTCCACGCGACAATCGCGGAAAAAGGGGGTCCCATGGACTTTAACGAACGTATGAAGCAGGTATTCGACCGTGGATTAGAATCATCCCGCGACTTGTTTTCCAAAGCTCGTGAAAAGGCTCACGACTTGGGTGAGAAGGGGGTTCTGAAGTTCGAGATCATGCAGCTGGAATCCCAGGCCGAGAAGCTCATGGCCAAACTTGGAACGCGCTGCTATGAGGCGCTGACTCAGGAGGGAGCCGACTCGGTTTCGTTGGACACGAGCGGGGTGCATGACCTCATTTCCGAGATCGACCAGGTGGAGAAGCGCATCCGCGAGAAAGAGACGAAGCTGGCGCAACAGAAACACGCTGAGGATGACGCTTCCTCTTCGTAGCGCAGGGTGTTGATCACGGCCACAGTCTTGCTGCATCGTGGACGACGGTGTCGTGCGCAACGGTATTGACGAAACGCGAATATTTCTGTAGCTTAACACTCGAAAGCCAACAGCACCAGAGCGGTCCCGAAAGAAGTTCGGCTTCAACGGCTTGACACGTTGGGAAGCGCCCTGATATGGTGCTAATCCCAAGCACGGGGGTCCGTAAGGGGCTGTGGTGCTTATGGGGATGTTCTTTAACAGCTAATAGGGAAGGGAAGGAACCGAGTACTGCCGCACTTGGCGCAAGCTGAGTGTGGTGGAGAC
>PUPD01000223.1 GCA_003552985.1 Spirochaetaceae bacterium
AATGCGGCAAGCGCACGTCCCCCTCCGCGATGAAGTGCAGGCGGTAGCGGGCGATCGGCAGGCGGGGCTCGGGCGTGGACAGGGAATCAATGGATCGCATGAGTCAATCGGTTCGCCGCGCAGTGAACCCTTCCAGTCGTGCGTTGCAGGCCCGAAGATCGTCCGCGGAGAGTTCGCGGCCGCGCATGGCGGCAGGCATATCAAGGCTCAGGTGCCGGTACCTTGCACCGAGTTCGCAAAGACGCGCGATCAATTGGACCGGCAGCGTGCCGATCACAGTGTCGCCGCGCTCTATCCGCTCCAAGTCGAGGTGTTCCACGAATACGTCCACAGCGATGTGTTCCTCAGCCGCCCATTCTGCCGCGCCGGGGTGTCGCGACACGAAAAGAGTCCGCCCCCGATATGCGGACGGCTTGGCGTGTGATGCTGCCCCGGGCGAACCGATCTGGACGCGTTCTCTCATTTGCGCTGCCACGATTTCTCCTTCCCTGGCTCCAGGGGGCGATTGTTTGTTTGGCGAACTGGCAAGGACAACCTCGTCAACGGAGCAGGCGGGACAGAATCCGCCGAAGCTCCCCCTCAAGGCGTTCGGGTGACTGAAGTAGCTCCCGAATCCGCCGCCACTCCGGGACCGACCCGTGGGCGAGCGCGTTGCGCAGAGTTTCGAGCGTTCTAAAATCCTCGGCTTCGGCATCGCGCCGTGCCTCCCGCATTTCTTTTTGTAGCGAGTACCGGGCGTGTTCGCGGTCCTTGTGCCTGTTCACATCGCCCTCGCCGTTTTCGGCCATCCAGCGAGTGAGGACCGCTTCGTTCCCGAGGATCGCAGCCCGAAGGTAGTCGTTCTTGGCCAAATGCAAATCCGCAAGGCGGCGCTGATGTTCGTACAAGTCGCCGCGGTGCACCCAGTCGATTCGCTCCCGCAAGCGCTTCGAAAACAGGCGGCCCGCTCCAGGAAGCGGTTTCTCCTCAAGCAACTTCAGGAAACTCTGAAGACGCCGCCGGGCCTCCGGGAGGTTGAGCACCCGCTCGTAGAACGCTGCCTGACGCAGAAGATTCGCGTGTTCGGAACCCATGCCCTCCGCCTCGAGCAGTTCAGCGAAGCGCCCATAGTCGCCGCCCCGTTCGAAGTGCTCCAAGGCCTGGACCCAGCGTTCGAGGCGCGTCAACCCATCGAGCTGCAACACCGGCACCAGCCCGGAGGGGTCCCGCATTTCGAAAGCGCCGTACCAGATCTGCTCGACCGACAAGCTAATCGACATCGCCTCGAGGAACTGGCAGGCGACGAGCGAGAGCATCGACAGGTGGCGAAGGCCATGGGTAATGTCGAAATGCACCGCCCGATCGCGGCCAACCGCCTCATAGATTTCATCAAGCAGGAGAGTCTGTTCCACCAGACCCTCGCCGTAGCCTGTCAGCAGGAGGTCGCAGGGCAGGCCCAACGCCTGCTCCGCGAGCGGGCGCAGCGCCTCGAGTTGTGTCTCATCGACCCGCTGCGCTTCCGCCGCTTCGGCCAGTTCCAGCCGCTGTTCCTCGAATTGCCCCCCATGGTGCTTCGCGAAATGTTCGATCAGAACGTCCCACATGCTCCCAGCGGTTCCCAAGACAACAAGCCGGCCGAGATCGACATGCTCGCGCAACGCGAGACCAAAGAAAGGCGTCTCTCGCACTGAGCCATCCGGGAAACGGTACCGCGCCATGCGATACCCCGTGCTGGGGTCCAGATGGGCGCGGCCCAGAAAAGTGATCAGGACGCTATCGGTTCGAACCTTATTCACGTCTCACTCCATCCGAAGAAGCTTTGGGAAAGCCTTCCTGCGTCTCGATTGTGCGAGGCCGTTTTGATCGCGCCACCGTGCACTCGAGGATCGGAGGACTGCCGTCGCCATGCGCGGCAAGGTCTGGCACACACGATATCGAGAACTGAGGTGACGCGCTCGCTCGACAAGCTTGTGGCCATTTCAACCTCTGCCCGCGACCTTGCAGTCCTCGTTGCAGATGAATTCGCAAATATCAATGTACCTGTGCCGCATCTGCGAAAGGATCTGCTTCATTTGTTCCGGGTGAAGGGGGTCCTCCGGTGTCTGTTCCTCGAGCGAGAGCCGCAGCTTTGTCATGGTTTGGGCTGCCATCTTCAGCAACAGCATGCCCACCACCGCGCTCGGCGCCCGAAGCTCCTGCTCCATGAACGGGATCATCTTGTCCCAAACCGCCCCTTCTTCATCCGAACCGTTGATCTCCTCGAACGTCCGGACCATCCATTGCTTGGCAAGGTCGTTCAGGTTCCTCTTGGTCTTCATGCCACCTTCCTTCGCCACGCCGATGCGCCGCTGGCGGTATAGTCGGCACCCGTTCGCCGGTGCCAGGCCCGTTTTCAGCAGCCCGCCGCTTGCGCCCGCAGCAGGCAGCGCCCCCGATTGATTCATGTTGCGAGGCAGTGTGCGCCCCCACCGGCCAAGAATCCGGAATCGCAAGCTTGCGCGGGATCGGAGGGCAAGCCGGACACCCAACACCGGGCAAATGTACGAGCCTCGCCGGACGGGTAATTCGGGCTTCAGAGTCCAGTGGAAAAGGGCGGGCACCGCAGAGCCATGCTCAAGCACACGGACGCCAGGAGAGTTGGTCTGAGCGACTTTCGGCTGCGACTGCTCAGTGGCAAGCCGAGAACGCCACCGTGCCCCTGGACATTGCCTTCCTCGGGTCCCCGCCGCACGACACCAGCAGCAGCTCACACGGCCTCGCTCAGTCGATTGGCGGCTTGGCGCAGGCCACAGTTCCACGCGGCGCATTCGATAAGATCTTTTCGCGGCCGCGAGACACCACCGTGGCCGGGATGCCGAACGCAATCAATCCGAACCGCTGTAGGTCTCTCTCGCGATACGCGCCGCCTTCCCCGGTGGCGGATCGTCCCACCAGCCCTGCGCCTCCCAGAAGGCCCGGATGGAGGCAAGGGCTTCTGTCTTGACCGCCTGGTCCTCGACCGCGGCCCAGCGCTGCGCCAGCACCTTGCCGCGAAGCACATCTTCCTCACGACGGACGTTGTGTCCATCCATGATTTCCCTAACCGCCTCCTTTACCCAAGGGTGCAACTCGGGCATCCGGGACACACTGGCGTGCTTTGTCAGGGACGCGTCGGAGGGACGTTGCCCATTGCCCGGCGCACGGCCAGTCGCAACAGCGTAGTCCGGCAAGACCAATCCCGCCTGCTTGGCCCACTGGAATTCGTTGAGATTCTCGCGGCGTTCGTCCCGCTGGCACCGCATTAGCATCATATGCCGCAACTCGCTCCCCGCGGGCAAGCTTCCAGCCGAATCCGGATCGGCCATGGCCAGCAAATTCACAACCTGAGCGCTAGAGCACCAGCCACCCCTGCTGCGACACGCCTCCTCCATGTGCTGAGTGAACGTCGACACGAATTCGGACGCCAACTGGGCCGTCAACGCGGCCGAACCGCGGTCCGGGTTGTTGTATACGAGCCGACTCTGGTCGTGGTCGAGCAGAGCCCGCACCTGGCCGAAACCGAATGGCTTGCCCATGCCCAGTCCGTGACGAAGCCGCGAGTCCCCACCCCAGGTCAATGCCCACAGGAGGCATCCAAGCTCTTCGGGACGCAGGTTGTGGAAGACGAGGCGCCCCTCGAATTCGGCCCCCTGACCCAACGTGTGCAATCGCACCTGAACCTTCCGATTCTCTGCCTGATCCGT
>PUPD01000237.1 GCA_003552985.1 Spirochaetaceae bacterium
GCGCACGAATGCGTACCGCCGGAACGGCGATGGCGGAGCTGTACCGAAATCTGGGCGTGAGCCCGGCTGATCTCGATATCGGCGAGGTCTACATGGCTCTCGAGCGCGGCACGATCGACTCGTTCAGCACCGGGCCCTCACGCGTGTATCTGGACGGGATGTACGAGGTGGCGCCGTATATCACGCAGGACGGAACGCTCCCGCGTCTGGTGTTCTGGGTCACGATGAACCTGGACACCTGGAACGAGCTCACTCCCGAGCATCAGGAGATCATCCAGGAGACCGCGACCGAGCTCGAGAGCTTCACGCGTGAAGAGGCGACGAGCGATATCGATGACTTCCACGCCAGCTTGGAGGAGGTCGCCGAGGTCTATTACTTCACCGACGAGCAGATCGCCGAGGTGCGGTCGGTAGCCGAGCCGGCACTGAAGGCCTTGTTCACCGACCGGGTCGGCGAGGAGATGGCGACGCGGCTCTTTGATCTGATGGAGCAGGCTCGGTAAGCTGCTTATATCGACGGGGCCTGCCGGAGCGCGCTATACACCACGACGGCGAAACGGGGTGGGGCGAGCGCGGCAGGGTTCGTCGGTATCGCTAGTATTGGAATGCGACTTAGTCTGTGGAGCGGGACGAGTTGTCGAAGGGAGCAAGCGACGTGAGAGTGAAAGGAGAAACCGGGACCGGGAGTTTACTCGACCTGCTTGATCGCGTCAGTCACGGTCTTGGACGCGGCGTGGATCGTCTGATTACGGCGGTCGGAGAGCTGGCCGGTTTTGCGCTGTTCGGCGTTGCCTTGATCATGATGTACGAGACGATCATGCGCCGCGTGTTCTCGGCCCCTACGGTCTGGGCGTACACCGTCTCACTGTTCATTCTGATGTGGTTCGTCCTGCTCGCGGTGCCGCTGGCTTCGCGTACCAATCGGCACATCTGCGCCGATTTCCTCGTGTCGTTCTTCTCGCAGCGGGCGCAGCTGTGGTTTCGCGTGATCGGGTACGTACTCGCGCTGGTGTTTGTCTCGGTATTGGGGTACTACGGAACGCGCTCGATGCTCGAAGCCCATCGTATCGGCCGCACCAGTATCGAGCTGCTGCGCTATCCGGTCTGGATCCTCCTGGTCGCGTTCCCCTTGACCTGGGGGCTGCATCTGCTGCAGCTCCCCCGGAACATCGGTTCGGACCTGAAGACACTCTGGAAGACCCGTAGGGCGGCCGCTCGGGAACGCAAAAAGAGCGCCGTGGCTCTCGGCGGCTTCACGGTGCTGTTGGCGGTGTCGTTGTATCTGCTCGCGGTGCGGCCGATGATCGGGATCGTGCTGGTGGTGCTGGTGCTGATCTTCGCCGGCATTCCGGTCGCGTTCTCGCTGGGCTTCAGTGGGATCGCGGCGTTCTTTCTGGTGTACGGCGGCATGCGCAGTCTGCGTGTTGTTCCGGTCGTGGCCGAGGAAGTTCTCCACAACTATGTGCTGCTGGCCATCCCGTTGTTCATCATGGGGGGAATGATACTCTACAAGTGCGGGGTGGGAGAGGCGATCTACGATTTCGCGGCCAAGTGGCTCGGCTGGCTGCCGGGCGGCCTTGCGGTGGGTACGATCGGCGCCGGCGCAATCATGTCGGCCATGGTGGGGGTCACATCGGCGGTAGCCGCTGCGGTTGGGATGGTTGCCATCCCTTCGCTGCGGGAACGCGGCTATCCGAAGGGGCTCGCCTATGGAAGTGTCGGCGGCGGGGCAATCGGGATTCTTTTCCCGCCGAGTGCCGCTCTGATCCTGTACGGCTTTCTGACCAACACCTCGGTGGGCCACCTGTTCGCTGCCGCCCTGATTCCGGCGCTCCTGGTAGTGCTCATGTTCGGGGTTTTTGTGGTGATCTACAGTGCAATCTATCTGCCTAAGTTTACCGAACCGGTCTCGTGGGAAGCGCGCCTTCGAAGCCTGGTGAAGGTGCTTCCGGGTTTGGCGGCGCCGGTCCTGGTGCTAGGCGGCATCTACGGAGGCTGGTATACCCCCACCGAGGCGGCCGGTGTCCTGGTGATCTTCAGCCTGATCATCGGTTTCTTCTACAACGGCATGAACTGGCGTACCTTTCGCGGGATCATCCACGAGAGCGCAATCACCTCGTCGGTTATCCTGATGATCATCCTCGGTGGAAAGGTGCTCGGGCAGTTCATCAGCCATCAGCGCATTCCGCGCATCGCTACCGAGTGGCTGTTGGGGGCCGATATCTCGATTACCCTGGTGATCGCCGGGTTGTTCGTGCTGTATATTGTGCTCGGGCTGTTTCTCGACGGGGTGACGATAACGCTTTTGACGGTGCCGGTGATCTACCCCATGCTGCCGGAGCTCGGGCTAAACGTCATTGTGTTCGGTGTGCTGCTGATGGTCCTGATCGAGATGGCCCACATAACACCGCCGGTGGGTTTGAATCTGTTCATGGTGAAGTCGGTCTCCCAAGATACGCTCTGGACGATAGCGAAGGGCCACATCCCGTTTACGCTGATCCTGCTGCTGGCCGGAATCCTGTTGTACTTCTTTCCGCAGCTCGCGCTGTGGTTTCCTGCCGCGCTCGCCGGTTAAGCCTCTGGTCGCAGCGGCCGCGCAGCAAGGATTGCGCCGAAGCGCTCAGCGTCCACCGCAGCGCGGCCATCGGCGTGGTTGTTGAACGCCACCAGGACCTCGCGGCTCTGTTCGGCGATGGTCTCCAGGAGCGGCGCGAGCTCGGCGAGCTCGCTATCGCTGTAGCTGTACTGATAGCGTGACCGCGAGTCACCGTCCCACCAGTTTGCGTGGTTCCTGCCGTGCAAACGCAGGTAACCGGTTTGTGACGTAACCACGGCAATGCGCGGCGGTAATCCGGGCAGGCCGGGCAGATCGGGGACCACCCAGCCGACGCCGCGGCGGCGCAGCTCGCGGTAGACCGCGTCGTGATTCCATTCGTCGTTCCGGAACTCAACGAACAACGGCAGCTCGCCCAAGGCTTCGCACAGCCCGGCGAGCGTGCGCCGGTTGGCGATCTCGTAGTGAAAGCTGTAGGGAAACTGCAGCAGCACCGCCGCCAGCCGCCCCGCCTGCCGCAGGGGCGCGACTCCGGCGTAGTACCGGCGGACGGAATCCCGTTGCGGCTCCCCGCCGGTGTGGGTAAGAGAGCGGTGCGCCTTGATCGCGAAACGAAACTCCGGCGGCGTTCGATCGACCATCGACTGCAGCGTTTGGGGCTCCGGCATACGGTAGTAGGAGAAATTGAGCTCCACGAACGAGAACCGCTGGGCATAGAGCTCGAGAAAGCGCTCCGCGGGCGTGCCGGCCGGGTAGACCGGCCCGACCCAGTCCCGGTAGGAGTATCCCGAGGTGCCGATTGTGATGCGAGTCTCGCCGTGACGGAGTTGCTGCGGCGCGTCCCTCATGGCTTCATGGTACCATGCGCACCGCGGCCGGGCATACGCCCGCAGGGCATACACCCGCAGGGCATACACCCAGGGCTGCTGCCGGGAGCGCACGCCCGGGTATTGAAAAGCGGAGCCCGTTCAGCGTATATTAACCCTTTCTTACACGAGGCCCCACGTTCATTCAGTAATCTGACCATCGATTAGAACGCGGAAACCAAACTACGAAGAGGGAAGTGTATGGCTGTCGATCTCGAAAAAATGCGAAACATCGGGATAAGCGCACATATTGACTCGGGGAAAACCACCC
>PUPD01000058.1 GCA_003552985.1 Spirochaetaceae bacterium
CGGGCTATTGATCGTCTACGCGGCGATGACGATTCCGGGGGCGTTGTACATGCTGCGCAGCTACTTTCAGACCTTGCCTGCCGATCTTGAAGAGGCCGGCCTGATAGACTGCTGCTCTCGGGGGCAGGTCATTTGGCGCATCACCATACCACTGAGCGGGCCTGCGATCGCCTCTGTAGGTCTGTATGTGTTCATGATCGCGTGGAACGAGTTCCTGTTCGCCTTTATGTTCCTGGATACGCCCGCTATCTACACACTGTCCCGGGGTATGATGGTACTGGATGACATGGAAGTACCAAGACAACTGCTGATGGCAGGTGCCACGATCATCACAGTTCCCATCATGGTGTTGTTCTTTCGGTTCCAGCGCTATCTGGTGGGAGGGCTCACAGCCGGAAGCGTCAAAGGATAAGCACAGGCGTACCGATCGGGCTGCCGCCTCACTCGGTCAGGAAGCGGGCGAGGCGATTGAGTCCTTCCTCGAGCTCATCAGGGCGCTTGAGTATGCTGAGGACGAATGCGGCCCCGTCCTCGATTCGGTAGAAGTAGCCGGGGTGGAGGTAGACCGCCTCGCGTTCAAGCAGCTCCACCGCAAGATCCTCGTCGTCCTTGTTGCGCTTGAGGGCAACCGGGTCGATCCGCAGAATGCAGTGGATGCCGCCGGCCGGGGGCAGCAGGCTCACGCCGCGTACCGAGCCGAGATAGGCCTGCAGTAGGTCGCGGTTGGCTTCAAGGTGCGCGCGCATGCAGCGCTGAAACGGAGCCCCGGTCGCGAACATGGTCGGGAGTACCGCCTGGGAGAGCCCGCTGCAGCTGAGGAAGGTGTCGTTGGCGAGCTCGAGCTCGCGATATGCTCCTTCGGCTGCTCCCGGAGCGCCGCGTACTGCAATCCAGCCCAGCTTGAGCTCAGGCGCCGCGAACATCTTCGATACGCCGTTGATCGTATAGACCGTGGCGGCGCTGCGGGCGGCTGCCGCGCGCGGCAGCACAGCCGGTAGAGTCAGGCGCGTGCTGCGCCGCGTTCCGGCCGGGGAGCGCTCGCCTGAGGAGCTCTCGGCGGGACAGTCGGCGGCATATACCTGCTCGGCGAACACTTCGTCGTGAATGAGCCCGATGCGGTGATTGGCGCACAGTTGGGCAAGCGAGGCCATGTCTTCGGCCGATACGAGCCGGCCGGTCGGGTTGCCGGGCGAGATTACCACCAGAAAGCGAGTGCGGTCGTCGAGCCGCCGGCGGATTGAATGGAGGTCGGGGCGGTAGGCGTGCCGCGGGTCAAGCCGATAGAAGCGGGGCTCCACGCGGCTGTAGCGCGCAATCTCCTCGAACAGCGGGTAGCCGGGCGTTGGGAGCAGGACGTTATCGCCGTGTTCGGCAAGCGTGCTGAACAGCAGACTGTAGCTCTCGGAGCTCGAGGCGGTGATCAGTATGCGGTCGGCCGGAATCTCGATTCCGGCCCTGTGGTAGTACTCGCTGATTTCCTCGCGCGCCGGCGCTTCGCCGCGCGGGTCCGGTTGGTAGTTGCGCGCGAAGAAGTAGGTGCGGGCAGCGAGGCTGAGCGGCGTGCTCGGGAACCGTAGTCCCGCAGCGTGGAAGCTGGTGGCCGCCAGGTCGATTACCGCTCGTGAGCGCTGTACCCGCTCGAGCGCCAGCTGTAGTCGATTCTTCCGCATCACCGCTCTCTTGCGGGGCTGTTGTCTGCTCAGCCTGAGTCGCTCGAGCGCGCCCAGAGATTGATTCCGGAGTCTACGGCGTAATGATCGATCTCAACGAGCTCCTCCGGCGTGAAGCTGGGCTTGTTGAGCGCATCGAGATTCTCGTCGAGCTGTTCCACCGTACGCGCGCCAATCAGCGCCGAGGTGACCCGTTTGTCATGCAGCACCCATGCGAGCGCCATCTGCGCCAGACTCTGGCCGCGCTTGTGTGCGATCTCGTTCAGTCCGCGTACCCGGCGGAGGTTATCATCGGTCAGGAACTCCTGCTTCATAAAATGGGGAGCATCCTGCGCGCGTGACTCCTCCGGAATGCCCTCCAGGTACTTGCTCGTCAGCAGACCCTGACCGAGCGGTGAGAACGCAATACAGCCGAGACCAGTCTTCTCCAGCGTATCAAGCAGCTCGGTCTCTATCCAGCGGTTGAGCATGGAGTACGAGGGCTGGTTGATGAGACAGCGCACACCCATTTCCCGCAGCATCGAAACCGCCTCGCGCGTTTTACGCGGAGAGTAGGAGGATATGCCGACGTACAACGCTTTGCCCTGCCGCACCGCGCTTGCCAGCGCACCCATCGTCTCCTCAAGCGGCGTGTCCGGATCGTAGCGATGCGAATAGAAGATATCCACGTACTCCAGGCCCATGCGGGTGAGGCTCTGGTCCAGGCTGGCAAGCAGATACTTGCGTGAGCCGAAGTTGCCGTAGGGCCCCGGCCACATGTCATACCCGGCCTTGGTGGAGATTAGCAACTCGTCACGATAGGCCCTGAGATCCTCTCTGAGGATGCGCCCAAAGTTCAGCTCGGCCGCCCCGGGAGGTGGCCCGTAGTTATTGGCCAGGTCGAAGTGCGTCACGCCGCGGTCAAATGCGCGATGGATAACGGCGCGCTGGATCTCAATCGGCTGGGTGTCGCCGAAGTTGTTCCACAGCCCAAGCGAGATTGCCGGCAGCATCAGGCCGGAAGCGCCGCAACGACGATAGGGAATCTGTTCGTAACGATTGCCCGCAGGTTGGTATGCCATAGCGGTTATACCCTACGGTGTATCAATCCTCAAAGTAAAGCCCAACCAGGCCTGAACAGGGTCATCAGATATGCGCGCCCTGGGGTAGAGGTCTATTCCGGGTGAGACCTCCACGAAGAACTCTAGAAAGTTGTCCAGCAAGAGCACCGAAAGCGCAACCGGGACTCGACCACCTCCCTCAAAGTCATCCGAGTACCACTTCGCATAGGCGCCGAGCCCCAGTGAGAGATGAATGTAGTGCCCCAGATGCTGTTGGTTTACGATGCGGATGTCGCCGCTGAGAAACAAGAACTCGTCGCCCTCGGTGAAGTCATATCCGAGCTTGAAGTCAAAGATGCTCGGACGCACAATCAGCACCGTGTTAGGAGTACCGAACCCAAGGCCGACCCGCGGGCCAACCTGCGCCTCGGCGGTGCCGACCTGAGTGAGCATCAATCCGAAAACCGCTGCGAGCACAAAGAACCGTTTCGACCGCACCTGTGTCACCTCTTTCCCGACTGTTCTTGGTATGGCTCCCCGGCAACCGCGCCCGGGACACCGCGTCCTGGCCCTAATATCGGCGCATCTTGGCTGCCGCTGAAACCTCTCGGGTTAACACCCTGCTGGTGAGCGTTATACACTATGGGATTATGTCGCGGGAATACGTGTTTATCAGTGATCTTCATCTCGGCGGAGATGCGGCGCTTGATGAGTGTGATTTCGAAGAGGAGTTGATCGCGTTTCTGCAGGAGCTTCGTGAGCTGGGCCGCGCGGGCCGTGATATCGAGCTCATCATCGTGGGCGACACCTTTGGGTTCTGGGAACTGACCGAGCATGAGGGGCCGGAGATGCTTATCCAGGTCTTGCGTAGCCATCGAACTCTGTTCGAGCAGTTTCGTGAGACCGGCCGCTACGTGCAGATTACGATCACGCCCGGAAACCACGATCACGACCTCGCCTGTTACCCCGAGTTCGGA
>PUPD01000282.1 GCA_003552985.1 Spirochaetaceae bacterium
GATCAGCAGCACCAGGTCGGCCCCCGCGCGGTACGAGACCTCGACTTCATCGAGCTCCTGCAGGAAGTCCTTTCGCAGCACGCAGCACTCCGGAAAGCGCGCCTTGACCGCGGCAAGGTCCGCGAGCGACCCGCCGAAGTACGCTGCTTCGGTGAGCACCGAGAAGGCGCGCGCGCCGTGCGCGTGGTAGCGCTCGGCCTGCGCGACCGGATTCACTCTGCAGGCGATATCTCCGCGTGACGGGCTACGGCGTTTGATCTCAAACAGCGCCGGCGCATCCGGCAGCTGCAGAGACCGGCCGGCCGCCCCCGGGCCCGCTTGCAGGGCCACCTGGATTGCCTTATGCAGGTCCGCCTGCAGCCCTGCCGACAGCCCCGACACCACCGGCACCGCCCGCTCGGCCGGCACTGTCTCACCAAGCTCAGGCCCGAGCTCTGCAAGGCGCGCTCCGCGCTCTTCGAGAATGCGGCTGAGGATATCGGCCATAGCGGTGCTCATCCGCGCGTCCCCTGGGAAGCTGCTCGGCTCCGGCCGCCGGCGGTCGGTTGGGCTGGCCCCCCGGCCTGGAAGGCCCGCGTCGGGGTGCTGCCCGCCTCGACCTCCTGCAGTCGCGCGGCCGCGGTGCGTACCTCTTCGAGCTTAGCGCGCGCGCTCCCGTCAGCGAGCGCTTCCCACGCGCGCGCAACGCCCTCGGCAATTGAGTCGGCCGCGCCATACACGAACAGCGCCGCCCCGGCATTGAGCGCCACCGCCGCCTGCAGGGCCGGCCGCCCGCCGCCGTCAAGCAGCGCGCGCGCGTCGGCGGCATTCGCCGCCGCGTCGCCGCCGGTGAGATCGTCGCTCTCAAAGCGGCCGAGTCCGAACTGCTCGGGCTCGAGGAGCGTACTCTCCAGGCGGCCGTCGGCATCGAAGTACACCACTCGGCTTGGAGCCGCCGGCGAGAGCTCGTCGATCCCGTCGAGCCCGTGTACTACCATCCCGCGCTTCACCCCCAGGAGCCGTGCCGCACGCGCTACCGGCTCGCAGAGCTCCTCGGCGTAGACCCCAATCAGCTGAAACTCGGCGCCGGCCGGGTTCGCGAGCGGCCCAAGGAGGTTCATGATCGTCTTGAGGCTGAGCTCCTTGCGCGCCGGCGCGGCGTGCCTCATCGCCCCGTGGTAGGTTGGGGCAAACAGAAACGCGAAGCCGGTCTCGTTCAGGAGCGCTTCGCTGTCCCGAGGGGAAAGATCGACCTGCAGTCCGAGCTCGCGGTAGAACTCGGCGCTTCCGCTGCGAGAGCTCACCGCCCGGTTGCCGTGCTTGGCGACCGCAGCCCCGCAGGCTGAGGCCACAATCGCCGCGAGCGAGGAGATGTTGAAGGTGCCGTGGCCGTCCCCGCCGGTCCCGCAGGTATCGAGGAGCGGCCGGTCGGCGCGCACCGGAACGCGCTTGCGCCTGAGCACCGCGGCGCACCCGGCTATCTCCTCCGGCGTCGGCCCCTTGGCCGCAAGCGCCGTCAGAAAGGCCGAGACCTGCGCCGTGCTGAGGTTGCCTTCAGTGAGCTCCTCCATGAAGCACTCGGCCTCCTCCTGCGCCATGTCGTTTCCCGCGATCAGGCGCTCGAGCTGCAGCTTGGCGACGAACGGTTCGCGGCGATACTGCAGAAAGTTCCGCAGGAGCTTCTTGCCGTTCTCGCTCGCGATCGACTCGGGGTGAAACTGCACCCCCTCCACCAGAAGCTCGCGATGGCGCAGCCCCATGAGCTCACCGGTCGCGCTCCAGGCGGTCGGCTCGAGCTCGGCCGGGAGGCTGTCGGGATCCACAATCAGCGAATGATAGCGCGTGAAGGCCGCCGGCGAAGGAATCGAGCGGAACAGCCCGTGGCCGTCGAGCGTGATCGGCTCCGCCTTTCCGTGCACGATGCGCTCGGCCTGCACCACCCGCGCGCCGAAAGCCTGCGCGATCACCTGCTGCCCAAGGCAGACTCCCAGGATCGGAATGCGCCCGGCGAACCGCCGTACCACCGCGAGCGATATACCCGCATCGTCCGGCCTCCCAGGTCCGGGGGAGATCACGATGTAGCTCGGAGCGAGGCGTTCGATTCCCTCAGGCGTGATGCGGTCGTTGCGGACGACGCGCACCTCGTCGTCTCCCACCTCGCGTAGATACTGGTAGAGGTTATGGGTAAAGGAATCGTAGTTGTCGATCAGAAGAATCATCAGTTGCTCCTTACAGGCTCCGCGTTTCGGCCGCCTGACCCGGCCGGTCGCCCACTGTTTGCTTGCTGTCGCTGCCGTTACCATTCTGGTCGGCATCCTCAGGCCTGCCGTCGAGACTTACGCCGGCCGCACGGGCGAGGGCGCCGAGCTTCTCGCCGGTTTCCTCGAGCTCGCGCTCCGGCGTTGAGTCATACACCACGCCCGCCCCGGCCTGCAGCACCAGCCGGCCGTCGAGCTTCAGCGCGCTTCTGATCGTTATGCAGGTGTCGAGGTTGCCGCCGGGCTCCAGATATCCCACCAGGCCGGCGTAAAAGCGCCGCGGGTAGGGTTCGAGCCGGTCGATTGTCTCGATTGCGCGAATCTTCGGCGCCCCTGAGACCGTGCCCGCCGGAAAGGTTGCCCGAACCGCGTCGACGCCGCTTTTGCCCGGCGCGAGCCTTCCGGTTGCCTCGGAGACGATGTGCATCACGTGCGAGTAGCGCTCGACCGTCATGAACTCCTTCACCGCCACCGACCCCGGCGTACAGACCCGCCCGATGTCGTTGCGCGCAAGGTCGACGAGCATCAGGTGCTCGGCGCGCTCCTTGGGGTCATCGAGCAGCTCGGCCTCGAGCGCGTGATCCTGCTCGCGGTCGCCGCCGCGCCGGCGTGTGCCGGCGATCGGCCGCATCGTCACCTCGTCGTGCTTGGCACGCACGTGCACCTCAGGCGATGAGCCGAAGAGCTGATAGCGCCCGAAATCGAGGTAGAACAGGTAGGGTGACGGGTTCGCGGTCCGCAACCTACGGTAGGCCTCGAGCGCGGGAAGCTCGGTCTCCACGGTGAGCCTGCGCGAGAGCACCCCCTGCAGGAGATTGCCCTTGATGATCTCGTCGCGGAGGCTCGCCACCCCGCGCAGAAACCGCTCACTATCGCGCTCCGGGCTCTGCATACGCGCCGGGTACGCGCGCTCGTCCGGCTGCAGGTAGTTGAAGTTGAGGTCGTTGATGCGCTCCTCCACAGCCCCTACCGCAGAGGTGAGGTCGATCTCGTGCTCGTTGTAGTTGATCCCGATCAGATAGAGCAGATCGGTGAAGTGGTCGAAGATCACGAACACGTGGCCGAACATGAAGGCCGCAAGGGGCAGGTCGAGCGGATCAGGCTTGTCCGCAAAGCGGATGGTGTCGCAGCGTGAGGCAAACTCGTAGGAGAGAAATCCAATGCCGCCGGCCGGGAACGGGAAGTCCTGCTGCGGAAGCTGATGCTGCTCGGCGAAGTAGCGGAGTACGTCGAGAGTGTCGCGCGCGCGGCTGCTGAGACGCAGACGACGGCCGTCGCGCTCCATCACAATGCCCGCGGGCGTTTCGAGCACTCGGAATGCCTCCTGCACCATCAGAAGCGAGTAGCGCTCGCGCCCTCTGTCGAACGAAGCCGACTCCAGGATCACCGCAGCCCCGAGCTTGTTCGCGAGCGCGAAGGGAGTAAACCGCTCGCCGGAGAGCAC
>PUPD01000138.1 GCA_003552985.1 Spirochaetaceae bacterium
TATCCGCTTCGATTCCGGCTGGTGAGCCGTTCGTACAGCTTGATGAGCCCAATCAGCGTGAAGGTGATCAGAATCAGGAAACTCATGAGCGCGTTGCTAAGCTGAGGCAGACCGATCTCGGCATAGTCAAACGTTAACGTGGTCAACACCTGCGTCCTGCTCGTTATCACCAAGATGAACAGACTGAGCTCCCGCATCGTCGTGATGAACACAATCAGAACGCCGGATACGAAACCGGAACGGGTAAGAGGCCATACTATGCGGAGAAACCGTTGTGGCCACGTAGCGCCGCTGATTTCGGCCGCCTCTTCCAGTTCGCCGGCCACTTGAAACATCGAGCTAATACCCGTACGTGTAGCAAACGGCATCTGCTTCCCAACCACCAACAGGATCAACAACGCGAAAGTACCGTATAGTACCGGTATCGGCCCAATCGAGCGTGAGAAGAAACTCAGGTACACGGCCCCGAAAGCAATACTCGGCACCAGCATCGGTAGGAACGAGCTTTTCTCCAACAGACTGGCTATACGCGTCCCCCTGCGCCGCACGACGACGTACCCCAGCAGCATGCCGATCAGTCCGCAGATCACGCCTCCCAGTAGCGAGATTCGCAAACTGTTCATGGTTCCCCGGAAGACACGTGGGTTTCGCAAGATGCCTGGTTCGCCGACCGCAATGCTCGGGTCAGACCTTCCGATCCAGTAGTGCAACGTGAAGTTTTCCAGTCCGTAGGAACCGGCCGAGCGCATGAAACTCGACCACACCAGCAACACCAGCGGGGCGATGACACACACCACAAAGAACAGGTAGGTTGCCGCGGTCACCCAAGGCCTGAAGCTTCCCAGGTCAACTTGACTGGTCTTGAATCCCTTCCCGCCTATCAGCGAGTAGCTCTTGCGTACGCCGATAACACGCTGGTTGATATACAACAGGATTACCGATACCAGAATCAAGGTTAACGCCAGGATAAACGCCCGCGCAGGCAAGTTCATACGCAGGAACGAGCGGATCTGTACCGGCATGACCGTAAACCCGACCGGGCCACCGAGCAACGCAGGGGTCCCGTAGGTTCCGATTGTGCGCGCAAACGCAAGCAGCAAAGCAGCGCCTAGTGCCGGCACAACAGCCGGAAACGTGACGCGCCCGAGCGTGCGCCAGCGGCTGGCTCCAAGGAGATCAGAGGCTTCTTCGGTTTGAGAGTCAATATTCACCAAGGCGCTCGCGACCATCAAGTATACGAACGGATAGTAGTGGATCCCCATAACGATGATGATCGGAAGCGGTCCGAAAACCAACCAGGGAGGAGCTTCCACACCAGTGTAGTACTGCAGAAGCCCCGGAGGCCTTCCGGCACCGGTGTTCTTGAAGAACTCGAGCCAGGGCAACGCTATTGCCCACGACGGCAATACGTAGGGAATCACCGCCAGAAGCGCGGCCGCACGACGGAAGGGCATGTTACTGCGTACGATCAACCATGCCAATCCGGAGCCGATTATCATCGCGAGTACAGCGGTTCCTACGGCAACCGTAAAGGAGTTAATGAACGGCCGCAGAAGGGCCGACCTAGTCGCAAGGACCCGCTGCCAATGGTGGAGCGTGAAACCGCCCGCCTCAACCCCCGGGAGCCTGAATGAATCCACCAGCGATGCGGTGAAGGTTCGATGGAGCAATGAACCGAGTGGAGCTATAATGAGACCAAACAGCACCATCCCCAACAGTAGCGCTAACACCGTCTCCGGCGTACTGAGGGTGCGGCCTAACTCTATCAATCGGCGCTTTGGTCCTAATGAGTTGTCGATCATCTTTCCCCGTGCCCTGTAGCTGTGATTTGCCTCAACCCTACCCTAATCTAAACGGACATTGGACGTTGTTGCGACACGAGGGTGCGCGAAAGTGAGCGGTTGCCGGCTGCACCATGCCGGGCGCAGGCAGAGCCACTTTGCGCACCCCAACGTTCAAACAGGTTACCATCCCTATTCCAACGATTCAGCTAGAACACCTCGTGAACGAACTCCAGCACCTGGTCCTGAATCGCGAAGATTCCCTGAATGTCCATTAGCCAGAAATCAAGTCGCTCAAGCGGCCAGGCCTTGCCGGAATGATACGGATGCTCCGGCGTTTCGGTAACATCAACCCGGGAGGGCCAGTTCCCCGGTACGAACCACGGAGTCATGCCCCCGCCGCCTTCTTCGTTTCCGAGCAGCCAGTTTATGACCAACTTCGCTGAGTTCGGATTGGGTGCGCGGTAGGGGATATTGGCCCCTGACGGGTACAACATGCCGATCTTTGGTTGCAGGTCGATTGGGACAGTCCAACTCAAGCTGCCGTGCTCCGGATTGCCGGAATCACGAATTCGACTGAAAGCAAAACTGACGCCAATGGGCGGGTCAGGTTGCGGCTCCGCGAGGAAGCGCCCCTCACTGTCCCGGTCAATCATGGACGGGTTATTCTCCGCCAAACGCTTAATGAACTCATAGCCGGCGTTCTCGGTGGTGAGCTCAATTGGCTGACCAAACACGCGCTCGTACTCTTCAGCCATCTCATCGGCGTTCAGTACGAAGGTGCTCATCATATCCAATGTGGAACCGCTGACCCGTGGATCTTCCAGCACAATTCTGCCGCGCCATTCTTCGGTCGTAAGATCCCACCAGGAATCAATCGGCGCCTCCTGCTGATCGTGATCGTTGTAGAATATTACCCGCGCCTCGTAGCGCTGTGCCAGTAACGGATCCTGAAACTGCTCCGGAATGACGTCGCGCAGATGCGACGGTGTCCATGCAAAAAGCATATTGGCAGCGCTCAGTACGTTCACCTGGGTCGACATGTCGGACACGAACAACACGTCGCCGGTATAGGCGCCGGTCTCCTGCTCAGTGATGACACGCTCGATACCTCCCGCAGTGCCGATTGTGTTCCAGTCCACCTCAATGCCCGGAAACTCGTCATAGAAACCCTGCTCGAGAGCAGCCGGCCCGCGCGACGAGGAAGCGTATACGGTAACAGGCCCTTCCTCCTCAAGCGCCCGTTGATAGATCGCATCTAAGTCGGTTTCACTCTCTTGAAACGGCCCGATCTCATGTTCACGCAACCATTCGGCCACTTCCATCGGCAACCCGGTTTCCGAATCAGTCTCTTCTTCCGCTGCGCCGCGCCCAAAGACAAGTACCGCCGCGAACAGCAACACCGCAAGAAGTAATGCGTACATGCTTAATCTTCGCATTGATCTTCCTCCCTTTTGATGGTATTCTTGCAACATGAACATAATTGCAAGATATCTTTTATTACAATACCAGCGCTTCTATCAGGTGTCAACCAGAACTTCAGGTTGCATACAACGGGCAATACCGGAATCAAGGCGGTGAAATCGGTGGAGAGCGGCGTACACAAACACTTTCGGCAAGAACTGTTTTCATCGATGCTGACATTCGTTGCCAAAGCAAGCGCGATTGCAAGAACCGAGCAGGCCAAGCTGCAGACCGATCTGAAGGCCGACGCGAGCTATGTGACCAACATCGATCTTACGCTATCAGAGTTAGCCTTTAAGGTTTTGTCGCGCGCTATCTCCAGGGACCTCATCATTACCGAAGAACACCCTGACGGATTGGAACGGTTCGCTACCGGAAGCGATCCGTCGATTCCTGAGTTCCTGGTCGTCATA
>PUPD01000122.1 GCA_003552985.1 Spirochaetaceae bacterium
CCCCGCCACAGGCGTTTCATCGAAATGCCGCCTGGTCTCCCCTTTGCCCTCCGCCCAGTCTTTCAACCAGACGCCCGTGACGATCCCGAAGCCGGCCACCAAGACCACCGCGCGTTGGTAGCTCCGCACCAACTCGTCGATGGCGCCCCACTGATCACCGGTGAAGGCAAACTCGGGCAGCAAAACCAGTGCCGGCTCGTTCAATTCAATATCGAGCAGCGGATCCGAACCATCCTGTCCCACCAGAAGGGCACAGACAGCGTCGTGCGCCGCCTGCCGCGGAACATTCGCCTCGATCTCCCAGGTCTTCGGCGGCGGCAACTGGACCAGAACGCTGTCTAGATGATTGCCGAACAGAAGGGACTGGTCGATGTCATGGACCACCAGCCCCCTGTCGTCGCCCTCGGGACCGACAAAGGTCGGGGCACCATAACTATCACTGCTGCACAAAAGAAAACGCCTAGACCACGATCGATTTTTAAGATCTACCATAAGATGCTGCGCGGCACCAGCGGCCTGACGGCTTTGCTCATTCCTCTGCATCCTCCGCCGCCTCTGCGGCGGGTTGCTTCGCATCTTCTACGTTGGCCACCGGCGAGGCTTCCGGTGGATGGTGCAAAGGCCGCACGTTGATGACCAAGGCACAACCCCTCAAGTGAGAATTCGGGATCGCCATCGCCATCGCCATCGCCACTTGGCTAGGCGGCTAGACGACAATTTGCGGGCGTCTGAAGGAGGTTAGCAGACAGGACGCCCACGGTAGGGGCGCGCATGACTGCTCAGGGCCGGAACCCGCCCCCGTTTTTTTTCAGAAGGATCGCCGCTCCGAGGCAGCGGCTTGTTCATCCGGCCGGTCCCGGAATTCCGGGAGGTCAAGTGAACCCGAGGGCCCGGGTTGCGAGCACGTGCAAGTGGGTCTTTTCGTCCCGGGCGGGGCTACCGGAGAAGGCGGCCCGCGCGGGCTCGGCGATTCGCTCCGGGCTGGGCGACACGACAACGAGCCGCAGTCGATTGAAACGATCCCGGTCCCGCTCGCGCACGCCTTCGTGCAGCGCACTCGCGACCGCATTGGAAATGTCGGACGCGCGGCTGGCCTCGAGGATGTACACCAGCAGGCGTCCGCCGATTCGGATCCGGTGGGAGACCACCCCCGCGCCGGTATCCACCTCGATCCGATCGAACACCTCTTCCGGGCATGAACACCCGAGTATCTGCTGCACGAACGTCTTGATCTCCGGGTAGGGCGGCGTCATCGGGGGTTCCGGTCAGCGTTTGCGCATCGAGAGCACGCACAGAGCGTGGTGGTTGTCATTCGGCCTCCGTCGGGGCGTGCGCTCAGCAGCAGGAGGCTCAGGGCTTGCGTAACAGGTCGGCCCGATTCGGGTTGCGGAATTCCGCCTCGCCATCCGGACCCACGTGCTGCATGAAGCGATCGCGAATGCGGGCATAGAGTGCCTCGTCGATCGCGAACTCGGTGTGGGTTGCCCCGAGAATGCGTTCCTCGAACTCCTCGAAACCCTGGAAGCGGCTGATGCTGTCGAAGAAAATCTCGTCCTCGAGCAGGAAGAGCCCCTCGTCGACGGCCGCGCGCAGCGCCTCGAACGCATTCTCGCGCACGGCCTTTTCATCGTGGAAGAGGCGCAGGATCTCGTTGAAGTCTCCGGCATACAGCGGCTCGGAAAAATAGGCGATGCCGCCAGGCTGCAGGACGCGGTGGATTTCCATCAGGCCCTGGGTCAGCAGGTGGCGTGGCACATGGTGCAGCGACTTCAGCATGATCACCGCGTCGATCGATCCGTCTGGCTGTTCAATGGCTTCGACGCCTCCCAACCGGAAGGTGACCTTTGGCAGATCGGTGATCCGCAGGTTTTTCTCGTGCTGCACCCGGTCGACCTCGGTCGCGATCACTTCGCGTACGGGCAGTTCCTGGGCGATGCGCCGGGTCGTCAGCGCACGACCGCAGCCAAGCTCCAGAAACCGCCCGCCGTCGACCGGAAGCTGTTCGGCGATCAACTGCAGATCCGACAGGATCGGAAGGGGACCGGCCTTGAACAACTGCAAATCGATCTCCTTACAAGTCGTCAAGGGTGCGAAGTTCCATTCTAGCGCGGTGGGGCCAGGCGCATTGCGAGAGCAGGGGTTTGCCTTCCAAAACTCGAGTCGTGTCGCTGATGCGTCCACGTCAGCCGAGCGTCGGCGGAAAACCCTTCGCGGTTCAGGAACGCACTGTGCTTCATGAGGGCGGTCGTAGCCCTCTACGCTGTGCCGCTGGTACTTGGGCGGGGCCGAACCCGATGCTACGGACATTCCTCGAGCGATCCTTCGCCCGCGCCGGGTCGTTTATCACGCCTGGGCAGGACGCATCAGGGCATGTCGTGCGGCTTGAGGAACCGGCGGAGTTGTTGCGGCCAGCGCTGCGCCAGCAGGTGTTGCACCAGGTCGCGGCGGTCACCGCGCTACCACCCGAGCATTACCGCAGTCTGGTTCTGGCCGTCATCGAGCGGTATGCCGCCTTCGTGCAGCGCCTTCCGGCTTCCGAGGCGCATCATCATGCGGGGCTCGGCGGCATGCTAGACCACGGCCTCGAGGTAACCCTACAGGCGCTCCTGATCCGACGCGGCAAGCTGCTGCCGGTGGCGGCGGAACCCGAGCAGATCGGCAAGGTGCACGACCTCTGGACCTACGCGGTGTTCACCGCCGCAGTGCTCCATGACATCGGCAAACCCGCGGTGGATCAGGAGGTGATGCTGTTCGATGCCGAGGGGAAGACACTCGGCCCGTGGGATCCCTGGTCCGGTCCAATGTCCCGGACCCCGCGTTGCCATGGCTACGCGGTGTGTTACCGGCGCGGTCGGCGGCACCGGTTCCACGAAAGGGCGGCTCCGTTACTGGTCCACCACGTCCTGCCCGACCGCGGCCTCGCATGGCTGGCGTCGGATCAGGAATTGTTTGGCGCTTGGTTGGCCTCCATCTCCGGAGACATGGAAGCGGCGGGGCCGCTCGGAGAGATCATCCAGCAGGCGGACGGCATGTCCGTGGCCCGGAACCTCGGTGCCGGAGATACGGTACGTGCGGCGCGGGGGCCCACCAAGGCGCTTTGGGAGCGCCTGTTGACCGGTCTGCGCTACCTGGTCATCGAGGGCGAGCTGCCGCTGAATCGCAACGGTGCCGCCGGGTGGCTGGTCGGAGATGACCTCTGGCTGGTGTCCAAGCGGGCGATCGATGCCCTGCGTGCCCATCTGGGTTCCGAGGGCCACACAGGAATCCCTTCGAAGAACGAGCGTATCTACGACACCCTTCAGGAGCATGGCGTGCTCGAACCCTGCGGCGATCGCGCAATCTGGCGGGCTACGGTGGCCGGGGCTGGCTGGTCTCATGACCTCACCCTGATCCGGATCCGCACACAGCGCATCTGGCCGCAGATCGAGGATCGACCGGAGCCGTTCGAGGGTTCGGTGACACCCCAGGACGTAACAGGGAGCGGATCCGAGACCAACACGTCAGATGCTGAAGCCCATCCCGAGGCTTCCGGCAGCGATGGCTATGCGGTCCCTGCCGTCGGTCCCTCGGTCCCATCGGATCCAGACGATGCGTTCGCGGGGTTGCCGCTGCCCGACGCGACCCCGGGTGACGTCGGCTCGACACCCACTGCGAAGAC
>PUPD01000192.1 GCA_003552985.1 Spirochaetaceae bacterium
CCAAGATAGCTATAGCGGCGCTCGTACTGTTTCCGCCCGCGTTTCTTATGGGTGGTACGTTACCTTTGATGGGCGGGCACCTTATTCAGTCTATCGACCGACTAGGCCGGACCGGGCCGATTCTTTATGCAGTCAACACCGCCGGTTCGGCCTGCGGCGCGGTCGCAGCGGGCTTCTTCCTGCCGACGCTGCTGGGGTTTCAACTCGCGTATCTGCTTGCGGTCGGCATCGATCTCTCTGTTGGGCTGACTGCGGTTCTTGTTGCGGCCCTCGCTGTTCGCCGAAGCGCACCGTTTCGCCCGGCATCGGGTGAAGCCGCCGGCACGAAGCGTGTGGCGAAGATCCCGCGGCCCGGCGCGGGGGCCGTGAGTATCCCGAGCACCCCGAGCAGCCCAAGCATCCCGCAGCCGGTGGTTTGGCTTATTGCGTTCGCGTCGGGGTTCGCGACCTTGGGAATCGAGGTGATCTGGACGCGTTTGTTCTCGCAGGTTTTGCAGAACTCGGTGTACACGTACGCGATTGTGCTCACGAGCTTCCTGTTGGCGTTGGCCGCCGGCGCAGCGCCCGCGCATGCGCTGTCCCGTCTGCGGAGAGTAAGCCCGCGGCAGGTGGTGCCGGCTCTGCTGGCGGTGGCGGCCGCGGTGACCGCGATTTCTCCGTGGTTGTTCTTTGAGCGTACCGGTGGGCTTGCGTACCTCGGTGGAACTCACGACTGGTCGGGATACGTTCTCACGGTGTTCGGGGTTGCTGCGGTGGTGATGTTTCTGCCGGCGGTAATCCTCGGCACCATCTTGCCGTATCTCATGCGCGCGCTCGAGCAACGTGGGGAAGCCCCTGCGCGCATGGTTGGGAGGCTTGTCGCGGTAGATACGCTGGGGGCCATCCTCGGTTCGCTCACCGCGGGCTTTGTGATTCTCCCTCTTGTTGGGGCGGTTCGAGGTTTGCTCCTGCTCTCGGGAGTATACCTGCTCGCGCTCACCGTGTTTGTGATCAGCGGTCACGGACGCTTTCGAGCGCTGATCCCGGCAGCTGCAATCGGCGCGTTTCTGTTGTTCGTTTCGGTAGACCCGCTTCACCAGCTGCGAAGGGATATCGGCGGTGGTGCCGGCGGGCGAGTTGTGGAGGTGCGAGAAGGCAGTGCAGCCAATGTTGCGGTTGTTGATGTCGGGGACGGTCTCGCAATCCGCGTCAATAACTACTACACACTTGGTAGCTCGCGCGCGCTGCAGTCCGAACGCAACCAGACCGTCATCCCGATGCTGCTACACCCGGAGCCCGATTCGGTATTCTTTCTCGGTATGGGAACCGGAATAACCGCCGGCGCTTCGCTCAGTTTTCCGGTCACTGATGTGACGGTCTGCGAGATTATCGAGGACGTGATAGATCTTGCCGTTGAGCACTTCGATCCATACGTAAACGGGCTGTTTGGCGATCCGCGGGTAACGATTTACGCTGAGGACGGGCGAACGTGTTTGATTCGCAGCCCCGTGCGCTACGACGTGGTGATCAGCGACCTTTTCACCCCGTGGAAAGCCGGCACCGGTAATCTCTACACGCTTGAACACTACACAACCGCCGCGGGGCGTCTGAAAGGTGGCGGTGTCTTTGTGCAGTGGATCCCGCTCTATCAGGTCTCGGAGCAGGAGTTCGGGATCATTGCACGCACTATGATGGAAGCTTTCCCCGAGGTGACACTGTGGCGCGGCGATCTGTTCCCGAGTCGCTCGATTGTTGCGCTTGTAGGCCGTAACGAACCGCGGCCGCTTGATCCGGCGGTAATCCAAGAAAACGCGCGGGTGGTATTACACGGAAAGGCTCGTAGCTCCGCTCCCGAGTTCTTCGATGCGCAGCTTCTGCGGTTTTATGCCGGAAACGTCACCGAGAGCGGGTTGTTTGACGACTACCCGATCAATACCGACACCCACCCGTTGGTAGAGTACCTTGCACCGCGAACGCACCGTGCGGTACGCGCCGGGGAGGCGCGCTTCATGACCGGGTTCGAGCGACAGGTACTATATCGCGACCTCAGGCGGGCACTGCCACCGGCTCGCGACCCATACCTCGCCCGGCTCACCGAGGCCCAGCTCGGGTACGTGACCGCCGGATTCAACTACACCTACTATAATCTCTACTCACACCTAAACCGCCGTGACGACGCAGCGCCGTTTCTCGACACCTACCTGACGCTCATCCCGAGCGCGGTTTCACGTCGTTTCTCGCCGGCGGCGGAGTTAATCGCGCAGTGAGGCGGGCATCCATTAGGAGACCTGGTCCATCTATAAGGTGGCAATATCTGTCTCCAGTTGCTAGCGCGCTCGATCTGATCAGGTGCGGATGCAGCAAAGAAGCCGGGCTTCCGGAGTCGGCGCGGAGGCGCCAAGGTCCCCGGGTTGACCTCCCCGGGCCAGAGTGAGATAGTTTTCCAACCCGCGCTGGGTCACTGTGCCGGCCGGATGATTGGAGGCAGGCGAATGGCGGAAGTCCGCTGGGGAATCATCGGATGCGGAGACGTTACCGAGAGGAAGAGCGGGCCGGCGTTCCGCAAGGCCGAAGGATCACGATTGGTCGCGGTCATGCGGCGCGACGGCCGCCGTGCGGCAGACTACGCGGCACGGCACGGGGTCCCGAAATGGTACGACGACGCCGAACGCTTGATAAGCGACCCGGATGTTGACGCCGTCTACATCGCTACTCCACCCGTGGCGCATGTCGGCTACATCAGGCAGGCTGCGGAGGCCGGAAAACCGATCTACTGCGAAAAGCCGTTGGGCATGAGCCACACTGAGAGTCGCGATGTGGTGCGGTTCTGCGCGGAGCGTAATGTTCCACTCTATGCGGCATACTATCGGCGGGGACTCGATAAGTATCGCAAGGTTGCGGAGTTGCTGCAGGAAGGGAAGATAGGCGAGGTCCGCTGTGTACAGGTGGCGATGTACGACCGGGGCCCCGAGCAGGCCGATCTGAGAAGACCGGCCGAGCCGGCGGAGCAGACTGCGCCGGCCGAACTGCCGTGGCGCGTGCGCCCGGAGGTCTCAGGCGGCGGGTTGCTCCTGGACATAGGGTCACACGCCCTCGACCTGCTCGACTTCTACTTTGGACCGATCGCCGAGGTCAAGGGACTCTTGTCCAACTTGGCCGGTCTCTACCCGGCCGAGGACACGGTTTCGGGAACCTGGAGATTCGAAAGCGGCATTCACGGAAGCGGAATGTGGTGCTTTGTCGCCGACCGCAAGGAGGACCAGCTTCAGATCCTCGGCACCGCCGGACGTATCGGCTTTTCAGTTCTCGACGTCGATGGGCCGGTCACCGTTTCAACCGAGAGCGAAACTGAAACGCTCATCTTTGACTCGCCCGAACACGTGCAGCAACCGCTTATCCAGCTGGTCGTCGATGAGTTGCTCGGTATAAGGGCTTGTCCCAGCACCGGAGAGAGCGCAATGCGCACCGACCGGGTGATGGAGCAGTTGCGGGCTACGCAATCTCTGCGTCCGGGAGATACACCGGACGATCCAAAAGCGAAAGAAAAGGGGGACTTCAGATGATCGCGGACAATCTGTACAGCTCGCATGTAGATTACGGACAGCTGAGTTCGAAGCTTGCACGCGCACTTGACTGGCTCAAAGCCACCGATCTTACCGCATTCGAACCGGATCAAACCGTGGAGATCGACGCTCCACGAATCAAGGCCGGCTTTCAGGCCTACACGACGCTGCCGCCGGAGGAAGCGGCGTTCGAAGCCCACCGCGCATTCATCGATATTCAGCTCATCGTGGAGGGATGCGAAACGATCTACTGGGCGCCGCTCGCGCGCTTGCCCGGTATTCGGACGCCGTACGACTACGCCAAGGACATCGTATACTTCGACGAGCCGGAAACTTCGGTCGCGTTACGGCTCGAGGCCGGCGACTTCGCGGTGTTGTTTCCTACCGACGCCCACAAACCCAAGTGTATAGCGACCGACCCGTCGCCGGTACGTAAAGTCGTGGTAAAGGTAGCCGTTTAAGGCAACGTGAAGCGACCGCGGGGCGGCTGACGGTCAGCCCGGTAGACCGCCGATACCATAGCACCATTCTCATGAGGTCTGTCGGTTTGCTTCTTGTAATCTGCGGACAAGTGCCGCGCACAGTATGCTGGACAAACTGCGGCAAAACCGGGAATGATGCCTGAAAACAGCACCCTACGGGTGCCTCCTGAACCTGCGGGGTGCCCTAAGGTCACAAGCGATGGAATACCTGGAAAACCTGTTTCTGTTCGGCGGCATCATCTTGATGGCGTTCTTTTTGATCGGGCATCTCTCGCAAAGGCTGCGTGTACCGTCGTTGCTCATGTACATGGTACTCGGTGTGGCGCTTGGGTGGATGGTGACCGAGACTGCTCAGACCGCGCTCGGCCAGGTCGCCGACCTCGGGATCGTTCTGCTGTTCTTCCTCCTGGGGCTGCAGTTTCCGCTCAACCGCCTCGTGAGCATTTCGCGCAAGATCTGGAAGGTGGGGTTCGCCGATATCGCGCTGAGCTTCGGAGTTACGGCGATCCTCGCGTATCTGTTCGGCTTCGATTCCCTGTCCGCGCTAATCGTCGGAGGGGTTGCATACGCCAGCAGCTCGTCGATCACCGTAAGAATGCTGGAAGAAACCGGGCGCACCAGCACGCCCGAGGGCGAGTTCAAGCTTGCGCTTCTTATTTTCGAGGACATCGCGGCTCCGGTAATGGTATCTGTTCTCTTGGGACTCAGCATAGAGGGAACGGTTACGCTCAGCACGTTGGGCTTGCTGTTCCTCAAAGTAGTGTTGATGACCGGTCTTACGTTGGTAATCGCCTTTTACGGCTTTCGAAGACTGGATCTCTTCGTGAAGCGCTACAGTACACGCGACTTCATGCCGCTCCTGACCGCCGCCATTGCGTTCATCTGGGCGGGATTCGCCGTCTATCTCGGTCTTTCCAAGCTTTTGGGGGCGTTCCTCGCCGGAGTCATGTTGGCCGAGACCGGGGCGTCGCGTGAGCTGGGGCGCACGATGGTGCATGCCAAGGACTTGACGCTCCCGTTCTTTTTCTTCACCTTCGGCTCGTCGCTTACATTCGGAGCTACGATTCTTGCCCCGGCGCTACTGATAGTGCTGATTCTTTGGGGTGTTGTTGCTAAAGTGATTGTGGGCCTGTGGGGTGGGCGCAGCTACGGACTGTCGCATGAAGGGTCGCTGCGCGCAGCGTTCTCGCTCGTGCAACGCGGAGAGTTCTCGGTGGTTATCGCGGCAATGGCTGAGACCGCGCTGCGCGTGTTCAGCGGCGTCTATATTCTTGTTACCGCTACGTTCGGAGTAGTGATGTTTCGCAATGCGCCGCGCATCGCGGACGCTATTTCGCGGGTTTTGGCGAGAAGAAGGCATGCCCGGTCGGCCAACGGTGGATGAGAGGGTAAGGACAGATGCAGATTGTGATCGTCGGCGGCGGCGAAACCGGCGCAGAACTGGCACTCAGACTTGCGGCCAAGAGTCAAAGTGTCGTGCTCATCGAGAAAGACCCCCAGCGAGCTACCGAGCTGCAGGAACAGACCGGGGTCCTAGTGATCAACGGAGACGGAGCCAACGCCCAAACGCTTGAAAAAGCGAAGATCCGTTCCGCGGGTCTACTGATCGCGGTAACCGACATCAACGAAGTGAATATCATCGCCTGCATGGTTGGGAAGAATAAGCAAGTTCCCAGAACTGTGGCGCGCATCCGAACACTCGAAGACCCCGCTAACACAGAGTCGCGCGGGCTTTCGCTCGAACAGATGGGGATCGATGTCGTAATCAACCCAGAGAGGGCTGTGGCTCACGAGATCCTGAAGATGATCCTCTTTCCCGATGCTGAGGAGGTTGAGTACTTTGCCGGCAACAGGGTTGTGATGGTGCGAGTACCGGTCTCCACAGGCTCGGAGCTCACCAGCCAAACGCTCAGGGCTTTGCGGTTGGAGAAGGGCTCAATCGTGATGGGGATTAAGCGCGCCAATGGTGACTTCGTGATACCGGGCGGTAACGATCGAGTCCAGGCCGGCGACCGAGTGTACGTCATCGGCAATGTGGACGTGATACGCGGGGCGCAATGGCTGCTCCCAAAAGAGGCAACCCAGATTCGCCGGGTGCTGATCCTGGGAGGAGGCGTCATTGGGCGCTATCTGGCCTCGCTTGTGGAGTCCAGTCGTGAGCAGCCGTTTCGGACAAAGATCATAGAGAAAGACCCTGAGGCGAGTGAAGCACTCAACCGCGCGTTGAGCAAGACTATCGTCCTGCCCGGCGACGCCTCGGATCGGTCATACTTCAATGCTGAGGAGTTTGCCGATGCCGATGCAGTGGTTGCGGTCACCGGTGACGACCGAACCAATATCGTCGCCTCGGTAATGGCCGAAAAGATGGGGGCCAAGAAGATCATCGCAAGGGTAAACGACATGGGATACGCGCCGGTGTACTCCGCCTCCGCGGTCGACAGCGCTGTGAATCCACACCTGATTACCGCGTCGCAGATTTTGCGCCTTACCCGCAGTGAAGACCTGGTGTCGCTGTCGCTTCTCAAGAATGAAGACGCTGAGGCGATGGAGCTCGTACTTCCGCCGTCCGCAAAAGTCGTTGGGAAGAAGCTCGCCGACGCCGGACTGCCGAAAGGCGTTCTCATCGGCATGATCGTGCGCGACGGTGAGACCACAATCCCACACGGTGACACGGTATTGAAAGCCGGCGATCACCTCATTGTGTTCGCGCTGCCCAAGCTCAGCTCGCGGCTCGATCGTGTCTTTGGAACCGCTTCTTAGCTGAAGCGGCGCAACTCCATGCGTCGACAGAATAATACATCTTGACCGAACGAGAACTATGCGGTATTTTTTACGCATGAAACGGGTTTCGGTCGGTGAGGTACAGCACAATTTCGGTCGGATACTACGAGAGATAGATGCCGGCGAAGAGATACAGGTCGTGCGCCGCAAGCAGGTTGTCGCTCGCATTGTGCCCGACTGTGATGCGTCGGAACCAAGCTATCCGTCGTTTGTCTCGCGTGCTAAGGCCATATTCGGCGAGGTGAGGGGTGTCTCGGCGAGTGATCTCATTCGGCAGGATCGCGACGAACGCTCGTGAACGCCTACCTCGACAGCAGTGTTCTGGTCAAGCTCTATTATCCGGAAGCAGAGAGTGAGAGCGTAGAGCGCTGGGTGTTTCTGCACCAGGCACACCTCCTATGTACTTCTCTTCATGCCCTAGAAATCCGCAATGCCATGAATTTGAAGCTCTTCAGGAGTGAGATTTCAGGACGACAATACGCAGAGTGGGCGCGTAGGTTTGAGCAGGACCGGTCGCACGGTGTGTTGCAGAACTATGCTCCCAATTGGTCTCGCGTCTTTCATCAGGCAGAACGCATTGTGGAAGGCTCAAGCCGTCGAATGGGAACGCGGTCGCTGGATATCCTCCATATAGCGTTGGCTTGCGATGCTCCCACAGATGTATTTCTTACCAATGATGCTCGCCAGGGGCACGCTGCGGAGCAGTTTGGATTAACCGTCCAGTTTGTCTCCGGATTAGGTTAGCTGGTTTCGGTGATCTGAAACGCACCCAGGCGCATTTGGTGTTCGTTCTGCGACGGCGGCAAACTGTCTGCGTTTCCGGCGAGCGTCGACCGACCGTTCGTGCCGAGCTCATGGGCTCGACTCGAGCAGGTCTTCCTCAGAGGCACGGAGAGCGCGAAAATGGGCTAAGTTGTAGGTGTAGATTCGCGCGCAGCCTGCTTTTCTGGCTGCCTCCAGGTGCAGCGCATCGTATATGATGCCGCCGGTGAGGCCTCTATTCGGCGGCGGCAACGAGGTTAGAACCGAGTACGCTTCCGCGAGCGCGTGCGTTGAGCAGAAGCCCATGCGCTCTCCGGAGGTGTAAAAGGCGAACGCGCCGAAGGCTGCCGGATGGTTCGAAAGCTGATCTACGAATGCGGGAACCAGTACCGACGTGTCGAACAATACTTTCACAACGCGGGACCGTTCATTCCTCAGGCTTCTCCGCTACTATCTCCCGGTCGCGGCTCTCCCGGGTTCTGTTCACGAACTCCGCCGTTCCGATATTCACGCTTTCGCTACCGTGATGCACGAGTACTCCCTGTTTATGGATGAGCGCGGGGTTTTGTTCACTGGCTTTGATAAGAACCCCTTCGGTTTCGCTTTCCAGCTCGAGGACCGTGTTGGGGTACATACGGTAGCGCTCGCGTATGGATTTAGGAATGACGATCCGACCGGCTTTGTCGATGGTAATTCGCACGGAAAAATGGTAGTGTCTCCTCCATCTACTTTCAAGTTCGGCAGGCGCAATCCACACATGCCGGTTGAGCCGGGTGAACCGCTGTTCGCATCGTTTCGCGCTATGCTCGGAGACGAGCTGTATGAGCTGGTTCAGGCGCGAGAGGATGAGGCGCAGTCGGAGCTCCTGCTGTCGTTGCCGGATGCGGAACCCGGCTGGGAGCTCTATGTGGCCGAGATATACGGCAAGGTTGTGGGGTTCGTCGCGGTCCAGCTGAACCACAAGACCGAGATGGGAGAAATAGGTCTGAATGCGGTTGACCCAAGCCACGCCGGGAAGGGGATCGGCACATGCATGTACAATTTCACCCTGGCGCGTATGAAGGAGGGTGGCATGAACGCGGCAACGGTGGCTACCGGATCCGACGCTAGTCACTCCCCGGCACGCTGTGCATGCCGGAAGGCCGGGTTCTCCGCGGAGATACCCAGTGTCTGGATGTGCCGCCGGCTGTGAGTTGAAAGGTTGGGAACGTATGTCGATTAGGGAACTTGAGATCAGATACGCCACGTTGGTCCGTGCAGCTCGCGACAAGGTGTATGACGGCATTGCAACGGCTGACGGACTTGACGGATGGTTCACCCACGGGGCCGAGGTTGACGCGCGACCGGGAGGTCACATTCAATTCCGTTGGCGCGAATGGGGACCGGAGCGCCTGACCTTTGAGGACGGCGGCCCTGTTCTGGAGGCGGTGCGCCCTGAGCGTTTCGTCTTCCAGTGGAGCCCCGATGACCAGTCGTACCGAACTACGGTAGAGATCGAGTTTGAGGAGGATTCAAGAGGCACGATCATCCGCCTTGTCGAGCATGGTTACCGGGACACGCCTTCGGGCCGCACGGCACTGATGAACTGTGCAGGGGGATGGGGTGAAGCCCTCACGTTGTGGAAGTTTTGGATTGAGCATGCCGTCCGCTACTGACGCCGTGGTGGCGACAATACGAGGTGTTCGGTATGCAGGGGCGTAATGCAGTTATAACCGGGGTGGGGCGAAGAGCCGGAATCGGGTACGCCGTGGCGAAAGAGTTCATCCGCCGCGGAGCGTCGGTGTTTGTCACGCATTACGAGCAGCACGACCGCGAGCAGCCGTGGGGAAGCGATCCTGCCGGCAGTGCAGGCGAGATACAGATCCTGGTCTGCAACCACGCGCAAAGCGGTTGCGACGGTCCGCTGACTGAAATGGACGAAACCCGCCTCGACAGGCGTTTCGCGGTGAACACCCGGGCGGCAATCCTGTTGGCGCGAGAGTTCGCGAAGCAATATCGGCAACCCAGCCGCGACGAAGAGCCTAAAGGAAGGGTAGTGTTTCTCACCTCAGGGCACAACCTC
The DNA here is from genome assembly GCA_003552985.1 of Spirochaetaceae bacterium. Classification (GTDB taxonomy): domain Bacteria; phylum Spirochaetota; class Spirochaetia; order DSM-27196; family SLAA01; genus B1Sed10-166. The sequence continues at coordinate 9,630 of PUPD01000192.1, forward strand.
GGACCGATGCCGGGCGAGGTAGCCTACGCAGCATCCAAGGGGGCGATTGTGGGAGTCATCATGACGTTGTCCGAAGAGCTCGCGCCGCGCGGCATTACCGTGAACGCGGTGAATCCGGGGCCTGTGGACACCGGATACGTCGATGAGAAACTCCGGCCGACGGGAGCCGCCCAAGCCGTGCCGGTGGGCGCCTACCGTGCGGCGTCGCCGGCCGATCGCCCAACGCGTGACCCTCGGCCTGTGTGCGACGGTCGCCCGCGTGCGCACACTTAATCCGGAATCAACTCGAAATGACGATCTGCCTCAAGCAGATCAAGCTCGTGCACCCGAGCGATAGCGGCGACAAGCAGGTCTGTAGCCGGAACAGTGACTCCTGTCTCCCTGCAAGCCGTTGCAAGGGTGTTTGCCGTCGTCCAGACGGTTTGCGTCGTTGGGACGCGGTCGAGTGTCTCGGTGATGCGCCGAATCTTCGCCCGTTCTTGGCCACCGCGCGCCCCATTCCACAACTCGAGAACTACGATATCGCATAGGATGACCTGGCCCGCGTTCAACAAAGCGCCGACCCGGGAACGCAAGACGCTGTCGCCGTCTTTGCGCAGCGCCTCAATCCAGGCCGAGGTGTCGACGAGGGTCACCTACGGTTCCTTTGGGCGTCGAGCTCCTGCCGATTCATGAACTCCTCGAATGTCCCGAGCAACTCGGTGAGCTCGGCCGAGCGCCGCATTCTCAAGTACTCCCGCAGTGCTACCGTAATTGCTTCCTTCTTTGTACGGGTCTTGGAAGCGCTTTGTACGGCATCCAGTAGCTCATCAGGAATATCAACGGTTGTTTTCATGAATATAGTATAGGCATTTCCCATATATGAGTCCACGCCGACAGCGCGTGCCACATAGCGCGTACGAAATTCCAGCTCGCACCAAAAGGGCGGTCGTGCTATCTTCTCTCTTATGGATACGCGAATCGTGAAAATGAGACCACGCCATCTGCCCGACTCGTCGCGGGTCATCGCCGAGGTGCTGGGAGAGCGAAGAAACGTGACGACGAGCGATCTCAAGGAGTATCTCGATAGGGACGATGACGAGGTCTTGCTGCTGGTGGCCGAAACGTCCGACGGAACGTTCGCCGGAGTTGCCGGGAGGAACAGATTCTCGCGCGAAGCGGTGCTTAAAGACTGGTATAACGACGGAGGCGACGCGGTGCTCATGTCGCGGCGCATCCGGGAGGTTGCGACGACGTGACTCCACAGTTTCCGTCACTCAACGAGATTAGGGCGGCGCATCAACGAATACAGCCGTTCATTCACCGCACTCCTATGATGAGCTGTGAGGCGATAGATCGGCTCGCCGGGTGTGAGGTTCATTTCAAATGCGAGAACTTTCAGAAGGTCGGTGCGTTTAAGGCACGGGGCGCCGCCAACGCGGTTACCAAGCTTACCGCCGAGCAAAGACGAAACGGGGTTGCGACGCACTCCAGCGGTAACCATGCGGCAGCCTTGGCACGCGCGGCCACAGTTGCCGGAATTCGGTCTTATATCGTGATGCCCTCCAACGCGCCGGCCGTCAAAAAGAAGGCGGTAGCGGGCTACGGCGGCGAGATCATCGAGTGCCGGCCGAACCTGCAGGCGCGCGAAACCACTCTGCAGAGAGTGCTCAAGGATACCGGGGCAACCTTTATTCCACCTTACGACTTCATGGATGTGGTGGAGGGACAGGCCACCTGCGCACTTGAGATCTTCGATGAATGCGTACCGTTCGATGTCGTTATGGCGCCGGTTGGAGGAGGAGGGCTGCTGGCCGGCACGGCGCTTCTCACGCACTATGCTTCACCCTCAACCAAGGTTATTGCGGCTGAGCCCTCCGGGGCCGACGATGCGTATCGGTCGTTTCATGCCGGCCGGCTCATCCCGATCGAGGCTCCCGACACGATTGCCGACGGCCTGCTCACGTCGTTGGGTGAGATCACTTTCGCCGCGATCATGAACTACGTACACGATATCCTCACGGTCTCGGACGACGAAATTGTGGCGGCGATGCGTATGATCTACGAGCGCATGAAGATCGTCGTTGAGCCGAGCTGCGCGGTGCCGCTTGCGGCGTTGCTCAAGCACAGCCGGGGGTTCGCGGGACAAAGAGTGGCGATCATCCTCTCGGGCGGCAATGTCGACCTGGAGAAGCTGCCGTTCGGCTCGACGGTCACCACTCCCGGCGCGCCGGATAGGCATGAACAGGCGGGTGCGCTGTCAGGATGACCAGACCTTTGCAGATGGATTGGCTTACCAGCAGCCGGTCGAAAGGGTCTTTGTGCAGGGACGGCAGGGTGGAAAGGTGCAGGTGTGCAGCAACAGCTTCACGAACCGTGTCCTTCGTACAGCTCAACGAGGTCTTCCGGTAGAGTCCTCGTGCGGTTGCGTCCTGAAATGGGCCGTAAGCCCCACCTAGTGAGGAGGTGCTGGAGTCGATGAGAGTTTCACCATACATAGCGATATCTGCGGTCATAGTCAGTCTTCTCGGCCCTGCGGCAGCATGTGAGACGCGCGATAGTGGCAGCGACGCGGTCGCTGAAGACGATCCCGGCAAGGTGCTTGCCGAGGAGTGGGGGATCCCGCATCCTATGGTGATCGCTCATCGCGGCGCTTCGGGCATTGCGCCGGAGTCCACACGCGCAGCGTACGAAATCGCACGGGATCTCGGCGCCGATTACCTCGAAGCCGATATCCAACAAACTGCCGACGGCAGGCTCGTGGTGTTTCACGACGACGCCCAGGGAGACAATTTCCTCACCCGCACAAGCAATGTGGAGCACGTATTCGACGACGAACGGCACCGGGACGAAGTTCGGCATCCTGACTCTCGAAGAGCTTATCGAGATTGCTGAAGAGAATGAAAACAATCCGGGCTTGTATCTCGAGACTAAGAGCGCACCGAATCACCCTGGAATTGAAGAGAATATGATTGAAACACTGAAGAAAGCCGGTTGGCTACCGGACGGTCCCGAGCCGGATGCACCCAATCACGCCGAAACCGGAGTTAACTCCGTCACGAACGCCCCGTCGGTCGACTACGCCTCCGGCGCTGCGCCGATCATCTTCCAGTCGTTTCACCCCGACAGCGTCAAAATGCTTCGCGAACTCGCACCGAAAAACATAGTTGTACGTCAAAAGTCACGGTGAAATAGAGGTGGAGCGGATCATGGAATCACTCGGGTATTGAAGGGCGAGGAGCGGCTTCCGATCGTGCGCCCCTGTGTTTCAGCTCTTTATGTCGTTAAGAGTGGTGTGATAGTATACTGACACCCTGCCGTGTGGCTCCGCGATCGTTTTTCTGCATCAGGGGAGAGAGGTCGGTGTGCCTGATTGCAAAACGTTGCTGCTTGTTGAGGACGAGGCGCTAATTGCGCTTGCGGAGCAGAGGTCGCTTCAGCGTGAAGGCTACCGGGTTGTTCACGTCTCAACCGGTGAAGACGCGGTTCGGTACGTCGAAAACGAGTGCAGTCACGACCGCGGTCACGTTGACCTAGTGCTCATGGATATCGACCTTGGTCCGGGAATAGACGGCACCGAGGCTGCGCGGCGGATTCTGGAGCGCCGGAACGTGCCGCTCGTGTTTCTCTCGAGCCACACCGAGAAAGAGTATACCGATCGAGCCGAACGGATCACATCTTACGGCTATATCGTCAAGAACTCCGGCGACAGGGTGCTTTTCGCCTCGATCAAGATGGCCTTCAAGCTGTTTGAGGCGCACTCCGCGTTGCGCGAAAGCGAGGAGCGCTTCCGGTTGCTCGCTGAAAACGCGGAAGACTTGATCTACCGTATGGAGTTCGTCCCGGAGCGTCGTTTCACGTATGTGAGCCCCGCTGCAACTAAGATGACCGGCTACACTCCCGAGGAGCACTACGCAGATTGTGACCTCGGGTTTAAGCTTGTTCATCCTGACGACCGCGAGCGCCTCCTGGAGATGATGGACAGCGGGAACGGCTTCGGGGCGCCTGTGGTGTTGCGCTGGTGCCGCAAAGACGGAACGGTCATCTGGACCGAGCAAAACAACGTTCCGATTTACGACGAAGACGGGACTCTCATTGCAGTAGAAGGGATAGCACGAGACGTCACCGAACGCCGACGAATGGAAGAATCGCTGAAGCAGAGTAACCGGCGACTTTCTGAGTTTCTGCAGATCAGTAAGTCGGTGACCGCCGCCGAGCACAGCGCCGCTCTTCTGCAAAAGATCGTGGACAGCGCAACAGCGGTGACCCATGTCGACAGTGGTGCTGTGTACTTGATGCATAAAGGGAGCACGATTCGTCTCGCGGCAACCACGCCCCCGCTTCCGGAAGATTTCTCGGAGCAGCTCCGCATCGCCGATCTTCGCGAGCATCCGCACGTGCGGCGCGCGATCGAGAGCGGTGAGAGCATCGTAATGCCCGACACCGAGACTGCAGCACTCACCCCCGCCGAGCAGGAGATCGTGCGGCTGCGCAACCTTCGTTCATGTCTGTATTTGCCGATTCGTCTGCGCGAAACAGCGCTCGGTGTTTTAATATTGGGATCAATGGGTGAGCCACATACCTTCGACGATGAGGAAGTGCTGTTGCTGCATGGGTTCGCCGACCAGGCGGCGCGGCTGATCGAGAACACACGTAAGTACGAAGCAGCGATGGGGCGTCCTTCCGGCTCCAGGCCGGAGAAGTTCAACTGAAGCCTGTGGTGTATACTCTTACCGGAGTGGGTATGGTGCGCACACAAGCGGCGATCTTACAACGTTGGACGTACCTCGCGGCGGATACGGCCGCCCGGCAGATCCTTCCGGACGGGTGCCGAGATCTGATACATTGGGCCGTTCCGGGCTTGAAACCCCAATGGTTGCTTTCACACCTTCAAGACGAAACCATGACGGTCTCCATTCCTAAGGGTGCCTGCCTCGTAGGATACCGGCTCGTGCCCGGAGCGGAATTCCCGAGGAATGCCGCCGCGGAACTTATGCGGGATCGCTCGGATGATCCCGATCATGTGATCGCCCGGTTCACAGATGCAGTGCGGCGTGATCGCCGAACGTTCGAAGCGCTCTGTGCGGTGGCCAAGCTCAGCTTTGGCGTAAACGAAGCGGCCGTTGAACTCGGTGTCTCGCGGCGCAGCTTGGAGCGTGTGCTGATGCGGCATACCGGAAGACCTCCGGTGTTCTGGTCTCAGCTTGCACGGGTTCGTGCGTCTGCCCGGACTCTGGTTTCAGGCGTGAATCTCGTAGAGGCGGCGTATCAAGTCGGCTATTCCGATCAGGCCCATATGTCGCGCGCGGTGCGCCGGTGGTTCGGTGTAAGCCCCTCCGAGCTCACGCAACGAGAGGACCTGTCGGAACAGCTGTTTGCACCCGGTTACGACGCGGACACCGGAGAGCATATCTCCACGAGATAGCCGTCAGGATCACGCACGTACGCCGTAGTCTGACCCCATTCCTCTGCTCTCACCTCCTGCACTACGGTTGCTCCGGCGCCACGCGCACGAGCAAGCGCGCCCGTAACATCGTCGACCTCGAAGGCGATCTCGAAGACCGGCGCCGAGACGTCGGGCCGTCCCGGGTTCTTGCCGAGTTGCTGCATGAGCCTCCGCGATGAGAACGACAGGGTGGTTTCGCCGGACTGCATCTCACCGTAGTCACCGCTTTCGTGAACGAAACCGGGCGGGATGCCGAATGCATCCGAGAAGAACTTCCTTGATGCGGCAACATCTTCAACGAAAAGAATCACATACTTCAGTTTGGTTTTCATGGACACAGTTTGCACCGAGACTGCGGACGCCGTCTTGAACAAATGCGACAGAGTCGCGAGAGGATCTATCTGCCTGCGGGTCGATCGCGCCGACCGGGAGGTGAACGCAACGGTACGACGGCGCGTGGCTCTCAGGAGATGTGGAGAGACGATGGTTAAGCAAGCTCTCTCGCCTCCGAGGTCTCCTTCAATTTGAAATACAACTGTAAACATTAGTGTTTCGCTCTTGAATATAATCGCTCGATGGCGGTAGGCTCTTGGAGGGGGTGAAACATGAACGCTAAAGCGATTTCTTTTATGCTGTTCGGTGTTCTGCTGCTTGCTCTGACAGGGTGTGATGGGCTGCTCACAACTGAGGTAACCAAC
>PUPD01000136.1 GCA_003552985.1 Spirochaetaceae bacterium
ACAAACTATGAACAGTTTTGTGCGCAAATCGCAACCCTTCTCCCGCGACTTAACTATCTAAGCAACGAAACGCTTAGATCAAGGAGAAGGTCGCATGAAACAACCTTTTACACTGCACAAAAGGGGCCGCTACTGGTATTACAAGCTCGCTCACGAAAAAACACCGTACTCAACCGGCAAAACTACTAAGGCAGAGGCGAACGAAGTTGCGATCGCGGTGTTAAACGGCAACACACACGCCACTTCCAAGGAGGTTACTCTCGCTGAGTTCACGAAGACCTTCTTTGTGCCCGGCGAGTGTAAGTGGCTGCACCGCGGTAGTGTCCCGTCAAGTAGTGTAACTTCCCGTCTCCGGGTTTCTGTGGTTACGCCACCTCTCCTGCCTCCAAGAGTTTGTTTTCCAGGTCTGGGTTGATAACCTTCGCCAGACTCTCATGACTCATATAACGCCGGGTCAAGTGCCATTCCTCGCTCTGCTCGACCACCAGAGCGCCGACGAGTCGCATGATCGCGCCATCGTTCGGGAAGATGCCGATCACGTTCGACCGCCGCTTGATCTCCTTGTTCACCCGTTCCAGCGGATTGGTGCTCGCGATCTGCTTCCAGTGTTCCCTCGGAAACCCGGTGAAGGCCGGCACCTCCGCCTCAGCTTCGTCCATCAAGGCCCCGAGCTTCGGGAACCGACCGCGGAGCCGGTCGGCGTGTTATTGATACGATGCGTCGCTGCACCTATGCTGATGTCGGAAAACACCTGGTGTGACGGACACCGCGAGTTGTCACCGCTTGATATTCGCGGCCGTGTTCCGGAGGAGTCCCCAAGTGAGGAGCAAACACAATGAGTGACGGGAAGAGAGGCAGCAGACCACGTGAGTACGATCTCTTGGTGATCGGGATAACCGGCATCGCCGGCAGAGCTGTTGCTGAGCACCTTGTTGCTTCGAGCTCAGGGTTTGCTGCGCGGTTGGGGCGACCTTTTACGCAGGCTTTTGCAGGACGGAGCGTCGAGCGGATGCGGCCGGTGCATGAGCGCTGTATGCGGCGGAGTCCGGATGCGCACGCGCCGGAGCTTATTGAGCTCGATCTCGACGACGAGAGTGCTGTGGCACAAGCGGTGCGCCGAGCAGCCGTGGTGATCAGCACGGTGGGTCCGTATACCCGCTACGGCTCGACGGTCGTTGCCGAGTGTGCAGCCGCCGGCACCCATTATCTTGATCTCACCGGCGAGCTTCCTTGGGTCCGCCGCATGATTCGGGAGCATCAGGGGCAAGCCGAACGGTCCGGTGCGTGTTTGGTGCCGTGCTGCGGATTCGACTCGGTACCGAGCGATCTCGGTGTTATGCTGGCCCGCGACGAGTTTCAAAGGCGCTACGCAGGCGTCCCGGAGGTGATGCGTCTCGTGATGGGCGCGGCCGACGGCGGATTTAGTGGGGGAACGGTCGCAAGCCTGCTGACGGTGATTGAGAACGCGCGCCGCTCACCCGAAACGCGTAACGTGCTTGCCGACCCCGACAGTTTACTGGCTGAGCGCTCGGCCGTTACCGACGCGGTGCCGGGCCCACGGAACGGCACCAGATCGGTCATCTCACGGCCGCAGTTTGACCGAAATCTCGCCGCCTGGACGTTGCCTTTTTTCATGGCGATGGTTAATGAGCGGGTAGTTCGGCGAAGCAACGCACTCTCGAACTTCCCTCTGGGCAAGGATCCTGACTACCGCGAGGTCCTCGCATTCGGCTCCGGGTTAGGCGGTGCGCTGCGAGCGACTGCGGTCGCAATCGGCACAGCGCTGTTCGGTTTACTGCTTGTGCTTCGCCCTACGCGGCGGCTGTTGGCCGCGACCGTGTTGCCCGGTCCGGGCAGGGGCCCGTCGCAGGCAGAACGCGGCGGAGGTAGCTTCCGGCTACAGATACACGCCTTTCCTCCCGCCGAACAGCCGGAGGCGGCACAGGTGACGGTGGAGGTGAGCAGCAACCGTGACCCCGGCTATGGCGCAACCGCCATAATGATCTCGGAGGCGGCGCTCCTGTTGGTGGAGCGGCTCGGGCGTGGAGAGACACTCCCGGCGGGCTTTCAGACACCGGCCTGTGCCGGCGGGCGAGCGCTCATAGACCGCCTGAACACCGCCGGGGTGAGGTTTCAGTACTGACACGAGTATTGCGGATGAGCTGCCGGAACAGCACACCCAACGTGGGCCGTTCCCCCCGTGGCGAGAATTCGCTCCCAATCTTCCGGGCCGAACTGAGAAATTCAGCTTAGTCCCACATAAGGTGCAACCGGCGAGCAATCAATCGTAGCTGCGTCATATGTTTAGTGTATCAAGCAATGCGGCTCAAGTGACGTCTCGCTCTACGAGGTAAACCCTTGGGTAGCTTCGGACATGATGAAAGGGAGCCGGTCAGAGCTTTCGTGTAGCAACCGACCGGCTCCCAGGGCAACGTTGCCCGTGCTTGTTCACTATAGCACAGTTGTGTTGAGATGTTGTCACCGCATCGTTCTTACCGCGGGTTTTCACCGCCCACTGTTTTCGTTTGCCGTAGCGGTGGTTCGCGATTATCTTAAGCGAAGTTTTCGAAAGAAAGGATGCGTACCGTTATGCGTCAGCGCGTGCTGTCTCTGCTATTCGTTGCTCTTGGAGGAGGTTTGGTGTTCTCGCAACCGGATGCTGAGTCGGTTCTGCTGCTCGATGATTTTTCGCGACCGGACGGTCGCTCCCATCTCTCAACCTTGTGGGAAGGGTTTACCGACAGGGTGATGGGTGGTCGCTCGGAAATGAGTGCCGGTATTGTAGCAACCGAGGAAGGGCCGGCGCTGCGCATGACCGGTGATGTCTCGCTTGAGAATCGCGGCGGATTCATCCAGGTCCGGTTGCCGCTGTCTGAACAAGGCGCGATGGACGCGAGTGCGTACCGGGGTGTAGCTATAACTGCCCGTGCTACGGGCGATCACTACTATCTGCACCTGCGCACAAACCGCACCCGCTTCCCGTGGTCTCACTACGCCCAAAAAATAGCGGTCGGTCAGAATTGGGAACGCATCGAGGTGCCGTTCGACGAGTTCGAGCCTCGCTACATGCTTGGCGGGGGATCGCCGAACGTCTCACGCCTTCGATCGGTTGCGGTTGTAGCTGGGAACGCCGAGTTTGCTGCTGATATCTGGATTCGGTCGATCGAGCTCTATAAGTGATCGGCAGCGGTGTCTGCGGGACAGCGGTCGGCCAAAGCGGCGTTCTTGCCGGCGATTCTGCCGAAGACCAGGCAGTCGGTAATAGAGCAGCTGCCCAGGCGGCAGGCGCCGTGCACCCCTCCGGTGACTTCGCCGGCGGCATACAGTCCTTGTATCGGTCTGTGATCTAGAGCGATGACCCGGGCGCGCTCGTCTATCTGCACACCGCCCATTGTGTAATGAACTTTAGGCCAGATCCTCATCGCAAAGTATGGGGGATGCTGAATAGGGGGAGAATCGTCAGGGATGGGCCGTCCGAACTCATCGTCGGCCCCCCTGCTCACCGCCGCGTTGAAACGCTCCACAGTGCGAGCGAGCTGTTGCGCGGGCAGGTTGTACCGGCATGCGAGCTCCTCAAGGGTGCCGAACTTTTCGACAACGTTCTTTCCAACCGCGCGGTCTATACTCCAGCCCGACCG
>PUPD01000007.1 GCA_003552985.1 Spirochaetaceae bacterium
GCTTCAGCTCGTTCTTCGTGAGCTTGACCTTGGCCATCGCTTACGCTATCTCCTCTTTCCTCGGCCAGTACTGTTTCAACAGCTCGGTGCGCAGACCGGTCTCGGCGGCATCAAAGCACTCGGCCAAAATATGCCAGCCGCGGTCCAGTGCTTCCTCGAGCGAAATATTGACCGAGAGATCCATCATCTGATCCTCGAACAGCGCCCCGTACTTGAGCACCTTGTTGTCCCAGTCACCCATGCGGAAACCCATCGATTTCTTCTCGAGCGACTCCTTGTAGGCGGCATAGAGCTTGATCATGCCGTCCATCAGCGCGCGATGATCGGGGCGCGTCTTGTCGTTGACCAGCTGTTTCAGACGCGAGAGCGAACCGAACGGCTCAATGCGCCCGCCGCGCAGATAGTACTGACCTTCGGTAATGTAGCCGGTATTGTCCGGCACCGGATGTGTCACGTCGTCGCCGGGCATTGTGGTGGCCGCCAGCGTCGTGATCGACCCTGCGCCCTCGAAATCGACCGCTTTCTCGTAACGGGCGGCAAGCTGACTGTAGAGGTCCCCCGGATATCCGCGGTTAGAAGGGACCTGCTCCATCGTGATCGCAATCTCCTTCATGCTGTCGGCGAAGTTGGTCATATCGGTGAGCAACACCAACACCTTCTTGCCTTTCAACGCGAACCGTTCGGCGACCGCGAGCGAAACATCCGGCACAAGAAGACTCTCAACAACCGGATCGGATGCGGTGTGCACGAAGAAGATCGTGCGGCTCATCGCCCCGCCCTCCTCGAGCGCATCCCGGAAAAAGAGGTAGTCGTCGTACTTCAACCCAATGCCACCGAGAATGATCATGTCGACCTCGGCCTGCATCGCGATGCGTGACAGCAGCTGATTGTACGGCTCTCCCGAGACCGAAAAGATCGGCAGCTTCTGACTCTCGACCAAGGTGTTGAACAGATCGATCATCGGGATATTGGTGCGGATCATGTTCCGCGGGATGATACGCATCGACGGGTTCACCGACGGGGTGCCGATCTCGATCAGATTTTCTTCCAGGGGAGGCCCGTTGTCGCGCGGCCGCCCGCTTCCATCGAATATGCGTCCAAGCAGATTATCGGAGAAAGACACCTGCATGGGATGCCCCAGGAATCGCACTTCATCTCCGGTTGAGATTCCGCGTCCGCCGGTGAAGACCTGCAGCGCAACCTGGTCCTCCGAAAGCCGAATAACCTCGGCGAGCGACTCGCCGTGCACCGGGCTCACCACCGCGAGCTCGCTGTAACGAACCCCGGACGCGGTCACGGTTATGACGTTACCGGATATAGATTCAATCTTGCTGTAGACCTTACGCATGGCTGTGCTCCGTTGTCAGCGTTTTCAGCAGCTTCTCACCCGTTTCGTCGTTACCGGCATGCCGCTGCGAAATCAGTTGCTCAAGATCATTCTCGACCGCCTTGAAGCCTTCGCTCATCCATTCGCTGCCATTGTAGTCGAGAAACTTCTGCCGCAGCTCGTTGAAGTAGTGACGCGCCTCTTCCTTGGACTCCACCGAGAACCTGGCGGCCAGGATCTTCATCATCGTGGCAAAGATATGGCGCTGTCTGTCGACGCTGACCGCCTGATCGACTTCGTCGAACGCGTTCTGCTGCATATATACCGCATCGATGAACTCGCCCTTCAGATATACGATGTAGTCCTCGAGACTGGTGCCTTCCTCACCGACGACCTTCATCATCTGGTCGACCTCGTTGCCCCGGAAGACGATATCGCGGGCATACTCAGTGGCTTCGCGGTCTACCGCGCCTTCGTACTTACTCCAACTATCGAGCGGGTCGATCGCCGGGTACTTCCGCGCGTCGGAGCGCTCGCGCGACAGGCCGTGAAAGGCACCGACAACCTTCAGCGTCGCCTGGGTGACCGGCTCCTCGAAGTTACCACCGGCCGGACTCACTGTGCCGCCGATTGTTACCGAGCCGATGCTGCCGTCATGGAGCCGCACTCGACCGGCGCGTTCGTAGAACGCCGCGATCACCGACTCCAGGTAGGCCGGAAAGGCCTCCTCACCCGGAATCTCCTCCAGACGCCCCGACATCTCGCGCATCGCTTGCGCCCAGCGCGAGGTGGAGTCTGCGAGCAGCAGAACGTTCAGTCGCATCTGGCGGTAGTACTCGGCGATCGTAACCGCGGTGTATACCGAGGCCTCGCGCGCGGCAACCGGCATCGAGCTGGTATTACAGATGATCACGGTGCGTTCCATCAGAGTTCGCCCCGTGCGCGGGTCGGTAAGCTCGGGAAACTCGCGCAACGTTTCGACGACCTCACCGGCGCGCTCGCCGCAGGCCGCGATCACCACGATATCAACCTCTGCGTTGCGGCTGGTAATTTGCTGCAGGACGGTCTTGCCGGCTCCGAACGGCCCGGGGATACAGTAGGTTCCCCCAAGAGCGACCGGAATGAAGGTGTCGATCAGTCGAACCTTGGTGACCATCTGTTCCTCCGGTCGCAGCCGTTCGGCGTACACCTTGATTGGACGCTTCACCGGCCATTCGAACACCATCGTAAGGTCATGCTTTCCGCCTTTACCGTCGGTTACGGTCGCGACTTTGTCATCGATCGTGTACTCGCCTTCATCGGCAACCCATTCGACAGTGTACTCGCCAAGATAATTGAACGGCAGCATGATCCGGTGCTCGAAGATCCCTTCCGGCACTGTGCCGATGGTGTCGCCGTGCCGGATCTTGTCGCCTTTAGTGACTTTCGGCGTGAAGCTCCAACGCTGACCTCCCTCGAGCGCGTCAAGATACACACCGCGATCGAGAAAAAAACCCAACTTTTCGGCCAGCTGCGGTAATGGGTTCTGCAACCCATCGTACACCTTGCCGAGCAATCCTGGACCGAGGCTCACCGCGAGCAGCTCGCCGCTAAACTCGACATCGTCGTCGATACCGATGCCTCGCGTCATTTCGAACACCTGCATCTCGGCCTGGTTGCCCTGAATGCGGATCACCTCCGATTTCAGCCTCCGCTCGCCCAGGATGACGTAGCCGACCTCGTTTAAGGCCACCTCGCCGTCTACCCTGACACTGACCATATTCCCGTTTACTCCGATTACTTTGCCATTAGCCATAGTTGGATGCACTCCAGTTAGTCGTCGGAATCCTCATCAAAAAAAAAGGAATCCGTTATCTTGTCGTAGGTTTCCTCGAACACCCGCAGTCCGTCTTCACGATTGAACTTGCGATTACGCTCGAGCACGCGTAGCTTCAACAGATATACGATGAGTTTTTCCAGGTCGAAATGATGCCCGGCTTCCAGATTATCCAGCAGCTCCCAGCGCGCTCGCTGCAGCGCCTGTTCGCCTCGCAGCGGCGAGCTCTCGGCCAGCGCGTTGCGCGCCAGCTCCTCTACGCCTCCCACGTGGGTTCCATCACCGCCGTTATCTGCGATCCGCAGGTACTTCTCGATGTCTTCCCCAAGCGAGGCACCCCGCAGACGCGCAAGCGCGTTGCGTAGACCACGCTCGAACATGTACCACGTGTTGAGCACCGGGATAGGGCTGGTTTCGGCGTGTTCAGGCACGTAGCGCACGCTGTTCAGCACTGCGGAGTCGGACGCCGTACAGTGCTCGGCACAGCGTTCGA
>PUPD01000214.1 GCA_003552985.1 Spirochaetaceae bacterium
GGGAGGTTGAAATAATGGCGGATACGTCACGACCGGCCGGCGGCAACGGCGAGCCGGCAGGGGCGGGTTCGGGAAAACACAGCGGTATGGGCGGCTCTGCAATCGAGCCGCAGCTTCTTCCGTCGCGGATGGAGCGACTGAAACCGTACCTTATCATGTTCCCGGCGCTGATCCTGACGATCGGTATTCTGGTGCCGTTCGGAACCGGGGTGTATTGGTCTTTGACCAACTATAACTTGATGCGGCCGGACTACAGCTTCATCGGGTTGGGCAACTACATACGGTTGTTTCAGAGTCCACGGTTTTGGAACGCTTTACGAGTATCGTCTACCTATGTGTTCTTCGCCGTCGGTTCGCAGTTGATTCTGGGCTTGGTCATCGCGCTTCTGCTCAATCGCGACAACATCGTTAGCAAGATTCTACGCCCGCTTCTGATCCTGCCGTTGCTGATTGCTCCGGTGATCGCGACCTTGATGTGGCGGCTCATGATGAGCACGCAGTTCGGGATCCTTAACTATTTCCTGAGCCTTCTCAACCCGGATATGCGCTGGTTCCCATGGGCGGGTTCGGCGCGGTATGCAATGTTCACGGTTGTGCTTATCGATGTTTGGATTTTCACTCCGTTTATCGGTCTGCTGATTCTTGCCGGTCTACGCTCGTTACCCAAGGCACCGTTTGAAGCAGCGAAGGTGGACGGCGCCTCGAAGTGGTATATCTTCCGTCGCCAGACCATGCCGATGTTGGTGCCTTATATCACGGTTGCTCTGATCTTTCGCCTTATCGACAGCTTCCGAATGTTCGATATTCCGTTCGCTCTGACAAGGGGCGGTCCGGGTGACTCGTTGATGAAACTGCAGGTTACCGCTTATACCGAGTCGTTTACCTATCTGAACATTGGACGAGGCGCCGCCTACATGTTCATAACCTGGCTGATTGTTTTCATCGTCAGCAAGCTGCTGGTGAACTACTGGCTCAAGTGGCGTACGCGGCTCAGTTGACGCGGGGAGGGAGAAAGAAATGGCAGAAGTACGAACGCCGCGCGAGCGTATCACGGACTATATACTCAACGGGATTTTGATCGTGATCTTCACCGGATTTCTGTTTCCGGTGTTGTGGGTCTTTTCTCTGGCTTTTAAGACGCGAAGCGATATTCTTACCTGGCCACCGCCGCTTCTTTTCACGCCGACGCTCGAGAACTTCACAAGCTTGCTCGGAGGGTTGGTGGGGGGAACTGTCGGCCGTGCAACCGTTGATTTTATCGGGAACTTCGCGAACAGCCTGATAATCAGCAGCGGTGCGGTCCTTGTCTCGATTCTCGTCGGTGTACCGGCCACATACGCCATCGCCCGCTTCAAGTTCAAGGGCAAAGAGGATCTCGCGTTTACGATACTCTCGTTCCGGTTTGCGCCCGAGCTGATGGTCATTATTCCGATTTACGTGTTCTTCCAGGAGCTCAGGTTGCTGGATACCTACATCGGCCTGATCTGGGTCTACCAGCTTATCACCTTGCCGATGATCATCTGGATTCTACGCGGATACATCGAGGACGTTTCTCGGGAGCTCGAAGAGGCGTGCCGAATCGACGGGTATGGCCAGGTAAGGACCTTCATGCGAGTCGTCCTGCCGTTGATACGTCCCGGGATTGCCGCATCTTCGCTATTGGCCTTTATCTACGCATGGAACAACTTCGTGTTTGCAGTTCTGCTCGGCGGGAGTCGCACCGCTCCGGTAACAGTAGGCGCTATGCAGTTTATTTCGGCTGACGCCCTCCGCTTCGGGGACATGGCGGCGGCGATCGTTTTAGCCGCGTTACCGGCGCTGCTACTCGCGATCTACTCGCAGAAGCACTTGATTCGCGGTCTGAGCCTGGGGGCTGTCAAAGAGTAACGAGATTCTACGCAAGCCGGACTGCAGAGAAAAGGAAGGATTAGATGGGGACTGTTGTATTTGATAACGTCACCAAAATGTACGGCGATACGGTCGGCATTCAAGGGTTGTCGTTGGAGATCAAAGAAGAGGAGTTTTTCGTGCTCGTCGGCCCCTCCGGCGCGGGTAAGACCACGACACTGAAGACGGTTGCGGGTTTGTTGACGCCTAGCGAGGGACGGCTCTATATCGACGGAAAGCTGTCGAATCTATTGAAGCCCGATGAACGCAACGTTTCGATGACTTTTGAAAGCTACGCGCTGTACCCGCATTTCACCGTCTACGAGAATATCGCCAACCCGCTACGTTCTCCCAAGTTCGGCATTCCTGTCGATAAGATCGATGCCGAGGTGCGCCGAATATCGCGCCTGCTCGAGATCGATCACCTTCTCGATCGTCGGCCGGGTGAACTGAGCGGCGGTCAGAAGCAGCGCGTATCACTGGGAAGGGCGATGGTTCGACGTCCCTCGGTCTTTTTGCTGGACGAGCCCCTGTCGCACGTTGACGCGAAGGTTCGGCACCGGATGCGGGTTGAGTTGAACCACCTGCAGCGAGAGCTGAACACAACCACCATCTACGTGACCCACGATTACGTCGAGGGGTTATCGCTTGGTGATCGTGTCGGTGTCATCAACAACGGCCAACTGGTTCAAGTGGATACGCCGCGCACTATCTATCATTCGCCGATCAATGAGTTCGTCGGGCAGCATGTCGGCTTTCCGGAGATGGATATCGTGGGCGCGGATGTGGTCAATGGACAGGGAAAGAATCTCCAACTTGCGGTGGACAACGTTCCGTCGATGCGGCTCTCGGTCTCGAAGGAGCAGCGGGAGCTGCTGCGCGCAAAATCGAACGGGCGGATTCGAGTGGGCTTCCGTCCGCAGTCGGTCCAGATTGTGCCGGAGCGTGAGGCGCAGTTCAAGGGAACCGTTTATGCGTTCAATCCTTTTGTAACCTACGGAGTTCTGATCTTGGAGGTGGAAGGGACGCAGTTCAACCTGCTGACCGAAGCGTACAAGCATTTCGAAGTAGGGGAGACGCTTGCCTGCCGAATTGCTCCGGAGGATCTCTATCTCTTTGATGAGCAGAGCTCCATCAACCTGACGTATCTGGAATAGAGGAAAGGGACAAGAGTATGGCATCAGTTACTCTGAACAATGTGCACAAGACCTACACCAGCCGCAAGGAGGAGGTAAAGGCCGTCCGCGACCTGTCGCTCGAAGTGCGCGACGGTGAGTTTATGTGCCTGCTTGGCCCTTCCGGCTGTGGCAAGACATCCACCATGCGGATGATCGTCGGGCTTGAGGATGTAACTTCCGGAGACATCTACATCGGCGACCGTATGGTCAATAATCTGTCGCCTCAGGATCGAAACGTGGCTATGTCTTTCGAGACCTACGCGTTGTACACTCACCTGAGCGTGCGCGAGAACATTCTGTTTCCGTTGCGGGCCAAGGGTGTCCCGGCGGCCGAACAGGCGACGCGGCTGCGGCGCGTAGTGGATATGCTCGATATCGAGGACCTCTTGAATCGCGGCCCTACCCAACTCAGCGGCGGTCAACAGCAGCGCGTTTCCTTGGCACGAGCGCTTATCCGTGATCCGTCGGTGTTTCTGCTCGATGAGCCGCTGTCACATTTGGATGTGACGCTTCGTACCGCCACTCGCGCACGGATTAAGCACCTGCACGCCGAGTTGCGTACCACCTTCATTTACGTAACCCACGACCAGCTCGAAGCGATTTCTCTGGCTGACCGGATCGCAGTAATGAACTTTGCTGAGTTGCAGCAGGTTGGGACGCGTGAAGAGTTGCTGGACTATCCGGTCAATCTCTTCGTTGCCGACTTTATCGGCGAGCCGGCGATCAATCTCTTCGAGTGCGAGGCGGTCACGAACGGCGGTACGATGGCCTTACGCTTCAAGGAAAGCGGATACGAGCTCCCGGTGCCGGAAATCTGGCGACAACGGATCGTGGAGGGAGGCCACCGTGATCTCATTCTCGGCATTCGACCGCACGATGTGCAGCTAACCAATGGAAAAGGGCTTACGAAGCTGGAGGGCGTGGTGGATGTGTTCGAGTTTCTCGGCGAAGAGAATCACGTCACCTGCACCGTCGGCGGGAAGTGGTTGACGGCGGTGATCAGCGCCGCGCGCTTTTGCGATGTCGGTGACGGCATCGACCTGTACGTCCCCCAGGAGCGCTTCCACCTCTTCGATGCGGAAACGGAGGAGTGCCTGAGCACACGGTTCAAGATAGCAGACCAACACGCCGCGAAGGCGTAAGCGTGTCCGGGTCCGGCAGGAGTGCTGCAGAACGTTGCCGATTCCGGCACGGCCCGGTACATCACGATCGGAGAGGGTATCCTCAATGTCCAAGCAGAGCCAGAGGCTAAACGATATCGTCAGCCTGCTGAAGGGCCGGCAGCTCGGCACCATAGCGCAGCTTTCGGAAGAACTCGGGGTGTCGGACATCACGGTTCGCCGTGATCTCCGGAGATTGACTGACGATGGGCTGGTAACCGTTGTCAACGGCGCGGTCTCGCTGAACTACAGTAGTCAGACCTTGCGCCTGGGGGACAAGTACTATGTCTCCCAGCAGACGCAACGTCGGAGCGCGGAGAAAGCTCGCATCGGGGCGAAGGCGGTCGAGCTGCTGGAGCCGAACGATACCATCATTGTCGACACCGGTTCTACGTCTTACTTTTTCGTACGCGCGATACCTCACGATCTTCTCATTACGATTATCTGCTACACGCTCAACACGTTCATCGAGCTACATGATCGGGAGAACTGCACCATCTTTTTCGCGGGCGGCTATTACCATCGAAACTCCATGACCTGCGACAGTCCGGAAGGACTTGCGATGGTTCGGCGGTTGCGAGCTCGGAAGGCCTTTGTAGCGGCAAGCGGTGTTCATCACACCTTGGGAGTTACCGCTTCCAATCACAATGAGCAGCCGATCAAGCAGACGGCTCTGGCTTCCGGATTGACACGCGTGCTGCTCGTCGATTCGTCGAAGTTCGGCGTGGTTGAGACCGTCTACTACGCTGACCTTGAGGAGTTTGACATAATTGTGACGGATACCGAAATCACGAAGGAGTACGAGGATCTCATTCGTAATGCCGGTATCGCGTTGTACAAGGCGTAAGTGAGCGGCTTACTGTATGACCAGCCTCGACCAACAAACCCGCAAAACGCGCCAGGCTCTCCTGGGTATCGACGTCGGAACAACCGCGGTCCACGCCGGACTGTTCGACCGGGCGGGGGTTGTCCTTGCTGATGCGACCGCTGAGCACGGCACCCAGTACCCCGAGCCCAATGCAGCTGTGCAGGATCCTCTGAGCTGGTGGAATGGAGTTCGAACGACCGTCAACACGGTGCTGCAGCAAGCCGCGGACACCGGTGCGTCGATTGAGGTGCTTGCGGTCGCGGTGAGCTCGCAGGCTCCGACGGTCGTGTGCCTCGATGAGCACGGTGACCCGCTGTTGTCGGCCGTCACCTGGGCAGACCGCCGCTCCGGCACGGAGTGCCGGGAAATCCAATCAGTATTGAGTCGGACCGGGCTCGGTGGGAAGCGACGAAACCCGGTTGACCCGTACTACGCGCTGCCCAAACTGCTCTGGATTCGTCGTCGCTTCCCCGAACTGTATGCGCGAACGCGCTGGGCATTCCTCGCTACGGGGTTCATCAACTACAAGCTCTGCGGAGCGATAACGACCGACCATTCGCACGCCGGCCTGACTCTACTGTACGATTGGGAGCGGCGCGAGTGGGACTTGGAGCTGTGCCGGGCGCTAAGTGTTTCGCCGGAGATCCTCCCTCCGGTTGTGGATTCGCACACAATTATCGGCGAAGTGAGCTCGGCTGCAGCACGCGAGACCGGCCTGACGGCGGGCACGCCTGTGATTGCAGGCACCGTTGATGGGACCGCCGCGGCCATCGAGGCCGGCGCGGTTTCTCCTGAGGTACTGTGTGACATGAGCGGTACTTCGACCGTCGTGCTCGCTCCAAGCAGAGCGAAGGGACCTGCCGGTGCTCTCACGGTATTGCCGCACGCGGTGAGCGGGCAGGATCTTTTGATCGGGACGATGAGCTGTACCGGCGGCTCGCTGAAATGGTTTCGGAACGCGCTCTGGTCGCCTGCGGCAGAGGTGGACGGCGGCGGTAGTAACGGGGCGGCCAACCCCTATGAAGCCATGGATCGTGAGGCGAATCGGGTCGGCCCGGATCCAAGCGGCATCGTGTTCTTACCGTATCTTATGGGCGAGCGGTCACCGATATGGGACAGTGATGCACGGGGCGTCTTTTTCGGGCTGCAGGCCGATACGTCGCGGGGGCAGCTCATAAGGGCCATCATGGAAGGCGGGGCGTTTGCGTTGCGTCATAACCTCGAGGTGATGGAACACCAGGGAGTATCAGGCGACGCTGAAATCCGCGTGGTTGGAGGCGTTGCTAAGAGTAGGACCTGGTGCGAGCTCAAGGCTCACGTGGCCGGAAGGACCATCGTGGCGCCTCGCGCAAGCTTCGGCGCGGTATTCGGTGATGCGTTGCTTGCTGGATTTGCGACAGGCATATACCGAGATCTTGCCGAGGCGGTTGAGCAATCGGTTGTCGTCACTCGGCGCTATGAGCCGGATCCGGCGCTGCACGAGCAGTATTCGCGTCTGTTTACGGTATACAAAGAGCTCTACGAAAACACGAAACAGCAGTTTGCTTCTCTGGCCGGGTATCGAGCCGGCGGGAAACAGCCGGTGAATCGGCACGCTGGGGGCGAGTAGCTCCGCGGCAGTTGAGCAGGTCACGGAATACAATCTGAGCAAAGGAGAATAACATCAATGAAGCCAATAGCCATCGGTTGCGACCCTAACGCGCAAGGTCTGAAGGACGTAGTGATCGCCAAGCTCCAAAGCATGGGCCACGAGGTGAGCGACTACGGCAGCGAGGACCCCATCTATCCTAACGTCGCTATTGAGGTTGCTCAACGCGTCGCCGCCGGTGACCATGACCGCGGGATTCTCATGTGCGGTACCGGCATCGGCGTGAGCATTGCGGCGAACAAGGTCGACGGCGCATATGCAGCGCTGTGCTCGGACGCTTACAGCGCAGATCGCGCCCGCAAAAGCAACAGTGCCAATATTATGTGCCTCGGTGCGCAGGTAATCGGAGAAAAGCTCGCCGAGGTGTTGGTTGAGATCTGGATGAACGCCGAGTTCGACCCCGCGGGCCGGTCTGCTCCCAAGGTACAACGAATCTGCGATTACGAAGCCGGAACATAAGGCCTACGCCACGGCTCGACGGTACGGCTCGACGGTACGGCTCGAGGCACGAGCGGGGAGGGTTACGCCGTGGTTGGCAGAAGGCGCTGTGGTTGCACCGGGTGATATGGTGTCACGAGGCGGTGTCGTGCCGCTCGGCGCCGTGCGTTCGCCCGGCGGAGGTGCCCTTGCTAGAGAGAGCCGTCTGAACGATAATGTTATCTAGTGCACCTATCAGAGGACACGATGGCGAAGAATGTGCTGATTGTGGATGATGCAAGCGCGATCCGGGAAGGCGTGTCGTACGTATTGGCGCAGGCCGGGTACGGAGTGACGCAGGCGGAGAACGGGGTTGATGCCCTCGGCGAGCTGGATCAATCGGGGGGTTCGATCTGATCGTCCCCGACGTCAACGTGCCGAATATGGATGGAATCGAGCTGGTTAAGAAGGTGCGTGAGCGGCCCGACGGCAAGTTTGCCCCTATCTTCGTGCTGACACCGACGCGCAGGGTTCAAAGATGGAAGAAGGTAAGGCGGCTGGTGCCACCGGCTGGATTGTCAAACCATTGGATTCTGAGAAACTGCTCGGCGTGGTTCGGAAGCTTGTCGGGTAGTTGTTAGGGTGCGTAATCGATGAGCCTTTCAGGTCCGCTTATCTACGCACTGCTCCTCTCGCTTCAGCTCGTGAGTCCGGACGTTCCGGAGTACGAGATCGACGTGATTCGCGGGGGGCAGTTGGAGTACCAGCTGCGTCTCGAGCGCGAAGAGGATGGAGCGTTGGTGTTTTCGGCGGATGATCGGTTGCTCCTCGAGCTCGAGCCGTCGCGGCGTCATCCGGAGATCTACATGGTCTACCCGGTGAACCATGCGGCGCCGAAGACCGTGAACCTGGCAAACGCGCTTATGCAGTTACGCTCGCTTTCAATTCGTCCGGAACAACAGATACAGGCCGGCGGCGATCAGCTCGAGATCGGTGGTGAGCCGGAGTGGTCTATCAAGACCGGGCCGGGGTTTGTGTTTCTCGGTGGCGAGTTTATCGAAACCATGCTGTTGATTCACGCGCCTGAGTTTCGGTAGTCAGGTGAGTTTGGAAAGAGGGCTTGCGCCAAAAGGCGGAGTTCGGTAGCCTTTGGTGCATGGACAAAACAACGATCATGTTCGTCTGCACCGGCAACGTGTGCCGGAGCCCGCTTGCGCAAGGGGTCTTTGAGCACTGTGCACGCCTACAGGGAGTAGGGGATCGCTTCGCAGTCCAGTCTGCCGGGCTGCAGAGTTTTCACGTCGGCGAACAGGTTGACAGTCGCACTCGCCAGGTCGCTCGCGAGTACGGCGTTCATCTTGATCACCAGGCGCGGCAGATTCAGGCGCGTGATCTTCGGGATTACGATCTCATTCTCGCGATGGACCGCGCTCAACTACAGGAGCTGCGCAGGATGACCGGGGGCGATCCGGAGCATTCCGAGAAGATCCGCTTGTTCGGGGAGTTTGATCCGGAATCCGAGTCGTCGACTGAGATCCCCGACCCGCACAGCGCAGAAGACGAGGGTGAAGCCTTTCGCGCGATGTTCGAGATTATCGAGCGCACGGCGCGGAATCTGATCGAGCAGCGTGTCCGGCAGCATTCGCCCGCCGGGCGAGGCTGAGACTCGGCGAGAATACGGCCGTGCCCGCATAGAGCCGCTCAACGCCGAAACATGTTAACGACAAGCGAGATGATGAACCCGAAGCCGATCAGCCCGGCGGCGGCAAACCCTACCACGCCAATGAGCGGCACGTTGAACACGAAAGGCGGTATGCCGGCCTGCACCATCATGGCCGAGCTCACCATCAACGAGCCGAGGACGATTCCGAGCACTAACCGGTAGCTGACGTCATCCAGTGTCCTGCGCAACGGCTCGAGGCCGGAGAGGTTGAAACCCATCTGCAGGCGGCCGCTTTTGACAAGATCGACGAGCTCGCGCGTGTCTTTCGGGAGCGTTCGCAGAAGAACGGCATAGTCTCCGGCGATATGCGAGCCGTCGCGGCTTAGGTTCTCCGGCCTGAGGCGGTTGAGGAACAGCTTGCGGGTGAACGGGCGGTAGACCTCCATGATATTGAAGTCCGGACGCAGGTTGAGCCCCACACCCTCAATCGCTACCAACGCTTTAGTGACCAGCATCAGACTGCTCGGCAAGCGGATTCCGAATCGGACAACGATCTTGATCAGATCGTCGAAAAACTGATTGAGGTCGAGATCTCCGAAGGTCACCTCCAGATACTCATCGAGCACGTCGCTGACGCGTTCCTCAAGGGCCTCATAATCCAGTCCGCGTGGCGAGCGCTCACAGATACCGAGCATAGCATTGGTTACCCGTTCTGCGTCGTGGTTGACCGCCCCGAGCATGCTCTCGATTAGGTGCTTACGCTGTTGGGGCCGGAGGCGCCCGGTACTGCCGAAGTCGAGAAAGCAGATGACATCGCCGTCGGCGATCAGGATATTCCCGGGATGCGGGTCGGCGTGAAAGAACCCGTGCAGGAAGATCTGTTCGAGCACCACATCCGCGCCGATGCGGGCGATGCGACGCTTGTTGAACTGCCCGGTTGCGTCCTGTTGCACATCGACGAGCTTGGTTCCGCGAATGTACTGCATCGTGAGCACGCGCCGTGTGGAGTACGACCGGTACGGGTTGGGGATGCGAACGCGCTTGTCTTCGGCGAAGAGATTCTTGAACTTGCGGATATTGCGCAGCTCCTGCGCGAAATCGAGCTCGCTGGTGATGCTCCGTTTGAACTCCTCCACCAGCCCGGTCGGGTGAAACAGGCGCATGTTCGGCACGTAGCGTTCCACCAGCGTAGCCAGGTACATGAGGATCTCGATGTCGGTGCGGATGGTGTTCTCGATTCCCGGACGTTGAACCTTCACGGCGACCTCGTCACCGTTTCGTAGTGCTGCACGGTGAACCTGAGCTATTGAAGCCGAGGCAATCGGATCCGGATCAAACCACGGAAACAACTCATCCAGCGGACTCCTGAACTCATCCTCAATGACCTCCCGTGCGGCGGAGATCGGAACCGGTGGTACATCGTCCTGCAGGCCCGTGAGCTCGGCAATCAGCTCGGCGGGCAACAGGTCGGTACGGTTGCTGAGGATCTGCCCGAACTTGACGAAGGTTGGACCGAGTTCTTCGAGGGTTTCGCGCAGCATCACCCAACGATTTTTCTCGGCCTGCTCGGGAGGCGCTTCCTCCTTGATGATGCGCCGGATCCAGGGGAAGGGACGGTCCAGATGGAGCAGGAGCACCCAGTCCGACAGTCCGGAGCGGATTACGATGCGCACGATCTCCTGCAGTCTAAGCGGATGGCGAAAGGTTTTCTGAAGCAGTGTTGGTCTACGCATGGAACGGCAGCAATCCTTGTCCTCGGCGACCCCGTTCAATCACCGGTTGCCGGCGGCGCCTCGGGAAATACCCCCGCCAAGCGGGCTTTTTGATCGGCTGCAATCGTGTCCCATGTCGGGACATCGAACTGCAGTACAGCAGCACGCCCGGCGCTGATGTGCTGACGCATGCCGGCAAGGCGCTCGATCACCTCCTCTATGATCGGATTGTGCCCCACAATCATAACACGATCAAGGTCCGGGGGTTGATCGGCGAATGCGGCGATGTAGTGGTCCGCACCGCCGGTATACAGTTCCGGAAGCCGTTCGAGCGCCACCGGAGCTTCGGCGGAGGCGGCGCAGAGCTCCGCAGTCTGGACCGCACGCATAGCCGGCGAGCATAGGATTCTCTGCGGGACACGCCTACGCTCCTTCAATAGCGTGCCGAGATCTGCGGCCGCTTCACGGCCGGCCACGGTCAGCCGCCGTTCATTGTCGGGACGCCCTCCCTCCGACAGTTCGGCCTGTGCGTGACGATACAGAATGACTTCCTTCACCGTCTCCTCCTTCAGGAAAGCTCGTTAGCGTGCTGATGCGCTCAGCGCAGTGCCGGGCCCGGACGCGTGGTTCAACCAGCTTGACACCTGTTTTCGGAACTGCCGCAGGAGCCGTGTGCGTGTGCCGGGCGCGAGCGAATAAAGCTCATAGAAGCCGGCAAACTCCACATCCCGTGCGCCGCAGAACTCGAACACCGAACTACCCCAGAACCGTTCAACCGAGTTGCGCGCCGCCTCTTCTTTGGTGTCGGTGGTATAGGCGACCAGTACACTGAGATGTCCCAGCAGCCCCTCCTTCACCTTCGGCATGAACTCCTGTCCGGTGAACAGGTAAGCAACCTGGGGACGAAGCACGCGTTCGACCCAGCCCTTCAGCAACGCCGGTGGTCCGCCCCACCAATCCGGGTGTACGAGCACCAGACGCCGAGCCGAGCACAGCAGGGCTTGATACCGCAGGACATGCTCGTCGAAGCTCATGCCGCGTCTGAGCTCCTCGCCGGTCAATACCGGGTGAAACCCGGAGGTGTAGAGATCGACCGAGACGGCCGACAATCCGCGTCGCCCGCTCTCCTTTCGGACAATGTCACCGAGGGCATGGGTGAAGCTCTTTGCATCGGGATGACATAGTATCAGCAGCAGATCCGTCTCGCATTGCTCCGCCATTACACGCCACACAGTAATATATCTGCGGACGTCTGTCAGCACGGCGACGCGCGGCGAAGAGTTTGGGTTGCCTACAAATTGTAGGAGGCGCTTGATCAATCGCCTGTTGTTGATTACATTGATCATAAATCTACTGCGAGGTGGTGTGATGGCGGTTAGTAAGAGTGAATGCCTCGACGCTCTGAGCGAGGTAATCGATCCGGAGCTCGGCATGAATATCGTGGATGTGGGGCTGGTATATCGGGTCAATCCCACTGATGACAAGATAGAGGTGGATTTCACCTTGACCTCACCCGGATGTCCGCTGGCAGAGACCATCCTCAATGACATCAAGCGCGTTCTTGCTGAGAAGACCGGGGTCGCCGAGATTCAGGCGAATCTCGTCTGGAACCCGCCCTGGAGTGTCGACTTCATGAGTGAAG
This sequence comes from Spirochaetaceae bacterium, assembly GCA_003552985.1. Taxonomy (GTDB): domain Bacteria; phylum Spirochaetota; class Spirochaetia; order DSM-27196; family SLAA01; genus B1Sed10-166. The sequence continues at coordinate 12,176 of PUPD01000214.1, forward strand.
AGGCGCGTCTCGAGTTGGGGTTCCCGATCTAAACGGTGGTGAGGCAAGCACTCGCAACTGCAGCAAGCATATACAGCTAAGGAGCATGCAATGGAAATCACGATCAAGGATCTTCGCGTAAATGTCGAAGACACGCCGATCCTCAACGGTGTCAATCTCGAGATGAAGAGCGGTGAGGTTCATGCCCTGATGGGACCGAACGGCTCGGGGAAGAGTACGTTGTCAAACGTCATGCTCGGCCATCCGGCGTACGAGGTAACCGGTGGTGAGATAATCGTTGACGGAGAGAACATCCTGGATATGGAAGTCCACGAGCGCGCGCGGCTGGGACTGTTTCTCGCGTTTCAGTACCCGGTCGAGATCTCGGGCGTCACCGTCGGGCGCTTTCTCAAGCGCGCATGTGAGATTCGCTTTGGTGACAAGCAGCCGAAGACCAAACAGTTCATCAAGAACCTGCGAGAGATGATGGACTACATGGAGATTGACCAGCAGTTCGTAAACCGGTATCTCAATGAGGGGTTCTCGGGCGGCGAGAAAAAGCGCATGGAGATCCTCCAGCTTCTGATGCTGCAACCCGAGTTCGCAATCCTTGACGAGACCGATTCAGGGCTGGATATCGATGCGCTCAAGGTCGTTGCCCGCGGCGTCAACCGGATGCGAGGCGAGCAGTTCGGAGCGCTGGTCATCACGCATTACCAGCGAATTCTGGAGCATATCAAGCCGGATTTCGTGCATATCATGTATCGCGGACGCATCGTGACCTCCGGTGGGCATGATCTTGTCGAGGAGCTCGAAGCCAAAGGCTACCAGCGTATTCGTACCGAATACGGTATTGAGGAGGAAGTCCATGAGCAGCCAGCCGCAAACAATTGATATCGGCGAATATAAGTTTGGGTTTCATTATCCCGACCGAAGCGTCTATAAGGCCGAAAAAGGCCTCAGCGAAGCGGTCGTAAACGCAATCTCCGACCACAAGAACGAACCTGACTGGATGCGCGAGTTCCGCCTGAGGTCGCTGCAGGCGTTTCTCAGCAAGGAGATGCCGAACTGGGGCGCGGATCTGTCGGACATCGATTTCGACGAGTTCTACTACTACGCCAAGCCGAGCGATCGGCAAACGAGGACCTGGGACGATGTTCCGGACGAGATCAAGCGTACCTTCGATCGAATCGGCATCCCCGAGGCTGAGCGCAAGTTCCTGGCCGGGGTCGGAGCGCAGTACGATTCGGAGATGGTGTACCACAACATTCAGGAGAGCGTCGCTAAGCAGGGAGTGTTGTTCAGCGACCCCGAAACCGCCGTGCGCGAGCATCCCGAGCTGGTCAAGCAGTACTTCGGCACGGTGATTCCGCCTGACGACAACAAGTTCGCCGCTCTGAACTCGGCGGTATGGTCGGGCGGCAGCTTCGTGTACGTTCCCAAGGGCGTGTCGGTGGAGGTTCCGTTGCAGGCGTACTTCCGCATCAACAGCGAAAACTTCGGTCAGTTTGAACGCACGCTGATTATCGCCGATGAAGACAGCTTCGTGCATTACATCGAAGGTTGTACCGCGCCGATCTATTCCACCGATTCGTTGCATTCGGCGGTGGTAGAGATCATTGCTCTCCCCGGTTCGCGAGTACGCTACACCACGATTCAGAACTGGTCGAGCGACATTTACAACCTGGTTACCAAGCGGGCGGTAGCTCACCGTAACGCCACGGTTGAATGGGTCGATGGTAACATCGGCAGTAAGCGTACGATGAAGTACCCCTCCATCTGGCTCATGGGCGAAGGCGCACACGGGGAGGTCTTGTCGATCGCGTTCGCCGGCAGCGGCCAGGAACAGGATACCGGCGGCAAGGCAGTGCACGCGGCAAGCGACACCAGCTCGGTAATCACCTCCAAGTCTATCAGTAAGGGAGGCGGTATCGCGAGCTATCGCGGACAGATCAAGGTCGAGCCGGATCTGGAGAACGTCAAAAGTCACGTGGTCTGCGACGCGCTGCTGATCGATGAGGAGTCCACGAGTAACACCTATCCCTACATGGATATTCAGTCGGACGATGTCTCGATGGAGCATGAGGCGCGGGTGAGCAAGATCAGCGAGGAGCAGCTCTTCTACCTGATGAGCCGCGGCATGGACGAGGATGAGGCCGCTCTGATGATTGTGAACGGGTTCCTGGATCCGCTGGTGAAGCAGCTGCCGATGGAGTACGCCGTAGAGTTGAACCGCCTCATCGAGCTGGAGATGGAAGGCTCGGTTGGGTGAGGGGCGCGACCGCTCCATAACGCAGGGAAGGACTGAGATGAATAACAAGCAACTGACTGAGTTTCGCGCAACTGAGCAACTGGAATCGTACGCCGAGGCTCTGGGCTCACCGGAGTGGGTGCAAACGCTCAGGGCGGAGGCGCGTCGACGTTTCGACCAGATGGACTGGCCGACCACCCGTGAGGAAGAGTGGCGACGTTCGGATATATCGAGCTACGATTTCGACTCGTATCGGCTCAAGCTGCCGGACCACGGTACCGCGGGAGCGTCCGGCACGCCGAGCGGGGACGGTGTCTCCGGCCGCGTCGCCTTTCGCAATCTGGAGTGTACCGAACACAGCCTGAGCAAGGCGGCTGCCGAGGCCGGAGTGGTGTTTGCGCCGCTTGTACAGGTCCTGGGCGACTTGAATCACGATCCGAACATGGCGGCGGCGCGCACCGCGGTGGAGTGCCTGTGGCGCAAGGCGATTCAGCATGCTGAGAACCGGATCCAACTCTGGCACTACAGCACGATTACGCACGGGGTGGTTCTGTACGTTCCCCGCTTTGTTGAGCTCAGCGCGCCGTTTGAGCTCGAGTTCGCCTACGACGACGACGGCACGGTCTACGCACCGCACGTGTTTGCGATCGCCGAGACCGGGGGTCGAGCGACGCTGACGGCAATCACCCACGGGGGTGAAGAAGGCGAGGTGCTGGTGAACTCGGGGTTTGATTTCGAGGCCGGAGATAACGGGGCCTTGAGCTTTGCCGAGATGAGCGATCTGAATATCGACTCCTCGTTGTTTAGCAACGGAAGCGGCTATCTCGGCCGCGATGCTACCGGCCGGCACTTCTGTGCTCAGTTCGGCGGGCTGTTCACCAAGGCGCGCGTGGACGGTCACCTGAACGGTCGGGGAGCAAATCTGCACCTTGACGGGCTGTATTTCGGGCGTGAGGACCAACATATGGATCTGCGCACCGTGCAGCGCCACAATGCTCCCAACGCTTTGAGCCTCGCGCTTTACAAAGGTGCTCTGTTGGATGAAGCGCGGTCGGTTTACCAGGGGTTGATCTACGTCGATCATGACGCTGCTCAGACCGACGCCTATCTGACTAACAACAACCTGTTGCTCAATGACGGGTCGCGCGCCGACTCGATACCCTGTTTGCAGATCCACACAAACGATGTAAAGTGTAGTCACGGGTCAACTACCGGAAAGATCGATCGCAATCAGCAGCACTACCTGCAGACGCGCGGGTTCAGCGAAGCTGAGGCCA
>PUPD01000224.1 GCA_003552985.1 Spirochaetaceae bacterium
CAGCCTCCACGAGCTCGGCGAAGCGCTCGTGAAACGCGACGAACCGTCGATTGAACCCGACCATGCAGCGTGTCCCAAAGGTTTCGGCAAGCTGTTCGGCCTGTTGCGGCGTGTCGCCGGGCGGTTTCTCGACAAACAGCGGACAGCGCGAACCGGCAAGCTGCATCATGACCTCGTATACCGAGACCCGGCTGACCACCACCACAATGCCGTCGAGGTCAGGATCGGCGCACAGCTCTGCTAAGGACTCATACACCCGCGGGATGGAGAACGCTTCGGCCAACCGGGCTGCTTTCTCGGGAGTGCGGTTCCAAATCCCGGCCATCGTGATCTCGCCGCGTTCCTGCAACCTTCCGGCCGCCGGCAGGTGATAGCGGCTCATCCACTCACCGGCGCCCACAAACGCAAGCCGCACCGCGCGTTCGCCGGCAGGCTTGTACGGCGCGCGCGCCTCTGTTTGCGGACGGGGCCCATCCGCGTGGTTGCCCCCGGCCGTCCCGGCGCTCGCGGGCGGAGCGCTCGCGGGCTGAGCGCTCATGCTGAGCTCCCGGCCTGGCCTGAGATCTCCGCCGGGCCCGAGCCTTCGGTCGCATCGGTTCTGATATGATCCTCCGGCCTGCACTGGGGGATCTCATCGGGAGCGAGCCGGCAGGCCCGGATGCGGTAGCGGTCTTCGGTATAGCTTACCCAGACCGACCCGTCGGCTGTCGCAATCGCCGACGGATACGAGTATTCGCCCTCGCCTTCGGCGACGGTGCTGCGTCGCGTCCAGGTGACGCCATCGTCCTCCGAGACTGCGAGGTGAAGCGCGCGGCGGCTCGAGCTCGAGAGATTGCCGGCCAGGATCAGCGATGGGTTCCCGGAGCCGGTTGGTACGTCCTCTGAAAGCGGCGCGCGCAGCAGGTCGATTGCGCTGTCGGGGTTGGGAATGCCGGTTGGCCGGCAGATAGACCAGCTATAGCCGCCGTTGGGAGATAGGCTCTTCCAGACGGTGCCGCGGCGCGACCGGCACAGCATCAGGAGCGTGTCGTCGCTCAGCTGAGTGATCGCGGGCTGTATCGCGATTCCCCGCGCCATCGTCTCACCGACGATCGCTCCGAGGTGCGGCCGGTCGGGATCCTCGGCAATCATGACATAGGGGCAGTACTCCGCCTCGTGGTAGATGGGGAACAGAACCCGGGGGCCGGGGAGCACCAGAGGCCGCGTCTTCGGCATGAAGCCTTTGCGCGCCGTAACCACCGAGGGCGGGCTCCAGTCCAGGCCGTCGGTATCGCTTCGCATCTCAAGCAGGATGCCTTCCGTCCAGGACTCGGCCGTGAGGGCGGTGAACAACAGCCGCAACGTGCCGCCGGCGTCGCGCCACAGAACCGGATTACCGAGCGGCACCCCGGCGAGCGCAAGCAGTGTCTGCGGCGCGCTCCAGTCAGCGGGCGTGCCGGTGCGGCCGCCGGAGGTTGCCGCGGGGCGGCGCGCAATTCGCAAGGCCGTGTCGGGGGCGGTCTCGTACGAACCCTCGTACCACACGCACAGGAGCGTTCCGTCCGCCGTCTCCGCCAGGGAGGAGCAATGCACGATCGCGGGCTCTCCTCTGATCTCCCTCACGGTCTCGGTCATGTTGGCACCTCCAGACCCGGAAGCAGCGCCGCAACGCGTTCCTGCAACCGCGTAAGCTGTTCGAGCTCAATCAGCTGTGCGGGCCCGAGCGTCTGCTCGCCGGTGACCCTGGCACCGCTATGCCTGAACACCCCCCGGCGCACGAGCTGAACCTTGGCGTTGAGCGGGTACAGCTGGCGTTCGAAGACCGACGCGGCGCCGAGAAAATCCTGAAGCATCACTGCCTCGCCCGGGTGGGTCCGGTAATGGCGGCACAACCATACGTACAGCTCGGGATGGAAGTTCGCCATCACGCCGGAGAAGCCCGCATAGCCGTCCAGGAGCGACGACAGCAGCGTAGCCGAGTTGGCGTTGTAGAGGCCGAGCGCCGATCCTTCAACCGCGGTCCGGCGCTCGCGTTGCACCTGTGGATCGCAGCTTGTGTCCTTCAGAAAGCTGAAGCGGCCGAGCGAGGAAACCCAGCGCAGAAGCTCGAGCGAGAGCAGCCTGGGGTAGGGGTGCGGGCATTCGTAGAGCCCGAGCGGCAGGCGGGGCGGTAGCTTGGCGAGAACATGCTCTATCCGGTTCTGCCATACCGCGTCCGGTTCCTCCGGCGCGGCGAACCGATTGGTCACAAGCACGAGCGCGTCTATTCCGGTGGCGGCCATCGCCTGCAGCTCTTCGATCTGTTGTTCGGGGTCCCGCGCGGTGTTGCCGGATGCGATGACCCCCACGCGGCCGCCGGCTCGGCGCACAACGCATTCGGCAAGCGCCACTCGCTCGGACAGGCTCAGCAGGAACATCTCGCTTGATTGACAGACCGCGAACAGCCCCGCGACCTCTCGCGCGATGAACCACTCGGTCAGCGACTCCAGCCCTGCAAGCTCGATCTCGCCTCCAGGGGTCATCGGCGTCACCATCGTCGGCCAGACACCGGGCGCAATTCCTATGCCGGGCATATCCCGTTTAGCTGCGGTCTCTGAGCCGTTCACTTCAGTGCTCCCGAAAGCGAGATGCCTTTGATGATCTGTTTGCGGAGCAGCGAAAACACGATGACCGAGGGAATCATCGCCAGAAACGAGGCGGCGAAGAGGTTCCCGAATGCGATGTTATGGGCTCCGAGAATCATGCGCAGGCCGATCGGCAGCGTCATCATCGCCGAGCGCTGCAGCGAGATCAAAGACCAGAAGAACTCGTTCCAGGCGAAGATGAAGACCCAGATCACCAGCGCTCCGATCGCCGGCAGGGACATCGGCACGAAGATCCTGAACAAAACGCCGAAGCTGCGGCAGCCGTCCATCCGGGCGGCGTCTTCCAGGTCCTGCGGGATGTTGACAAAGAACTGTCGAATCAGAAACATCCCGATCGGCATCGCCGAGATCGGGAGGAACACCCCGGGGTGCGTGTTCAGCAGGTTCAGGTAGTTCACCACAAAGTAAAGCGGAATTGCGTTGATCTCCCACGGCACGAACATGGAGCTCAGAAACATGAGAAAGACCGCATCCCGTCCGCGCCAGCGCAGGCGCGAGAAGGAAAACGCGGCCAGCAGCGAGACGACGGTAGTGACCACCAGCGCACCCGCGGTGACGATAAACGAGTTCACGAGCCAGGTGAAGAACGGCCAGCTGTCGAGCACAGTCCGGACGTTGATCAGCGTGACCTGCGATGGAATCAGACGCGTGGCCTGTCTGAGAATCAGAATGTTGGGCGTAAACGCCCGCACCAACAGCCACAGCACCGGGAAGAACCAGACGAGCGCGAATGCGGTACAGAGGGCGGTGGTGCCGAGCCGCCTGCTTGTAACGCCGCTGAGCCGCGCTCTGCCGCGCATGCGCCCGGGCGCCGCGGGCCCGGCTGTCTGCGCCGCTGCGGGCGCGCCCGGCGAGCGTCCTCCGACTTCGCCGCTCATCGCAGGTCCCCCTTCAGCTTGAGCAAGCGCACCAGGATCATGCTCACCGCAAAGATCATCAGGAACAACACAAAGCCAACCGCCGCTGCCCGGCCGAAATCCAAAAAGTCG
>PUPD01000132.1 GCA_003552985.1 Spirochaetaceae bacterium
ATCGCATCCACGAGTGGGGCTTTCGAGAGTGTATGTTACTGTGACAATGAGCTAAAGAAAGGCACTGAGCTCGCAGGTGGGCCAGTGCTGTTTAGCGACAGCGATCTGCCGGCGGTTGCGAGCGATGAGTATCGGGCGTTCGTTGGTGTCGGCTTCGTGATGAACCCCTTGCCGCGTATTCGCTTGTACGAATACGTGTTGGAGCTCGGGTTCAGTCTCCCGGTCCTCGCCTCTCGTACCGCGTATCTCTCAGGCACCGCGAGCATAGCTCCAGGCACCATGATCGGACACATGGCGGTGATTAACACCGCTGCCGAGGTCGGCACGAACTGCATCGTCAACTCAAACGCACTAGTGGAGCATCACGCGCATGTTGGCGACCATGTGCATATCTCAACCGGAGCTATCGTGAATGGTGACGCCCGGATAGGGGACCGCTGTATGGTGGGCTCGCATGCTACCGTGAACCACGGAATAGAGGTCTGCTCCGACGTTGTCGTCGGCTCCGGCGCGGTCGTGGTTCGGAACATAGATGAGCCCGGTGTATATGTCGGCGTGCCCGCGAGGAAGCTCAGATGACTGCACCGCGGGTTTTCATCATCGCCGAAGCCGGCGTCAACCATAATGGCTCGCCGGATACAGCCAAAGCACTCGTACGGGCAGCTTCCGACGCAGGCGCTGACGCAGTCAAGTTTCAGACTTTCAAAGCTGAAGCGATTGCCTCGCAAACGGCGCGTAAGGCGTCCTATCAGCAGAAAACCTCGCCCCCTGATGAGACTCAGTACGCCATGCTCAAGAAGCTCGAGCTCAGCGTGGAAGCCCACCGCGAGCTCATGCGCCTGTGCGGCGAGCTCGGTATCGAGTTTCTCTCATCAGCCTTTGACCGGGACTCGGCTGATCTGCTTGATGACCTCGGGGTGACTCAGTTCAAGCTCGGCTCCGGAGAGATTACTAACCTGCCGCTTCTCGCTCACGTAGCAGCGAAGCAGAAGCCCATCATTCTCTCAACCGGCATGGCCACCCTCGGCGAAGTAGAGGAGGCGGTTGAAGCGATTACCGCAGCGGGTAACACCGCGCTCACGTTGCTGCACTGCGTGACTGAGTACCCCGCTCCTGTTGATGAGGTTAATCTCAATGCAATGCAGACACTTCGGGAGGCTTTCGGGTGCCCGGTGGGGTATTCAGACCATACCGAGGGATCGGCAGTGGTGATCGCTGCTGTGGCGCTCGGTGCGGCGGTGATCGAAAAACACCTTACCCTCAATCGCGCTGATACCGGGCCCGACCACCGTTCATCGATGGAGCCCGGTGAGCTCGCGGCGATGGTGAGTGCCGTTCGCAATGTGGAGACGGCCCTCGGCGACGGCCGAAAGCGCCCGGCGCCCTGTGAGCTCGGGAACATGGTAGCCGCTCGCAAAAGCCTGGTTGCCGCCTGTGAGATACCTGCCGGAACGTGCTTGTCACAGGAGATGATCGCGGTGAAGCGCCCGGGAAACGGGATCAAGCCGAAGTACCTTGGCAAGGTAATCGGCCGTACGGCAAGGCGAGCCATCGCTGCCGATGAGCTCATAACATGGGAGAGCCTATCGTGACGCGGGCTGAAGACGGGGCGGTACGCCGTGTGTGCGTTGTCACCACCTCGCGGGCTGACTACGGATTGCTGCGCCGGCTGATGTGGGAAATCGCCGGGGACGAAGCGCTCGAGCTTCAGGTAGTTGCCACCGGAATGCATCTCCTGCCGGAGTTCGGGCATACGGTTCGCGAGATCACAGGCGACGGCTTTCAGATAGGCCGCTCGGTAGATATGCTCCTTGGCGGAGACAGCGCGGTTGCCACGGCTAAGTCTATCGGCGTCGGAATGCTGTCTTTTGCCGATGCCCTGCGCGAGCTCTCGCCGCACATCATTGTGCTGCTCGGCGATCGCTTTGAGCTTCTCGGAGTCGCGCCTGCGGCATTGATGCTTCGTATCCCGATTGCGCATATCCACGGCGGCGAAACTACCGAGGGTGCGCTCGATGAGCAGGTGCGCCACGCGCTCACGAAGCTGGCTACCTTCCATTTCCCGGCTACCGAGGCCTATAAAAGGCGCATCATACAGATGGGAGAAGATCCTGTGCGGGTTTTCACCTTCGGAGCTCCCGGCCTCGATGACCTCTACCACAGCGCTTTACTTACACGAGAGGAACTCGAGGCGCGGCTGGAGTTCGACCTGAGCGAACCGGTTGCGCTCATCACCTATCACCCGGTGACGCTGGAGCCGGGGACTGCGGTAACTAACCTTGCGGCGTTGCTTCGGGCAGTGGAGCGCGCGGGACTCCGCGCCGTCTTCACCAAAGCCAACGCCGATGAAGAAGGCCGTGCCGTTAACCATGCGCTTGCCGAGTTCTGCGCAGGTGCTCCGAACCGTTACCGTCTGTTTGAGAGCCTCGGTGCGGAGCTATACCGCAGCCTCATGGCCCACTGCTCGCTGATGCTGGGAAACTCATCAAGCGGTCTTATTGAGGCTCCGTGGTTTGCGCTTCCGGTTGTGAACATAGGCGAGCGTCAGCGTGGACGGGTTCGGGCCGCAAACGTGATCGACTGCGCCAACCGTTCCGAAGCCATCGAGGCTGCCATAGACCAGGCATGCTCGGAAGAGTTCCGGGCATGCCTGCAGTCACTTGAGAACCCCTACGACGTAACCAAGAACGGAAGCGCGAGCCGCCGAATCAAAGATGTGCTCAAGACGGTGGAGCTTTCTTCTACCATGATGCAGAAGCGGTTTCACGATATCCCGTAACGTTAGGTGCGGAAGGTGATTATGACAACAACAGAGTTAGGTGAACTGCTTATCGACCGCAACAAGACGGTCACCGATGCGATGAAGCAGCTCGAAGCGACAAGCAGCAAGATTCTCTTCGCGGTCGACGAGCGCAGTGAGCTCTGCGGCACTGTGGTGGACGGCGATATCCGCCGCTGGATTCTTGACTCAGGCAGCCTCGGTGCAGCGGTGGGGGACGTCTGTAATCCCAGCCCGCTCGTGGTACACAAACCGTATGAGCTTGAGGCGGTAAAGAAGCTCATGATCGGGCATGACGTCACGCGGATCCCGGTTTTGAACGGCTCTGGGCAGATTGTGGACGTGCTCACCTGGGAAGCCGTTTTTGGTGGGCAGGTCGCTTCCAAGCCGGTCGCGCAGCTTGACCTGCCGGTGGTAATCATGGCCGGCGGGAAGGGAACCCGGCTTGATCCGTTCACCAAGATCCTCCCCAAGCCGCTCATTCCGGTGGGCGAGAAGACCGCCCTTGAGTACATCATCGACTCGTTTCTGCCGTACGGGCTCAGCCGCTTCTATTTCAGCGTGTTCCACAAGGCGAAGATCATCAGAGCCTACTTCGAGGAGCTTGCCCCTGAGTATGACGTTGAATATGTAGAAGAGGAAACACCGCTCGGGACTGCGGGCGGGCTCAAGCTGTTGAGCGGCAGGATCAGCGGTTCCTTCATAGTAACCAACTGCGACAACATCATTCGCCTGGATTACGCCGATCTGGTTGATCACCACCGGAAGAAAGGCAACGGCATTACCGTTGTCGCTTCAATGAAGCACTATGACATCCCTTACGGGATATGCGAGATTGAAAATGGGGGCACCCTGAGCAACATGGTCGAGAAACCTGAATACAGCTTTCTTGTCAACACCGGCATGTATGTGCTCGAGAGCGAGGTCCTCGATCTGATTCCGGAAGGCGAGTTTTTTCACATCACGCACCTGATTGAGCGCGTGCGCAATACAGGCGGCCAGGTGGGGGTGTATCCTATCGGGAACGAAGCCTGGCTTGATATCGGCGAATGGTCTGAATACCGCAACACGCTGAAGCGCCTCAATATTGAGTCGTAGACGAGAGCAAGGAGAAGCCGAACCACAATGCTCGGAGACAACCGCGTCATTTCCGTTATACCTGCCCGCGGCGGAAGCAAGTCAGTCCCCGGGAAGAACATCAAACTGCTCGGCGGGAAACCGCTTTTGGCCTGGTCGGTGGCTGCGGCACAGGAGGTGCCCGCTATCGACCGTGTCATCGTCTCCACCGACGATGACGAGATTGCCGCCGTTGCGCGCGAGTGCGGTGCTGAGGTATACTCGCGGCCTCCTGAGCTTGCGGGCGACGGCTCGCTCGTGATTGATGCGTTGCGTGATCTTACCGCACGGCTTGACTCAGAAGGTGAGAAGCCGGTCGTAGAGGTGCTGCTCGAGCCCACCTGCCCGTTTCGGAGTGCTGAGGACGTTACGCAGTGCCTGAAGCTCATTGCCGCCGGCTGTGACTCGGCAGCCACATTCGTTGAGGCTCGCCTCCACCCGCACCGCGCGTGGCGCATAGCCGGAGACACTCCCGAGGTGTTCGTGCCGGGAGCTGTTCCGTGGCTTCCGCGGCAGGAGCTTCCGCCTGCGTATCAACTCAACGGCGCGGTGTACGCGTTTCGTGCTGAGGGCTTGAAGGAGAGCGGTGCGGCGCTGCTGTTCGGCAAGCAAGGAGCGGTGATCATGCCGGCGGCGCGCTCGGTGGATATTGATACTGAGCTGGACTTTCGCATAGCCGAAGCAATCCTGGAGGAAACGCATGCATAAAACCGTCCTGATTACCGGAGCAAGCAGCGGGGTAGGCCACGCGCTCACGCAGCACCTCGCCTCCGAGTATCGCGTCATTGCTGTAGCGCGGCGGATTGACCGTCTCAAGCAAGCGTTCGGCACGTATGCCAACGTCGAGTGTGTTGAGCTTGACCTATCCGATTCCGCGCAGCTGCGCGAGTTCACGCAAGAGTTGCCGGAGCGCTACGGCTACATCCCGTACCTCATCAACAACGCCGGGGTCAATATTCGTGCCGGGATGCCCGAGCTCACTCAGGAGCAGCTCAGCCGGTCTATCGCGGTGAATGCGGTTGCACCACTCGCTCTGATGCAGGCGCTCCTGCCGCTGATGCAGAAGGAGGGCTTCGGCCGCATCATCAACGTCACCTCCGGCGCTCCGCTTAACTGCTTTCCTCAGTTCGGAGCCTACAGCGCCTCCAAAGCCGCACTGAACGCACTCACCGTCACCGCCGCGCGAGAGTATCAAGACTACAACATCAAGATAAACCTCATGAGCCCGGGGCCGGTGCAAAGTGAGATGGCCCCGCAGGCACCGATGACCCCGGACGTCGCGTTCCCGACGGTCGAATACCTGCTGAATCTTCCCGCGGACGGGCCTACCGGCCGGTTCTTCTGGCTGGGGTACGAGATACCGTTGTTCCCTGATCTGGACGGCATCGAGTGGCTGGAAGGCCGCGCCCCTTCGCGCTTCAGTAAGGTGTTGTGAGATGGCTGATCTCAGGCTCGGCATACTTGGAATCAGCGAAGGAAACGGTCACCCCTTCTCCTTTGCCTCTATAATCAACGGCTACTCGGCGCCCGATCTTGCCTCAGCCGGCTGGTCGGTCATCTATGACTATGTGCGCCGCCGTGACCCTGCCGATTTCGGAATCTGCGGTGCGTACATCACCCATGCCTGGACACAGGACCCGCAAACCACTCGGAAACTGTGCGCTGCAGCGCGGATACCCAACTCGGTAGCAACACCGGAGGCGCTCATCGGTGCGGTGGACGCGGTGATCATCGCACGCGACGACTACGAGAACCATCTGCAGCTCGCTGTGCCGTTTCTCGAAGCCGGGCTTCCGGTGTTCGTCGACAAGCCGCTGACCCTGAGCGCCGACGAGCTTGCCCGGTTCTACCCCTATCTGCGATCGGGCCGGTTGATGTCGTGCTCGGCGATGCGCTACGCGCGCGAGCTTGATGAGGCCAAGGCCAACCTCGAGTCGTACGGCGATCTGAAGCTCGTACGCGGGGCGGTGGTCAACGGGTGGGAGAAGTACGGCGTGCATTTGCTCGAGGCGATTACTGCGCTGATCGGACCGCGCTTTGAATGGGTGCAGGCGGCGGATTCAAAGCACATGTCGGCGACGATTGGGACGGCCGGCGGACCGCTCGTGCAGATTGATGCGCTCGGGAGCACTGTGGTCGGGTTTCAGCTTGACCTCTGGGGGAACGCGTCAGCTTCCAGCCACCGCATAAGCGATAACTTCAGCATGTTCCGCCGCATGTTGTGGCACTTCGTTGAGTCAGTGAAGACCCAAAAGCCCGCCATAGCACCGGAAGAGACCATCGCCATCATGAAGGTATTGATGGCCGGAAGAATCTCAGGGGCTGAAAACCGGAGAGTTAACCTTAATGAGCTCACCCTCACAGTATAGACAGCTCTTTGACCTCACAGGCAGAACCGCGATCGTGACCGGAGGCAGTGGTATCCTCGGGCGCCACTTTTGCCGGGCGCTTGCTGAGTTCGGCGCAGCGGTAGCAGTGGTGGATCTTGAAGAAGCGCAGGCTTCAGAGTTCGCCGCTGAGCTTTCAGCCGAGTGCGGCGTCTCGTGCCTCGGCATTGGGTGCGATGTATCAGACCCCGCGTCGGTAAACGCGATGGTCGAAAGAGTACAGGCTGAGCTCGGAGAGGTCAGAATCCTCCATAACAACGCTGCCACAAAGAGCTCGGATCTCAACGCGTTTTTTGAGCGCTTTGAGCACTATTCGCACGAGACCTGGAGAGAGGTCATGGCAGTGAATCTCGACGGGATGTTCCTGGTCGCCCGGGCTGTTGGTGCGCGCATGGCCGCGCATGGGCTCGGGGGGAGCATCATCCAGACCGCTTCCATCTACGGCGTGCTTGCCCCGGATCAGCGTATCTATGAAGGCTCGTGGTATCTGGATCGTGAGATCAATACACCGGCGGTCTACACAACTTCCAAGGCTGCCGTGATTGGGCTCACCAGGCACCTGGCAACCTACTGGGCGGAAAAGGGGATTCGGGTAAACTCCCTTACCCCGGCCGGTATGGAAAGCGGGCAGAATACAACCTTTAAGGAGCGCTACTCCGCCCGGGTGCCGCTCGGCCGAATGGGGCAGCCCGCGGAGCTTGTCGGTGCGCTGGTGTTTCTCGCTTCGGATGCTTCGAGCTACATGACCGGGCAGAATCTAATCGTGGACGGCGGGCTGAGCGCATGGTAACCGCAAAACAAGCAAGGAGTAGCGGCACGGTTATGGTGGTCAACTACCATTACGTGCGTGATGCAAAGCGCAGTCGCTACCCGGAGATCAAGGGGCTCAGCGTAGACCGGTTTAAAGCTCAGCTTGATTACTTCAGTGCACGGTTCAGCTTCGTCAGGATGGAGGAGCTCGTTACAGCAGTTCGTGGGAACGATGAGCTTCCGCCTCATGCCCTGCTGCTCACCTTTGATGACGGCTACATCGACCACTTCACCACTGTCTTCCCGCTTCTCCATAACCGCGGCATCAGCGGAGCGTTCTTTCCACCGGTAGCGGCAGTGGGTGAACGGCGCGTCCTCGACGTGAACAAGATTCATTTCATTCTGGCTACAGCCGGTGATACGGCTGCGTTGGTCAGTACCCTGTTCGGGCTTCTGGATGAGTACAGGCTGCGGTTTGATCTTAACTCCAACGACTGGTATTACCGGCAGTATGCGGTCCGCGACCGGTTTGACCCGCCGGAGATTATCTTCGTGAAACGCCTGCTGCAGAAGGGCCTGCCGGAAGGCGTTCGCGAGCGTATTGTTGACCGCCTTTTCCGGCAGTACGTCACCGAAGACGAGGCAGCCTTCGCGGAAGAGCTCTACATGACCCCTGAACAGCTCTCCTGCATCAGAAGTGCAGGCATGCATATCGGATGCCACGGGTACGAGCATTGCTGGCTTGACTCGTTACCGCCTACTGCACAGGCGGCGGAGGTTGAGCGCTCGGTCGGCTACCTCGTAGAACGGGACTTGATGCCACCTGAGGGCTGGACCATCAGCTACCCCTACGGCGGCTACAACGAACATGTGTTAGCGACTGTAGCTGCCCGCGGCTGCGCGCTTGGCTTCACCGTGAACCGCGGCGCTGTTGAGCTTGGAACCGGAAGGCCGCTCGAGCTTCCGCGCTTTGATACCAACGACGTCCCGCAAAACGGCCAAGAGAGATCAGCAGCATGGATATGATTGAGCTAATTCGTGAGCTAACGCCCCTTAACCGCGTGTTTTGTTCGGATGAGTACGATCAGGCCGTGTCGGCCCTCTGTCGGCTGTTGCCGTTTGAGGTGATTGAATACGGCGAGGACGAAGAGCTCAACGGCTGGAAGATCCCGCCGCGTTGGAACCCGGTTGAGGCGAAGATTCGGAAAAACGGGAAGCTCATCTACGACGGCATGAGCCATACTCTCGGTGTAATCGCGCTCTCGTCTGCATTCAGCGGAACTGTCGACCGTGACGAGCTTCGCCGGCATCTGTACTATGACGACCGCGATCCGGATGCAATTCCGTTCCATTTTCGGCAGCAGTACCGGAGCTGGGATCGCGATTGGGGCTTCTGCGTTCCAAAGCGCCTGTACGACGCTCTTGAACCCGGCGAGTACGAGGTTGTGATACGAACGGACGAAGCCGCGGGCAGCCTGAAGCTTTTGGAGTACACACACCCCGGTAAGCTTCCGCACACGGTCGTCCTGATGTCGCACCTCGACCATCCCGGCATGGCGAACGACGGCGTCTCCGGCTGTGCCGTCGGGGTAGAAGTCATGCGCCGCCTGCGCGGCCGGAAGACCAAGTACAGCTACTCGCTCTTCCTCCATCAGGAAGTGATCGGCTCCGAGTACTACCTTGGCAAGATGGAGCCGAAACGCCGCGAGCTCATGCTCGAAGGGCTATTCCTGGAGATGCTGGGCTCACAGACCGAGCTCGGTCTGCAGAACGCGCCCGGAACAGAGACCAACATCGAAACGGCCCTTGCAGCGGCGCTAGAGCGCTCTGAGTTACCTCACCGCCGGGGCGAGTACGGCGACGTGGTAGTGAACGGCGAGTACATTTGGCACACCTACGGGATCCCGGTGGCCTCGCTCTCGCGCTTCCCCTATCCCGAGTACCACAGTGACCATGACGACGCCGACATTATCAGCGCAGAACGGCTTGAAGAGGCGGTGGAGCTCGTAATGCAAGCCATTGAGGAGCTGGAATCGTCTCCGGTTGTCGTCAAACAGTTCAGTGGGAATATCTGTACCTCGAACCCGAAGTACGACCTCTATGTGGACCCCGGCCGCGTTGAGCTTGGGACCGAGGTCAAGGACGAAGAGGTGCTGAAGCTACGGCGACTCATGGAGCTGATTCCTCAACTGCACCGTCCGGTGAGTGTGCGGCGCCTGGCACGGGAACTGGAGCTGGGCGAAGACCCCGTGCTTCAGTACCTCAGGAAATGGCGCGATAATGATCTTGTTACGCTTGTGGAGATATCCGATGGTGACGTTGCTACTTAAGGCCGCGAACATGGCCCGCGATGAGGGTCTTGCCGCCGTAGCGGTGGCTTCCAAGCGCAAAGTGCGCAGGACCGGGTCCGCCGCGATGGTGCGAGTACGGCGCGTTAGCCATAAGCTACGTTATGGGCGCTCTATGCCGCGGGAACCGCACCTCATCATGTCAAGTCCACAGATGGTAGAGTACTATTTGCTGAGCAGTAGCCATACGGACTCGAACTATAGCGAGAACATTCCCCCTCAAGTGGGACACGTCCACGAAATGGATAAGGGCTGTTTCAATCAGAAGCGGAATATCGGAACTGTTCGAGCAGGTGACTGGGATCTGCACAAAAGGCGCTGGGAGCATCATCAGCTCTATAATTCCGTTTGGGACGTATGCGTTAACGGCACACCGTGGGAAGAGACGGAGTTCATTCAGCGTTGTCTCACCTGTATAGACATCGCCGGTGGTAGTTTCGGATACACAAACCGCGAACGGTTCTTGACGGAGCGAATTCCTTACCTGCAATGGATATACCGCAATATGAAGCTTCACGGATATATGATGCAGGAAGAGTGCCCGAAAGATCACCGGAACCGCGGTGTAATGCACGAAGTAGCAGTTAACATCGGCAGGAGCGGAGAAATCATCTTCAACAACTCAAGTGGAAATCACAGGCTTTCCTTTGCTAAGATCCTCAGTATTTCTGAGATTCCGCTGCTGGTGATTGTTCGCCATGAGCGCTGGCAGGCATTGCGGAAAGAGATTTACAGTGCACGCTCCGTATCCGAGCTAAGCGCCGAAGCACGTTGCCACCTTGAGCATCCCGACATGCGTGACGTTGCAGAGAAATTGCTGTATCGTGACGCGGCGGCGGAGGAATATCAGCGGGTATGAAAACTGTTCTTAAGCTCATATCACTGTTTACTCCCAAAGAGCGGAGGCGCCTCATTCCGCTCACCGCCGCAGTACTGCTCATGTCACTACTCGAGGTGGCGGGCATCGGCTCATTCGGCCCTTTCATGGCGGTAGTGGCCGATCCCAGTGTAATAGAACGCCAGCCGCTGCTAACCGCGCTTTATACGGCCGGCGGTTTTACGTCCGCTCGTAACTTCATGATCGCGCTCGGCGCCGGTGTCGTCGTCGTGGTTATTATTGCTACTGCGTTTAAGATGGTGACGCTGTATGCCATCTATCGCTTTGTCGGTAACCGGCGCTACCATATCGGCCATAGGCTCTTTCGGCAGTACATCTATCAACCCTACAGCTACTACCTTGACCACAATACCAGCGAGCTTTCCAAGAACCTACTGAGCGAGGTGGATCACGTCGTAAACGGGGTGCTGCGTCCATCTATGGAGTTTTTTGCGCGCGGTTCAATTGCTCTGGCCATTATGATCTTTCTTTTCGTGACAAGCCCTACGGTGGCGCTCGCGGCGGCGGTGGTGTTTGGCTGCACATACGCCGGCAGCTACAGCCTCGTGCGGCCTCGGCTTACGTATTACGGGCAGGAGGTACGGGAGGCGAACCGCTTGCGCTTTAAGGCCGCGGGTGAGGCCTTCGGCGCCATTAAAGACGTCAAGGTTTTGGGCAATGAAAGCTCGTTCTTACGCCTCTACGGGAAGGGCGCCCGCCGCTTCGCGGTGACTCAGGCGGCACAACAGATTCTCTTTATGCTACCGCCTCAGGGTATGCATTCTATGGCCGTGGCGTTCGCTGTCGGGGTGGTGGTGGTTATGCTCGCGTTAGAAGGGAGCCTTGTGGAGGTGTTGCCGCTGATTGCCGTCTTCGCTTTCGCGGTGCAGCGGCTGATGCCTAACATACAGGTTTTGTTTCAAAGCATGGCGCAGATCCGTTTCAACGCCCATATGGTAGATGCGCTTCATAAGGACATGACCGAAATGCCGCCGCCACCCGCGGGACTCGAACAAGACCTCGCTCTCAATCCGGTAAAGGAGCACCCGTTTAAGCAGGAGCTCACCTTGAGGGATCTTTCTTTTTCCTATCCCTCGTCCCGCGAGCCGGTACTGAAAGACATCAATCTCACGATTCGCAAGAATACGACCGTCGGGTTCGTAGGCACCACAGGGTGCGGCAAGACCACGCTGGTGGATGTGATCATGGGCCTGTTGGAACCCACTGAGGGGGCCGTTTCGGTTGATGGAGAGGTGCCGCCGGGGCGGCCGTGGCAGCGCAATTTCGGCTATGTGCCGCAGCAGATATACGTGAGCGACGACACCGTTGCGGCCAATATCGCGTTCGGCATACCCGAGGAGCAGCGTAACGACGCGGCAATTGAGCGCGCCGCGAGCGTGGCTAACCTCCATGAGTTTGTCACCGGCGAGCTCCCTGATGGTTACAACACGCTTGTCGGCGAGCGCGGTATCCGCCTTTCCGGCGGTCAGCGCCAGCGCATCGGGATAGCACGGGCGCTCTACCACGACCCTGACATTCTGGTCATGGACGAGGCCACCAGCGCCTTAGACTCGGTGACCGAAGAAGCCGTGATGGACGCCATCCAGGCACTGATGCATAGCAAAACGATTATTCTGATCGCCCACCGCATTACCACCGTCCAGGAATGCGACCGGATTTTCCTCATGGAGCGCGGACGGGTCATCGCCGAGGGGCGCTACGATGAATTGGTCCGCGAGAACCCTCGCTTCCGCGCCATGGCGAAGGTAGTGGGGTAGGGCTTTGGTACTATTGCAGGAAACCGCTGAAAAACGTTTCTCATCTCCGGAGGTTTGCAAGTGAAAGTTGTGATCCTTGCCGGGGGCGTCGGCAGTCGCCTAATGGAGGAGACAAACTCGCGACCGAAACCGATGGTGGAAATCGGGGGTAAACCGATTCTGTGGCACATCATGAAGTATTATGGAGCCTTCGGTTACCGTGAGTTCATTATCGCGCTCGGCTATAAGGGTGAGTACATTAAACGGTGGTTCGTTGAATACGTTTCGCTGACCAGCGACATGACTGTGTGCACCGGCACAGGGTCGGTGGTCACCACTACGGCGCATGATGACGACTGGGATGTGCACCTTGTCGATACCGGACAGATGACCGGAACCGGCGGACGTATCAAGCGACTACGCACGGTGATCGGCGAGAACGAGTTCTTGCTGACATGGGGTGACGGCGTGTCCGACGTCGATATCGATACCCTAGTGGCCTTTCACCGCAGTCATGGACGATACTGCACGCTGACAGCAACCCGGCCTCCCGCGCGATTCGGACACCTTGAGCTGGATGGAGACCGCATCACGCAGTTCACCGAAAAACCGCAAGCCTCCGAGGGCTGGATCAACGGAGCGTTCTTCGTCTGCCGCCCTGAAGTCTTCGATTACATTCCGGCGGACGAAACAATGTTCGAGAAAGAGCCGCTTGAGAGATTGGCTGATGAAGGCCAACTGATGGCCTACAAGCACCACGGGTTCTGGCAGTGCATGGATACCCTGCGCGACCGCGTTCGTTTGGAAAAACTGTGGGACGGTGGGTCGCCACCGTGGCGCAATTGGAGCTGAGTATGAAGGTTCTAGTGACCGGGCACGACGGGTATATTGGAACGCTGCTTGTTCCACTGTTAATTGCGGCGGGCCATGAAGTAGTAGGACTTGATAGCTTGCTCTATCACGAGTGCACCTTCGGCGACGCACCCCAGTCGGTGCCGTTTATCAAAGCCGATATCCGAGACGTGACCGTCTCGGAGCTGGAAGGCTTCGACGCGGTAGCGCACCTTGCGGCGATCTCCAACGATCCGGTGGGAGATCTAAACCCTGATACCACCTTCGACATCAACTACCGAGGTACGGTACACCTCGGCCGTGTTGCAAAGTCCGCAGGCGTCAAGCGTTTCGTCTTCTCGTCTTCCTGCAGCCTGTATGGAGCCGGAGGGTCGGACCTGCTCGACGAAAGTGCTCAATTCAGTCCGGTTACGCCGTACGGCGAATCAAAGATTCTTGCCGAACAGGGACTGTCCGAACTCGCCGATGACGGGTTTTCTCCCACCTACCTGCGCAGTGCCACAGCCTATGGGGTATCGCCACGCCTGCGCGGTGATCTTGTCGTGAACAACCTTGTTGCGTTCGCCGTTTTGACGGGCGAGGTGTTTATGAAGTCCGATGGTACGCCATGGCGCCCTCTCGTTCATGTTGAAGACATCGCGCGAGCCTTTCTTGCAGTGCTCGAAGCGGACCGGTCGGCAATTCACAATCAAGCCTTTAATGTAGGTAAAGAGGGAGAGAACTATCGCATCCGTGACGTTGCCCGTGTAGTGGAGCAAACCGTGCCCGGCAGTCAACTCACGCTCGCCGAAAAGGCCGGTCCCGATCGACGCAACTACCGCGTCGACTGTACGAAGATCTATGGTCTCGTTCCGGGATACAAACCGGTTTGGACAGTTGAGTCCGGAGCCAAGCAATTGTACGACGCCTATGGCCGAGTCGGGCTCACATCCGAGATGTTCGAAGGGCCGACTCTTTCGCGAATCCGCCACGTGCGGAGTATGATCGCGACCGGCCGCATCGATGAAAAGCTAAGGTGGCGGCAGAAAACGCCGCTGGAGTCACACGCGGAGTCGCATGTATGACGGCCGGGCAGGCCTTACTCCGGCCTGAAGCCACGTGCCGCAGTTGCGGGCACCAAGGACTTGAAGTCTTCCTTTCTCTGGGCAATATGCCGTTGCCGGATGCGTTCGTGCATCCCGACGACCTCTCGCAACCGGACGCACGGTATCCGCTCGATGTTGCGTTCTGTTCGCGGTGCTGTTTGGTGCAGCTGGTAGGTGATGTACCCGCCGAGCGGATGTTCGTCGAGAACTATCTATACTTCTCCTCGTACTCCGATCAGTTGCTGCAGCATTCAAGGCAACACGCGCTTGAGTTGATTGAACAGCGAGGTCTGGGGAGCCGGAGCCTCGTGGTTGAGGTGGCCAGCAACGACGGCTATCTGCTCCGTAACTTCGCGGAGCAAGGCATCCCTGCAGTAGGCGTAGACCCGGCCCCCGGACCCGCCGCAGCGGCACGTGAAATCGGGATTGAGACGATCCAAGAGTTCTTTGGACGAGACCTTGCGTCGCGATTGGTTTCCGAGCGGGGACACTCCGACGTCGTGATCGCGAACAATGTAATGGCGCACGTTCCCGACTTAAATGACTTTGTTGGTGGAATGGCGGCGTTAGTGGCGAAAGACGGTGTGATCACGGTAGAGAACCCTTACGTCCGGCGACTGATCGATGAGAACCAGTTCGATACTATCTACCATGAGCACGTGTGCTACTACTCTTGTACCTCGGTTGCCCATCTCGTTGAGCAGCACGGCCTTCATCTCAATGACGTCAGGGCGTTCCCGGGTCTCCATGGGGGTACTCTCCGGTGGTATCTTTCCAAGTCGCCGGGGCGGTCCGCACGCCTTGAAGAGCTGTTGCGCGAAGAGCATAATTGCGGTCTGAACACAATCGACTATTACATAGAGTTCGGTGGACGCATCGAACAGCTACGCCATGAGCTTCTGAACCTGCTACACGGGCTGCAACGCGACGGCCACAAGGTGGCGGCGTACGGTGCCGCAGCGAAGGGCACGGTGATGCTGAACTATGTAGGCATCGGTGCCGACCTGCTTGAGTTCGTCGTCGACCGCAACGTTCACAAACACGGGCGTTTTGTTCCGGGTGTTAGAGTACCGATCGCAGGCCCGGAGCGCCTGCTAATCGACCGGCCGAACTACACGTTGCTGCTAGCGTGGAACTTCGCTAAAGAGATAGTTCGGCAGCAGCAAGATTACCTACGCCGCGGAGGAAGATTCGTTATTCCGATCCCTAAGCCTACCGTGCTTGAGCACGAGCCTGCCTATGATTAAGGCCTGCCCGGCATGCGAAAGCAGACGCTTAGAAGGGTTTTTCGAGCTTGAGGGCGTGCCGGCGAACTCCTGTTTACTCTTCGAGCAACAGAGCGAAGCGAAATCTTATCCTAAGGGGCGCCTTGATCTGGCAATCTGCTGCGACTGCGGCTTCATCACGAATCGTACCTTTGAACCTGAACTAACAGAGTATTCAGGGCGTTACGAGGAGACGCAGAGCTATTCACCCACCTTCGTTGCGTTCGGCAGGACGCTTGCACAAACTTGGGTAAACCGCTATGCACTCCACGGCAAGCATATCCTTGAAATTGGATGTGGCAAAGGAGAGTTCCTCACCTGGATGTTGGAAGCCGGCGCCGGCAGCGGCA
>PUPD01000234.1 GCA_003552985.1 Spirochaetaceae bacterium
ACTACCCGTTTCGCGATTGTCATCGCCGAACACTGATTGCCACAACTGTTTTACTGCGGATAACGACGCGGCGCTGTCGTGACGGGACTCATATTCGAATCCAACCGTTCCTTGGTAGTGCTCCGCCACAAGCTGTCTAAGCACCTTTTGCCACTTAATTTCTCCGGAACCGGGTTCACCACGCCCAGGTATATCCGCGATATGAATGTAGCCAAGATAGCTCGCATAGTTGCGAACGACGTTCAATGGCTCTTCACCCATGATTCCTAGGTGATACAAATCTGCAAGCACCGCGAGTCGCGGATTTGCCACGGTATCTACAATCTCGACAGCTTGCTCCATCGAGACTAAGTAATTCCCGCGATGGTCAATCCGCGTATTGAGCGGCTCGATAACCAAAGAAATGTGTTGCGGGACAATCTCGAGAGCCTGAACAAGCAATCTACACAGCGCGTCACGCTTTTCTTGGTCCGATAGCTCGCGATAACTGTTGACCACCACGCCTCCGTCGCCTAACTCGTTTGACAGAACCATGAGCGTCCGGCACCCAAGGCGTTCCGCCACCTCCACGGCCTCTCTCACCTCGGCCAACACGATCGGATGCTCTGCCGAATTTATCGGGCTCCCTTTTCGATGTGCGCTGAAGTTAGACACTCCAACGTCGTGCTCACGCATTGCTTGCTCCAGGAGGTGTAGATCCTTATCGCGCCATCCTCCGAACTCAATCTGGCGTAGTCCGGCCTTAGCAACCTGCTCAATTTTGCGATGGGCTGGAAGCTCCGGAAACAAGAAGTCAATGGAGATAGCCTCTTTCACGCTTACACCCTCTCTTATCATCAGTGTGGCTTATCACTGCGATACTACGCGCCTGCCAGCCAACAAGTCTCTCACGACTTTCCTCAGCGGTCAAGGACAAACGTTTGTTCACGAGAGCAAACTCGTACTGCTAATAGCTTAAATATATATACGATATATATTAACCAATTTCCCGCCATGTAACATGCCCATGCAGGTCGACTCACCTCTGCTCAATCGATCCGCATATGGCCCAGCGAGGGTAGTCATAGAATTGCAATCGACGACAGGGTGCATTATGAAGAGATTTACGCATCTTGGTGAGGGCTCTTGCGCGTACCACTTCAATGCGTCGTGGACTCCGAAAAGACATTACGTCAAATCTCAAACGCCGGCTTGGAAAACTGCCAAAAAAGTGCCCCAACCGCATAATCGAGAATTCCAGCAAGGCAACGCGCTCCTTTACACCAGTTAAGAGTTCGGTTACACTCGGGAATTTAAGTGCAAACGAATGCACGAAAGTCAGGCGCGATTACAAGTGTGCACCTTTACACGGGCCCGTCGCGTTCTTAGTTAGACTGGATTGTGCGCTTTAGCTATGGCGGTTCGGATGAAGTGTCGAACCGCTCGTCAAACCAAGGGGGAAGATTATGAACCATATCGGAATCGGAGTGGTTGGTCTCGGTCGTTTAGGCTATGTCCATGCATCGAACGTTGCAAAGATCGCCTCCGCACGCCTTTCTGCGGTCTGCGATCTCGACGAGATCTTAGCCCAAAGCACAGCTAAAGCCCTAGGGTGCAAATGGTATACGAATGTCACAGACATGGTCAACGATACTGAGGTCGATGCGGTGTGTGTAGTGACGCCAACGGCCTATCACCTTGAACCAGTCTCTGTGGTCGCCCAGAGTGGGAAACCGTTGTTCTTAGAGAAGCCGTTAGCAGGGTCGCTGAGTGACAGCAAGAAGGTGATGGAGATAATCCAACAGTCGGGGATTAAGTGTCAACTCGGTTTCCAACGTCGATTTGATCCTGATTATGCCAAAGCACGGCAGCTGATCGGTGAAGGCGCCATTGGAAGACCGGTCTACATCAATGGATACGCCCGCGATCCGTTCCCTCCGCCTCCGTGGGCAATGGATCCCACCAAAGGAGGGGGCCTTTATATTGACATGCTCCTGCACGATTTCGACATCGCTCGCTTTTTGATGAACGACGAGGTCGTCTTGGTAAACGCGGACGAGAGTAACCTCGTAGTTGACGGGCAAGGAGTCACTCGTTTCGCAGACAATGTGATCGTCAATCTCCGGTTCGCCAACGGAAGTCTTGCAACCTTTCATGGCAGTATGCACGCAGAGTACGGCTACGACGTCAGAACGGAAGTGTATGGCTCGAACGGAAACATCATAATCGGCGGGCTCCACGGCTCCGAGGTTACCCTGTGTTCCAAACAAATGGGCATAACCAAACCACACACTTTTCAGCAGGAAGACAAGCTGCCTCATTTCATGCTTAGATTCCGGGAAGCTTATGAGAGGGAGATTGAGGAATTCGTGCGAGCGGTGTTAGACGACACGCCGGTCAAAGTGGATGCATGGGATGCGATGCAGGCGTTCAGAATTGCGCTTGCTGCTACTGAAGCCGGCGCCGAAAAGACGGGGGTTTCTCCGGACAGGTACTAAACCTACGGCTCAATCACCCTTGCCGGCAGCGCTGAGATTACGACCCGCTGGTGACCACCACCGCGACTGAGCGTGATCTGCAGTTCTCGCAACTGCCAAAAGAGAGCGGGGCGATTCCACCGATCGGATGCTGCCCCGGCTAACCGGGGCGAACATCCAATCTTCCGCCCAGCCTGTGGTTACCGGCCCGCCGGCGCCCTAACTGCTTCGAACCGCCCAGTTCAGAAGGAAAACCAATTCAGCAGCCAATCACATGCTGGTTGAAATCGATCAGCGCCCCAGTCATCATCTGTGAAGCATCTGAGAGGAGGTAAAGCACTAGTCCCGCTATATCGGATGGCCTCATGATCCTGCCGAAGGGCTGGGTTGCCTCAGCCTGTTTCAGCCAGTCTGGCCCCAAACGCTGCTTCTGCAGCTCGTCCTCATGATCCGTTAGGGTCCAACCCATATTAATCCCGTTAATGCGGATTTTGTCATGCTTGTGGGCATTGGCGGCATTCTTTGTCAGCACCGCCAGTGCCCCCTTGGACGCAGAGTATGCTGCCAGCTCTGGCGGTCCTCCATGCACGCAGTCGCTGAGGATGTTGACGATACTCCCGCCCCCTCCGGCCTGCTTCATAGCTCGCACAGTATCCTGCATTAGGATGAACGCCCCCCTGACATTGAGGGAGAAGATGTGGTCCCATGCTTCAACATTGATCTCCTCCAGGCTTCCTCGGTCGGTGGTTCCTGCGGCGTTTACCAGACCGTGCACCCCCCCAAAGTAGCTAAGCGCCTCAGGGATTATTCTTCTGCAGTCAGCTTCTTTCGTAAGGTCTCCCGCAATAAACCGAACTTCACACCCCTGCTTTTTTAGCTCGCCCGCTGTCTGTTCTCCACGTCCATGATTCCTACCGGTAAGAACCAGGCCCGCAGCGCCTGCATTTGCCAAGGTAAAAGCAACCTCCTTCCCCAGGCCCTGGGTTCCTCCGGTAATCACGATCACTTTTCCCTTCACTATCATCATCTCTACCCCTCCGGTTTACGTTTGCTCGTGAGAACCTTGTTTTCTGTTGGATTCTCGCCGGGCATCAGGATGCCGTGCCCTATCCATATGGTTCGTAAGACATGCCCCACTCACCCGGTCGTTTCGAACCAAGGCCCTGCATCACCCCTTATGCGTATTCAGGAACGACCCATGAATGCCGGCTGAGTCGTCGTGAGTATTTCACATCTCGAGCGACGAGTCTTCGGAAAGCTGTCTACTTATCCGATTTCAACCACCCGACGCGTCTGCGAGGATTCGCGAATCGCGTCTATTATTCTGCTGACCAGTACCACCTCTCCCCTACGTACGGCAGGTGGCTCTCCTTTTTGCGCCTTGGAAGCGAAATCGGTGTAAAATCCCGGAGAGAACTCGTCCTGATGAATGTCGATGTGTTCCACCCGGGAGAAATTTCGGTAGGGCCGACGCAGAGTGGCCAGGTTCCACTGGTCAGGAGTACCTCCGGAGACTGTTAGGGTACCCTTTGTACCGGTTAAGAACCACCTCGGCAAAGACAAGCTGTGGTTATTCGAGGCCTCTACCCAAGCGCTGCGGCCGTCTTCTAAGCGCGTATCCGCATAGAAGTGGTCTTCCACCTCCTTCGACCACACCCGGTACTCCAGCCTACCGTAGACCTGCTCTATCCTACTCGATACTCCCGTAACCAGCTGGTCGAAGAGATGCGAGCCCCAGTCGGAGAGGATTCCCCCGCCATAGGTCCTTTTGAGGCGCCATGGGTTTTCCATACCTTCGGCACCCCAGCCGGCCCAAGCTTCCGAAGAGTAGCAGACCCGAGACTCGATTCGATAAACATCACCTATGAGCTCATCTTTGAGTATCGACTTAATCAGTTCGAAGTCTTTATCCCAACGCCGATTCTGGTGGACCGTTACTGTGAGGCTCCTTTTTTCCGCAGCGGAGAAGATCTCCTCGGAGTCCGATGCAGTGACGGTAATCGGTTTCTCGATAATCAGGTTCTTCCCCTGTTCTAAGCCTTTGAGGGCCCACTCCTTGTGCTCGTTGGTAAAAGTGGTAATTACCACCCACTGGATCTCGGATGCCGACAGGAGCTCCTCATGATCCGGATAAAGCCTTACCCCAGGAAACTGTTCTCCCACACTCCGGCGGGCAGCCGCGGACCTGCTGCTGACCCCTACCAGTTGAAGACCGGGGGTGTCGACTATCTGCCGGCAGTGTTCCCAAGCCATTCGGCCGCCGCCGAGCACTCCCATCGCAATTTCTTTCATCTTCGCCTTCTTGTTTCGTCGTCTAACTGGCTTCCTTATCCGTGAGGAGGCTTCTCCCGCTCTCTCACCTGAATTCGCGTAATAGAAAAGCGGCAACACAAGCCCAAATATCTGATTTATAACGGCTTAGGACAGAAAACCATAGCACCCGGGAGGTTACGCTCCGATTCCCGAAGTGATACTACCACGGATCATAACAACTGCACGGGTAGAATGTCTGTCCTCCTATAAGGAGGACAGACCGTTGCTGTAAGCCAATGATAAACTCAACCACTTGTAGGCATTGTGCGCCACAGGTCACTTACGCCCGGCAATAACCTCGATCAAATCCTTGGCGCTGGTGTCCTCACGCTTGAGGTCGGCGTAATTGCGGCCCTGTTGTAGCACCACAAAACGATCGGCCACATCGAATACCTCGTACGCGTTGTGGGTGATCATAATCACCGCAAGACCGCTATGCTTCGCTTCCGCAACCAACCGCAGTACCCACTCGGTTTCTGCCACCGAAACAGCCGCAGTAGGCTCGTCAAGGATCAGAAGCTTGGCCCCGAAAAACGTTGCGCGACCGATTGCAATTGCCTGGCGTTCCCCGCCGGAAAGAAAGCTCACCGTCTCCTGCATTTCGCGGATATTGCGCAGGCCAACTTCGGCCATCGTTCTTGCGGCGATTTGATCCATACGAGCCATATCGAGAATCTTGATAGGACCGATCCTTCGCTCAAGCTCCCGTCCGAGAAAGAAGTTCCTCGAGATTGTCATGAGATTGACGAGAGCAAGGTCTTGGTACGCAGTTTCGATGCCCGCGTCCCGTGAGTCACGCGGAGAGTTGAAATGCACTGGGTTTCCATCAAAATAGATCTGCCCCTTTGTCGGGCGGTGGAACCCGTTCAGGACTTTGATGAGCGTTGATTTGCCCGCGCCGTTATCGCCAAGCAGCCCCACCACCTCGTTATAACCGACATCGAAATTGACGTTGTCGAGAGCCACAACCTTGTTGAATTTCATCGTGATGTTTTCGGCAAATACGAGGGACTCCCGTGCTTTCCTGGGAACTTCGTGTTTCTTCTCTGCATCTGTAGTAGTCATGATCCAGCCACCATCTTCCTAATACGGGTGTTGAGAATTACCGAGATTACCAGAACAAGGCCGATAAAGCCCTGATACCAGTAGGGAGGAGCTCCCGCGAGTATGAGACCGCTACGCATAACGCCTATCAGGAAAGCTCCGAGAAAGGCACCAACGATGCTTCCGTACCCGCCGGTCAGCAATGCTCCCCCGATCACGCACGCGGCGATCGCCTCGAGTTCCATGAGCCGGCCTGCGGTCGGGTCGACACTACGAAAACGACCGAAGCGCATGAATCCCGCGAGCGCTGCAGTCATGGAACACAACATGAAATTGGTGAGTTTGACCCGCGCGACGTTTACGCCCACGGCTTTCGCCGTACCAGGATTGCCGCCGACAGCCGATACATGGTTTCCGTACTTGGTGCGTACGAGAATAATCTGGAGAAGAACGACCAGCACGATAAACCAGACTCCGGACCAGCGCAGGCCGATCGCGGTTCGGCCTCCGAAGTATTGCATCATCGGGGAGGGTTCCAGGTAGCTTACCGGGAAACCACCGGAAACTGCCAGAACAACACCACGAAGAAACATCATCGCACCCAAGGTTACAATAAACGAAGGAACGCCGGTCCGCAAAACCAGTTGGCCATTCAGGAATCCGATCACAGCGGCGAGGGCCATTCCGACCAGGAAACCGACACTCAATGGGAACCCCGCGGCCGCAAGAGAAGCCCCAAGCATAGGAGCAATTGCGAATACCGAGCCGACCGAAAGGTCGAACTCCCCCGATATCATCAAGAAACAGACACCCAGCGCCATAATCCCGAGTTCAGAGGTCACTGTGAAAACACTAATCATAATTCCCGCTGTCAGAAACCGGTCGGAAAGCATGGCGAAAGCGACCATGACCAAGACAAGTCCGAGTATTGCACTGGCTTCCTTCAGTCGCAGTATGTTCTGTACAGGCTTAGGTAGTCCGTCAATCATAACACACCTCGGTTACAGGAAATAAAGACTGCCACGGCGCGGAGCCCATGCGCCGCAGCAGTTAAAGGCGACATTGAGGTCAGTGGATCATCGTCTCCCCTGCCTGTCGCATTGGCTCTATCGATACCCCGCTTCCACCATCGCTCGCACAATGTCAACGTTGTTCAGATCGACAATGGCCGGGCCAGTGAGTATATCATCGTGCGGAATCAATCCGTATAGATTGTAAAGCGTCAAAAGACCGATAGGCAGGTATCCCTGGAGGTACTGTTGTTGCTCTATTGTGAACAGCATACGGCCGTCGTCGATAGCGCTGATCATCTCGTCGGTGAGATCCACCGCGCCCAGGCGGATTCCGTCTCCATGCGGAAGATCGGCAAGCACGGCCAACGACGGATGAGCTCCTTGTGGTCCGAGCGTGAACACAGCATCGACATTCTCGTTTGCAATGAGATATGCCTCGAGAACTTCGTAGTTTTCCGCGGCGTCCGGCCGACCGCTCAAGCGTTCAATCGCGATTCCTTCCTCTCCGAACACGTCGCTGATACCCTGTGCACGTCGTTCAAGTCCGGAGTGCCCGGGTTCGTGTATCAATACGACACCCGCTTGAGGAGTGAACTCCTCCAGCATACGGCGCGCTGCCTGAACTCCAACCTGATACTCGTCGGCGCCCACATAGGATAGATACGGGATTCGTTCTCCGCGCTCACGTTCATCCGGTACGTTCAATGCGACCACGGGGATGTCGTACTCTTCGATCGCTCGACGCAGCGGTTCCTCGACAGCGTCCGGATCGGTAATGGTCACCGCAATACCGTCCGGGCGTGCATCAACCGCTGTTTCGAGCATGTTGACGAACTCACCAATGTCGGCCACTTCCGGCCCCAGATAGGTCAGGTTGACTCCGAAACGCTCGGCAGCATCTTCCGCTCCACGTATCACAACCGCCCAGAAGGGGTCCGCGGCGCCGCCGTGCGTCACCATGTAGAAGTTGAACTCTTCGTCCGGTTCCGGTGGTTCCTCCGCTGCCCCTCCGGCAAATGCTGCGAACGGAAGCGCCATCATCAACAAGACAGCAAGCAGCAAAACGTAGATTCGTTTCATCATATCCTCCTTCGAGATTGGGAATTAATCCTGCAGGAAAAAGAGCAATTTCAGTGCCAACACGTATCTTCGCTTTGTCCATGCTGATTGCAGGGCACCCGATGCCGTAACTCGTTGTAAAGGGGCCACATGCGAGCCGTCGGTCGCGATGGGATTAGCTCCGTGGTCAGAACGGCGTCTACCCAGGTCTACAGCAGTCGGTGCAAATGCACCACCGGTACGGTCAATATGTACCGGTCCGCGGTGCGATACTGTCATACGCGTCCGGATCCGGCGATACCGTACTTGCGCATGCGGTAACGAATCACATTCCGGGATACTCCCAGTTCCCGGGCGGCCGCGGTAACATTCCAGTTGGTTCGCGCAAGCGTCGACAGAAGGAGCGAGCGCTCGGCTTCGTCAAGCTTGCTACCCCCGTTTATCACAACACCACCTTCAGGGCCATCGGTGTCCGGAAAGCCTCGCGGGCGCGGCGGCGAGAGCTCCTGCAGCTTCGGCGGCAAGTCCTCGAGGCGAATACCCTCCTCGGGCGCAAACACAAAGGCATGCTCGATCACGTTGCGAAGCTCGCGGACGTTGCCCGGCCAGTCGTGCCTGAGCAGCGCCCGTTCGGCCGGCGGCGTCAGCGGTTTCGCGGGTTTTTCCTGCTCGGCCGCGATTCGCTCGATGAAACGATTGGCGAGCGGCAGGATATCTTCGAACCGCTCCCGCAGCGGCGGGACTTTCAGGGTGATGGTGTTGATCCGGTAGTAGAGGTCCTCGCGAAACCTCCCATCGGCTACAAGTTCCTCGAGATTGCGGTTGGTCGCGCTTACCAGACGGGTACGCACGTGAACCGTACGATTGTCGCCCAGCGGATGAAAGGAGTGCTCCTCGAGAAACCGCAAAAGCTTCGGCTGAATCTCCGGCGGCAGATCACCGATCTCGTCGAGCATCAGTGTTCCCCCGTCGGCCTGGCTCAGTTTGCCCGGATACGCCTGCGTGGCACCGGTGAAGGCTCCCTTGCCGTAGCCGAAGAGTTCGCTCTCGATCAGTGTCGGCGGCATAGCCGGACAACTCAACGACATGAAGGGGCGCTCAGCTCCGCCGGCACGGTGGATTGCCCGTGCAACCATCTCCTTGCCGACACCGCTTTCGCCGACCAGCAGCACCGCGCTCGAGGTATCGGCAATCACGTCAACCTTCCGCATGAGATCCCGCATTACCGCGCTCTCGAAAACCAGATGCCGAGCGCTTTCGTCGGAGCCCTGTCTCGTTCCCCTCGGCATGTCATTGAGGACGCGGTGCGCCAAATGCCGAATGAACTCCTTCTTGAACGGTTTCGTCACGAACTCGGCGGCTCCGCGCTTCATCGCGTCCACCGCGAGCTCTATAGTCCCATATGCCGTGATCAAAATCACCGGAACAGCGAGATTGAGCGACCTCAGATGCTGCAAAATCTGCACGCCCGGAATGTCGGGCAAGCGGACGTCGGAGATAATCAAATCCAGCCCCGCAGTCTTCTCGATCAGCGACAACGCCTCTTCCCCGGAGCTTGCCGTGTACACCTCAAAACCATCACTCTCGAAGAGGATCTTCAGGAGATCTCGCATGTTGCGTTCGTCGTCGACAATCAGCAGCCGCTTCATTCCTCCTCCACCGGCAGTGAAATGATGAACGTGGTGCCCTGTTTGAGCTCCGACACTACCTCGACCGTGCCGCCGTGCTGTTCCACAATACGGTGCACGATCGAAAGCCCGAGCCCGGTGCCGCGCGTCTTGGTCGAGAAGAATGGGTTGAATACCATCTTGCGGGTGCGTTCGTCCATGCCGCAGCCGAAATCCTGCACCGCGACCCAAGCGCTGCTGCTGTCTTTACCAGCGCTGATCACTACGGGCTGCAGTTCACCCGATGCTTCCGCGGCGTTCGATACTACGTTGAGCACAACCTGTTCCATTAGGTCCTTATCGATGGTGACTTCCGGCAGCTCCTCAGGGAGCTCCAGTACGAACCGTGCGGGATCAGCGCTGTGCTCTGAAAGCTGTGCCACGGCGTCGGCGATGAGTGTCGATAGCGCTACGCGCTCGCGCCGCAGGTTCCGCGGCCGGGCAAAATCCAGGTAATTCGTAATCAAGACGTCCAGGCTACCGAGCTCATCGATAATCATATTCAGGAGCCGATCGTAGTGCTCACGCCGTTCAGTTACCTCGAAATCGTCGCGTAGCATCTCGGCCGATACCCTCATTATTCCGAGCGGGTTCCGAAACTGGTGCGCTACCGCGGCAGCCATCTCCTGCACCATTGTGAAGCGCGAGGAGATCAACAGCTTCTCCATCTCCTTGAGCGAGGTCTGCTTCTGTGGAACCGACATGAGCGTGCGGCCGCGGTCGAGGACCACCAAGCGATCGGCAATGTTGAACACTTCGTGCGCTTTGTGAGTGACGAACACTACCGCCGTTCCCCGGGAGCGCGCCCGCTCGATCTGCCCCAGCACTAACTCGATCTGATTATCCGATAACGCGGCAGTCGGCTCGTCAAGCACAACCAGCCGTTCGCCGAAGTAGAGGGCGCGAGCCACCGCTAACAGCTGGCGCTGCCCGCCGGACAGCCCCGCAACCAGCCGCGACGCAGCCGGCATGTCGCTCATACCCATTACATCGAAGACCTCCTGGGCATACCCCACCATCTGCCGATGACTGAGGCGACGAAACGGCCGTGGCCCGGTCAACGGCTCGTGCCCGAGGAAGAAATTGCGTGCGATCGAGAGATCCTCGAGCAGCGCGAGATCCTGATATGCGGTCTCGACCCCGTACGTCCGAGCCTCCTGTGGCGAGTTGAACCGCTTCGGCAACCCATCGATACGAACCTCGCCTTCGGTGATCGGCAGTAAGCCCACCAGCGCCTTGATCAGAGTGGTCTTCCCCGCGCCGCTGTTGCCGAGCAATCCGATGACTTCGCCGGTGCCGACCGTGAGCTCGGCACGGTTGACGGCAACCACGCGTTTGTAGTTCACCGTGACCCCGCGCATCTCTACGAAGGGAACCTGGTGCTGAGTCGCCGGAACCCCGGCAGGTGTTGCCTCTATCGACATGTACTATAGATGGTACGCCGAGTCGGCCGTTATGTAAATCCGCAAACATGAACTGGACCAACCGGTGAGCCGGTATTAGTATGGGCCGATGCGTACAGCCCACCCCGGCCCTGTTTCGAACAATCCGCCTGGAACCGTTCTCCCCTCGAGCCTGCGGGGTCTGCCCGGCGCCACCGCCGGGTATTTCTGGACACTGTTCGCCCTCGGCATGGTGGTTGCGTCGATCGGACCTTCCCTCCCCGGCCTTGCCGCCGGGACCGGAGTTACCCTGGGGGCGGTGAGCGTGGTGTTCGCCGGCTATCGCGGCGGCTATATGATCGGATCAGTGGCCGGTGGTGCGTTGCTCGATCGCCTCCCGGGCAATCCGCTCATGGCGGGGGTGCTTCTCGCGATGGCCGTAGTGCTTGCTTTCGTGCCGGGGGTTCCCGATCTCGCGTTGCTGGTCGCCGCATTCGTCACGCTCGGAGTTCTCGCCGGGGCGCTCGAGGTGGGGGGAAACACGCTCCTGCTGTGGCGCTACGGCGACCGTTCCGGGCCCTACATGGGAGCGTTGCATTTCGCGTTCGGAATAGGGGCGATACTCTCGCCGCTGCTCATCGGGCGAGCAGTACAACTGACCGGTGCGCTGGCAGGCGGATACCTCGCGGCGGCTGCGCTGATGCTGCCCGGGGCGCTCCTGTTGGTGAAGTCGCGCAGTCCTCGCTCGCCCGAGCCTGAGACTGCCCAAGATCGAGCGCAGGGTGTTATTCTTCCTACGCTGTTGATTGCGCTGCTGCTGTTGTTGTACGTCGGGGCTGAATCGAGCTTCGGGGGCTGGGTGTATACCTACGCAGTGCGAAGCTTTGAGTTCGCACCGGAGCGAGCTTCCCAGTTGACCGCGGTATTCTGGGCGGCACTCACCGGCGGCCGGCTCCTCGCGGTACCGGTAGCATCTCGTGTACGCCCGGAGCGTCTGCTCAGCGGCTCGGTCGTAGGCTGTATCGTGATGCCGGCGGTGCTCGGCATCCCGGCAGTCCTCGGCATCCCGGCAGCGCATTCGCCGCTGGTGCTCTGGCTGGTCGCCGGCGGCACCGGCCTCTCGATGGCGACGATCTTCCCGTCGACGATGGCGCTCGCCGGAAGCCGCTTACGCGTAACCGGCTCGAGCTCGCGCTGGTTCTTCGTCGGCGCCGGGGCCGGGGGGATGAGCATTCCCTGGCTACTCGGGAACCTGCTGGAACGCTTTGGAACGGCGACAATCCCGCTGACTATCCTGGTCACCGCAGGGGCGATGGCGCTGACCCTCGCTGCCCTACTGGCGGTCACCCGCTCGGCTGCGGAGTAGAAAAACCGCTATGGCTTTCGCAGCAGCTCGTGGTAGAATAGGCCGACACGTAGGGACGTGCCCGCCGACAGCGTTGTACTCATCGCTCGGCGTGTGGGGCCGCCGCGCGCGTGAGCGCAGTACAGTAGCGCGAGGTAACAGTAGCGAATGAAGATTCGGCTGAAGTTCGTCCTGGTCGTCGTTCCCATCGTCCTGGTTGCCGTCGGAATGGTCGGAGCGGCCTCGTACTTCAACGCAACCACCGGAATCACCCGCATTGCGCACGAGTTTCTCGATTTCAAGGCGCACGAGCTGGAGAAGTATGCGCTCGGCCAATGGCAGCTCTTGGTGGAGAACGATCTCACCGATCGGCCCGAGATGGTGGAAGCGACCAAGTTCGGGGTGGAGAGTTTCGCCCGCGGGATGCTGCGCAGCGACACCGAGGCGGTGTTTGCGTTTGACGACGAAAACCGCCTCGTCGTTGCCACCGACGGTACCGCGCCCCTGGAAGCTGAGCGCGAGGCGCTGAGTGAGCTGATCGCAAGCCGGGAGACCAGGCTTACGAGCCCGGTGATCGGCGGCATACAGCGCGTGGCGAAGGGGTTTTACTTCCCCCCCTATGGGTGGTACCTGCTGCAAACCGAGCACTTTGACGTCTTCTACGGTGATGTGCAGCGCATAACGCGGCAAAGCACCCTGATCCTCGCCTCAGCGGTCGTGCTCGCGGTGTTTTTCGTGACGGTCTTCTCCGGTACGCTCACCCGGCCCCTGCGGACCGTTGTCGCTTCGATGCGCCGCATCATCGCTTCCAACGATCTGGACGAGCGCGTCCCGGTGGAGTTCGGCGACGAAACCGGCGAGCTCGCGCATACCTTCAATCTCATGACCGGCGAGCTGAGCCGCGCTCATTCCCAGATCAAGACCTACGCGCTGCAGGCCGTGGTGGCACGCAAGAAAGAGAGCAAGATCCGCACGATCTTTCAGAAGTACGTGCCCCAGGAGCTGATCGACCGCTTCTACGCCAACCCTGAATCCATGCTCGTCGGCGAAAACCGCGAGCTTGCCGTGTTGTTTTCCGACATCCGTTCGTTCACCTCGATCTCAGAGCAGATGAGCCCCGACGAGCTCGTTGACTCGCTCAACCGCTATTTCTCGGTCATGGTCGATGTGATCATGGAACGCGGCGGAGTAATCGACAAGTACATCGGCGACGCGATCATGGCGTTCTTCGGCGCTCCGGTACAGCACGAGGACGACGCCTATCGGTCGGTAATGGCGGGGTTGGAGATGCGCCGCGGCGTCCGTGCCTTCAACGAGCGCCAGCGCGCGGTCGGAAAGCCGGAGTTCCGGATTGGAATCGGCATCAACTTCGGCGAAGTGACGGTAGGGAATATCGGTACCGAGCGCAAGATGGACTACACCGTGATCGGCGATATGGTCAACCTCGCCTCACGGCTTGAAGGCCTCACGAAGATCTACGACGAGACGCTCCTGATCTCGCACTCGCTTCGGCAGAAGCTCGATGACCGCCTGGCTACCCGGCTGCTCGACACGGTGGCGGTAAAGGGCAAGCAGCATGGGGTGCGCATCTATGCGGTGTCTGACACGCTTTCCAAACAGGAGACGAGCGCCTGGGCGGTCCACAACAGGGCCATGGAGCGCTACTACCGGCGAGACTTCGCCGGGGCCGCCAAACTGTTGCAGCGGGTGCTCACATTTTTTCCGCAGGACAAGGCGGCCGCACGAATCTACGAACGGGCCCGCCGGCTCGCGGCCGCTCCGCCCCCGGCGGATTGGAACGGTGTCGCGGTCATGGAGACCAAATGACACGCGTATTCGGGCGACCACGTCGAGGTGCGCTGCTCGCCGCCTTTGCCGTTCTGCTTTCGGTTGCGCCCCTCGCGGCCGACGCCGGCGACCGGAACCTCACGGTGGGGCTTGCGCCGCCGCGTCCGGCTGCCGCTCGGGACCAGGTCGACGACGGTGACGCCCGCCTCTCACAACTCGTATTCGACGCCTTCGCCTCCGAGCTGCGCGCGGCCGGGGTAACCGTCACCGCGCCGGACTCCGCCCCGATCGAGCTCGAGGTCCGCTATATCCGCTCCGGCACCCGCCTGACGCTGATCGTATCCGCCGTTGAACGCGAATCGAGCACGCTCCTTGCAGGCCGCGTCTATCTCAGCTCCGCAGATCTCGCGCTGGTGACGGCGGTACGCCAGGCGGCCGAGAGAACCGCGTCGCAACTCCGCACGGCGGCCGCGGTCGAAGCGGAGCTTCCGCGACCGCCGGTGGTTCTCCTGCGCCTGACGCTCCGGTCTCCGGATGAGGGTTCGGAGATTCTACTTGACGATGCGGTCTCGGTCGGCCGCATCGAGAACGGCGCGCTCGAGCTGCCGTTCGTTCCCATCCCGTTGGGCTCAGAACTGACAATTCGGCAGCGACAGGAGGGCCGGTATAGCGCGACGCGCGTCATCCCGGTGACCGACACGCAGATGGTGGTCGCTCTGCCTCCGCTCGCAACGCGCGTGGACTGGGAAATCGCCGCCCTGTGGACGGCGCAACGCCCCGCCGGAGCGGCTGTCGCGTTTCGGCGCTACATCACCCCGGAGCGGCTGTACGCCCAGAGCACCAACCAGCTTGCAACCCGCTATCGCTTCGAGGAAGGCTCGCGGCTCTCCGGCGTTTTCGACACCCGGCTCTCGTTCGGTGGCTACCTGTTGGCTCCCCGGGGGAGGTCCTTCCGTGTCGGCGCCGGCGCCGGGCTCGGCGTAACGCTTACAACCCTCCGCGGCGAGGACGAGGCCTACTTTTTCTTCGACCCGTATTTCAATGTGCTTTCCCTGGCGCTGAGGTGGCAGTTCGCCCGTTTTGCGCCGTTCGTGCAGACCGATTTCAACTACTACGGCGACAACTCCCGCGGTTACCTCCTGCGCGGCACGCACACCTATCTGTCGGTCGGGGTGCTCCTGCCATGGCGATAAGGAAGCACTGCAGCGCCGACGCCCGGCCGGTACCGAGCCTCCCGCGCGCGGGTGGCCTTCCGGTGGTCGCGGGCCGCGCCCTGCCCGCCCTGCCCGTCCGGAGCGCTCTGGCGGCCGCGAGTTGTCTGTTGCTTGCGGTCGTGATCCTCGCCGGCTGTTCCCTGCTCGTGGACCCGGCCGAGCCCCCGTTCGGCGACCGCATCGTCGCCACGCGCTCGGTGGAGAGCGTTCTCGGCGATTTCAATCGCCATGACCTGCGGATGTCGGTCCTCGATAACGGCAGCCGCCAATACCT
>PUPD01000089.1 GCA_003552985.1 Spirochaetaceae bacterium
TCGAAGAACTCGCCGAGCGCCTCATCCAGGTAGGCGACCGATGCGATCTTGCGGCTCGGGAAATCGGCGGCGTACTCATCGGTCACGCCGTAGGGGTGATGGGTGCCGACGGTCAGCAGCGTCAGAAACCAGGGGCGATCGCCGCCGCCCGAACCGTGCTCAGCGCCGCCCGCCCTGCGTTCGGCCTCGAGCTCGCCGATGAACTCGGCGACCTGCTCGAAGTAGGCCTTGTCGTCCGGGCCCCAGTCGAACGGCACGTGGCTGTACTCGAAATACTCCTTGCCGAGCACCTCCTCGAATCCCACTTCCGGCATGAACCGGTCCTTGGACATGTAGGAGAGATCCGCAGCCTGCAGGTAGATCGAGCGATACCCGAGGGAGTTCATCACCGCTGCCAGCCCCGGGGGGCGAACCTCGGCATCGGCCTGCATGTATGGGTATATCTTGGGCGTTGAGAGGTCCAGTCGTGGATAGTCGCCGGTAAGCGCCGAGTACAAACCCCGAATGGTCTGGCGCGCATGCGCTACCGACTGGGTAGCGATCAGCCCGCGCTCGGCGATTTCGCTGAAGCGCCCCATCACGACCGGATACTCAACCGCGGTTGCCGCCTGCACCTGACTGAGATAGACGCCCGGAATGCCCTCGATGATAACCAGGAGCACGTTATGCCGGTCTTCGGCGCGCGGCATGATCAGCTCGCCGTCGAGCTCGCCCCGCTCGCGTTGGGTGACCTTATCGAGCTCGTCATCGGTTGTAGCTGTTTCACTCGGGCCGTGCGCGGGCCTGCCCTCCGGGGCGGCAAACGCAGTGCGGCCGATCCCGGCCCTGGCGGCCGAGGCCCGCACCGAGCCGGCAACGACTCCCTCTTCCTGCCAGGTTAGACCGGTAGGCATCAGAAGCAGGCCGGCGATAGCAAGGAGGGCTCCGCCCCCGGCTGCAACCAGCGCCCGGGAACGGGCCCGGGAACGGCGAACGAGCTCGCGCTGCGCACGCCCGGCGGCCACCGCGAACAGGCCGCAGACGAGCGCGAACACCGCTCCGAACCACAGGAACTGCACCCCTGCGGCGCTTCCGGTGAGGAACACCTCGTCGGCGGCGAACACCACATCCTGCACCTCGATGAAGGTGTCCATCGCGGCGAGCATCTCAAGGTTGGCGGCGAAATACAGCGCGTATGCCACCGCCACCAACACCGCCGGCAGCGGATGCAGCGCTGCAACGAGAAAGACAAGCGCCAACGCACAGAGCGCGGTCAG
The DNA here is from genome assembly GCA_003552985.1 of Spirochaetaceae bacterium. Taxonomy (GTDB): domain Bacteria; phylum Spirochaetota; class Spirochaetia; order DSM-27196; family SLAA01; genus B1Sed10-166. The sequence goes on from PUPD01000089.1 coordinate 1,257, forward strand.
AAGCTCCTGCGCCACGGCGCTACCGGTGAGCTCGGCGCCCGGCAGCAGGCGGAGCAGGAGCGCCCGTCCGGCAAGGCCGGCAGCCGCAACCGTGACCGCGGCGAGGAGCGCGCGCCGCCGTTCGCGGAACTCAGGTCGGCTCACGAACTGCGCGAGCGCTCGGCTCAGTCCTGAGATTCTCTCTGCCATCTGGTTCACCCGGTATCCCATCGCCGGTGTTCCGGATTGGTATGGTGCATGCGCTTGGTTTAGTCTCCCCCGAACGATACCCCGGAGTCAACGGCAATATTTCGTGGACAACGCCGCGCGGCTCTGCTAATCTGCAATCTTACGGACATCGAGGAGATACAATCATGGCGAGAATCGTAGAATGCGTACCCAACTTTTCTGAAGGGCGGGACCGGTCGGTGATCGATGCGATTGCCGAGGCGGTGCGCAGCGTTCCGGAGGTAAGCCTGCTGAGCGTTGACCCCGGCGAATCAACCAACCGTACCGTGTTTACCTTCGTCGGCTCGCCGGAAGCGATAGTGGAAGCTGCCTTCCAGGCCGCCAAACGCGGATACGAGCTGATCGATATGCGCAAGCATCAGGGCGAGCACCCGCGGCTCGGCGCGGTGGACGTCGTTCCGTTCGTGCCGGTGGCGGGGGTTACGATGGAGGACTGTGTCGCCTGCTCAAAGGCGTTCGCCGAGCGGGTGGGCGAGGAGCTGCAGATACCGGTGTACCTGTACGAGGAAGCTCAGCCGGCCGAGCACCGTAAGGCCCTGCGGCAGATCCGCTCCGGAGAGTACGAAGGACTCGAAGGGAGGATCACTAAGCCGGAGTGGAAGCCCGATTACGGACCGGCGAAGTTCGTGCCGACTGCCGGGGCTACCGTCACCGGCGCGCGGTTCTTTCTGATCGCCTACAACGTCAATCTGCTCGGTACCAAAAACCAGGCCCACCGTATCGCGCTCAATATCCGCGAACAGGGTCGCGGCCCCGATCAGCCGGGCCGGCTCAAGGCGGTGAAGGGGATCGGCTGGTATCTCGACCAGTACGACCTCGCACAGGTCTCGGTCAACTTGGACAACTACCACGAAAGCTCGTTGCATCACGTCTTCGAGGAAGTCAAGAAGGACGCCGCCGAGCTCAACGTTGCGGTGGTCGGCAGCGAGATCGTGGGGCTGGTTCCGCTCGAAGCGCTGCTGCTTGCGGCCGACTATTACATCGAGCGCGAGAACCTGCTGATTACCGACGAGCGTGCCAAGGTTCGGCTTGCGGTGGAGCGGCTGGGGCTTTCCTCGGTCGCGCCCTTTGTGCCGCAGGAGCGCGTGATCGAGTACATGATCAGCGAAGATAGCGATAAGCTGGTCGATAACACTGTCGCCGGCTTCGTCTCGAGCGTTGCCGCGCGCACCACCGCACCCGGCGGCGGATCGGTGGCGGCGCTGGTGGGCGCGATGGGGGTGGCGCTCGGCGCGATGGTCGGCTGGCTGACCTACGGCAAGCGCAAGTTTGAGCATCTCGACGCTGAGGTTCGCACCGTGATTCCGCCGCTGGAGGAGATCCGCAAGGAGCTCACCGAGATGGTCGACGCCGATACGCAGGCGTTCAACGACTACGTTGCCGCGGCGGGGATGCCGAAGGACACCGCCGAGCAGCAGAAGGCGCGCCGGGAGGCGATGCAGGAAGGCCTCAAGACAGCGACTACCGTGCCGTTCAACACCATGCAGCTTGCCGACCGAGCCTGGGAGCCGCTTGAGACGGTCGCTCGTGTGGGGCAGTACTCCTCGAACTCGGACGTGCTGGTGGGCGCAAAAGCGCTCGAGGCGGCAGTCTACGGCGCCTATCGCAACGTCCTGATCAATCTACCGTCGGTAGAGGACAGCGACTTCACTCAGGAGGTGGGCCGGAAAGCCGAGGAGCTGTATGCCCGTGCACAGGACAAACTGCGGGAGATTGAGACGATCATCAATCAACGCAGCGGCGACGCGTAGCACGTCGCCGATCTCTCTGGAAGGAGAATCACATCGATGGCAGACCATGATGCTGCTGTGGACAACCTGTACCACCTGGACAAGGAGCCGGAACCGCGGCGAATCGAAGAGCTGGAGCTCACCGCGTTCTCGCTTAATTCGTTTCTGAAGTTTTTGGTTTCGTTCGCAATCGGGGCGTTCTTCTTCGTCGTTCCGATCACGGTCGACGGACGGCAAACCGTCGCGTTCGACGTCGTGGTCTCGTACATTCGAACCGAGTTCACCTCGGCGGTAGCGGTCTACGTGCTCGTGATCATCTGGGTCGGCGCCGTGTTCACCACCCTGGCGCTGTACAACAAGCGCAGCGCCA
>PUPD01000200.1 GCA_003552985.1 Spirochaetaceae bacterium
CATCGGGGCGTTTCTGGAAAGCACGGGATATCTGAACCTCACCTGGCAGCAAGCGGTGATGATCGCGATCGGATGTGTGCTGCTGTATCTGGCGATCGTGAAGAAGTACGAGCCGCTGCTGTTGTTGCCGATCGCCTTCGGCGCGATTCTGACGAACTTGCCGTTAGCTGAGCTGATGGCGCCTCCCGGCGGTGAGGCGGAGCCTGGAGGGCTGTTGTACTATCTCTACCAGGGCACGCGGCTGGGTATCTATCCGCCGCTTATCTTCATGGGTGTGGGAGCGATGACCGACTTCGGCCCGCTGCTTGCCAATCCCAAGACCTTTCTGTTGGGTGCGGCGGCGCAGTTCGGCATTTTCGGCACCTTTTTCGGCGCGGTGGCGCTGGGCTTCACCCCGGCGCAGGCGGGAGCAATCGGGATCATCGGCGGCGCCGACGGGCCGACTGCGATCTTCACCGCAACGCGGCTCGCCCCTGAGTACCTTGGGCCGATCGCGATCGCCGCGTATTCCTACATGGCGCTGGTGCCGATCATACAGCCGCCGATCATGAAGGCGCTCACCTCCACCTCCGAGCGCAGCATTGTGATGGAGCAGATGCGGGAGGTAAGCCGCCGCGAGCGCATTCTCTTTCCGATCGTGGTGGTGATTCTCATGGGCCTGTTCATCCCCGCCGCGGCACCGCTGCTCGGCTCGCTGATGCTCGGCAACCTCTTTCGCGAGGCGGCGGTGGTGGACCGGCTTTCGAACGCCGCGCAGAATGAGCTGATCAATATCATCACGATCTTTCTCGGCATCACCGTGGGGGCAACGGCAAAGGCGGAGCGGTTTCTGACCTTTGAGACGATCTTCATCATCGCGCTAGGGCTTACTGCCTTCGCGGTGGGCACCGCCACCGGCGTGCTGCTGGGCAAGCTGATGTGTGCGCTTAGCGGCGGCAAGGTGAATCCGCTTATCGGCGCCGCCGGAGTTTCGGCGGTTCCGATGGCCGCGCGCGTTGCACAGTCGGTGGGCCGCAAGGAGAATCCCAATAACTTCCTCCTGATGCACGCGATGGGCCCCAATGTGGCCGGCGTGATAGGCTCGGCAATCGCCGCCGGCGTGCTGATCGCGTTGCTTGATTAGACGATGGGTAACGACGGTTCACAGCGCCGCCGAAGTCGTCTCACAGGCGCCCCCGGGCGAATGACGGTAATTGCGATCTCCGTCGCCGTTGTGACGACGGTGACCGCCGTCTTGTTGATTGCGCCTCCGGCCCTGGGTGTGGAGGTACTCAATGAAGCGAATGCCCCGGTGGCACGGTTCACAGGGGTAAGGTCGTTTCAGATTGCCCACACGCACTCGGTCATGAGAACACCGGTTGAGGATTACTATGTCGTCCAGGGCCGGGACCGTCTGGTTCAGACCAAGACTAGGTACCGTTCGCTCGGAGCCGGACTTCCGTCCGGCGACGGGGGTGAGTTCAGGTCTGAAGAGGGTTGGTTCGTCAAGGAGAACTTCGACAGCGAGCTGCCGTACATCAGGATACGGGTTGGGAGAGTCAGCGATCAGGTTCTTACGGTCGGCGAACACAGCGTTCCCTTCCGGGAGCTTGATCAGGCCGGAAAAGCGCTTACAATACGAGCCAGAATTGTACTGTTTTCAGTGCTCTGGATATAAGGTGAGGAGGGAAAGGCATGAGCACACACGGTTCGCAGCGAGGCGAAAAGAACGATAACGACAGTTCACAGAAGGTAACAGCCGGCGCCGTCTCGGTTGTGGACCCGGCTGTGGAGTCCACAACGCGAGATCTGAAAGGACTCACCGCCAAAATTGTGTTCCTAATCGCCGTTGCGATGTCCCTGTTCCATCTTTACACCGCCGGATTCGGCGTACTGCTTGCGCATAAGCAGCGGGCCGTACACCTGATGTTCGTGCTTGTGCTTGGATTCCTGCTCTATCCGGCCTCGAAGAAAGGCAAGAGCGGCGTCACGGTTCCGTGGTACGATTGGCTGCTTGCGGCCGCCGGTGTCATGGTGAACACCTACATACTCGTGTTCTACGAGGTGTTGGTGCGCCGGGGTGGGTTGCCCACGCAGATGGATATGGTGATGGGCGTGCTGACGGTCATTCTGGTGCTGGAGCTCACGCGGCGGTCGATTGGGGCTCCGCTCGCGATCATCGCGGTGCTGGCACTCCTGTACGGGTACTTCGGGTATCTGATTCCCGGCGATCTGGGGCATATCGGGTACAGCGTCAGGCGGCTGGTCAACCAGATGTACATGGCGACCGAAGGCATATTCGGCATTCCGCTCGGTGTATCCGCCACCTTTGTGTTCCTGTTCATCCTCTTCGGTGCTTTTCTCGAGGTAACCGGCGTCGGGCAGTTCTTCATAGACGTCGCATTCGCGCTTGCCGGCAAGGCGCGGGGTGGTCCGGCCAAGGCTGCGGTCGTGGCCAGCGGTTTCATGGGGTCGATCTCCGGCAGCTCAATTGCGAACACCGTAACGACCGGCTCGTTCACGATCCCGCTGATGAAACGGGTCGGTTATAAGCCTGCTTTCGCGGGCGCGGTGGAGGCCGCTGCGTCAACCGGAGGGCAGATCCTACCGCCGATCATGGGCGCGGCGGCATTCATCATGGCCGAGTTCACCGGAATCCCGTATGTCCGTATCATCGGCGCGGCCGTGGTTCCGGCGCTGATCTATTACCTCGCGGTTCTCATTATGGTGCACTTTGAAGCGGTGAAGCTGGGGTTGAAGGGGCTTTCTAAAGCCGAGATACCGAATCTCAAGCGGGTAATGCTCGATGGGTTCCATCTTCTCGCACCGCTCATCGGGATAATCTATCTTCTGGTGGTGGGGTTCACGCCGTTCCGGGCCGCTTTTGTGGGTATTATACTCGCGGTAGGCACCTGCATGGTGCGCAAACACACCCGGATCAGGATATGGGACATCGTCCTTGCACTGAACAGCGGTGCCAGAAAGGCTATCAACGTCGCCGCAGCATGCGCGTGCGCCGGGATAATCGTCGGAATCGTGACGCTCACCGGCCTCGGCCTGGCCTTCGCCAGAGCGATCGTGTCATTAGCCGGCGGTATGCTCCTGCCGACGTTGGCGTTGACGATGGTGGCGTCCATAATTCTGGGTCTGGGACTGCCGACAACCGCGAAGTATATCATACTCGCCACGATGGCCGCCCCTGCCCTGACGCTGCTCGGTGTGGAGTTGCTCGCGGCGCATCTGTTCATCCTCTATTTCGGGGTCATCGCCGATGTGACGCCGCCGGTGGCGCTGGCGGCCTATGCCGGTGCCGGCATCGCCGGTGGAAACTCCTTCCAGACAGGCGTCACCGCGTTGAAGTTGGGCCTCGCCGGCTTCATCATACCGTTTGTGTTTGCGCTGAACCCGACGATGTTGTTCATCGATGCGACCGCGCTCACAGTTCTGGTAGCGGCGATTACCGGCGCCATCGGGGTGACCGGTCTCGCGGGGGCCGTCCAAGGCTACCTGATAACGCACGCACGCTCCTATGAACGTGTGTTGCTGTTGCTGGCCGCGTTGAGCCTGCTGATGCCGGGCATGGTGTCGGACTTCGGAGGTGCGCTCGCGTTGGGAGTGGTGGTGTTGCTTCAGCTTGCTCGGCGCGCGCGCGACCAACGAATCTCAGCGGCACTACCGTGAAAAGTAGGAGCGGACCTTAGGCCGGGAAGCGCTCACGCAACCGCTGTAGATCACGTTGCCGGAGGAGGCCGATCCGTCGTGCCTCTTCCGCCGAGACGCGGGCGAATTTGATTCTCTGCAGGGGGCCGTACTGCGCGACCAGGTCGATATCGGGGCTGATCACCACAAAAACGCGCGGGTATCCGCCGGTGGTCTGCCGGTCTCGAAGCAACACGATAGGGCCGGAGGGTGTCATCTGAATTGTTCCGTCACAGACCGGTGCGGACACCAGTTGCTCGCTCCTCACCTGGGGCATCGAGTCATCGCTCTCGCTGCCCACGGCCAGACGTACACCCATGGCGCTGACGTCGCGAGTCGTACGCCACGGTATTGAAAAGAAATCTGACGGGCGGACAAGATAATCCCGGTCCGGTCCGTCCATAACGCGAATGATGCCTTGCGGGTGCGGCCAGCTGACTGCGCTATCGAACGCGCCCCTGCGCCTGCCCGCGAGCTTAGATTGCCCGCCGGATGCGGCGGCCACGCACAGATAGGTGCGGAACCCGTACGCGCGCCGGCCAAACCGCAGCTCGCTTCCGGCAGAAGCGAAGCACACCGCCGCATGCTCCACCGGTTTGGGCGCCTTGTTCCCGGGCGCCTCGTGCCCAGCCGGTTTGTACCCAGGGGCCTGGTCCCGGGCCTGCTCGTGCCCCGGCCCTTCTGAGATGAGTTCGGCCGTAAGCCTTCCTCCGGTAAGCACGAAAAAGCAATCGCTCAGGAAACGAACGCCTGCCGGGGGAACGACGAGCTCCAGGGCCTGGTGATGCGTGGGGTTCCCGAGCAGAATATTGCCGGAGAGAAACGAACAGCGATCCTGAGCTCCGTCGGGTGTGTATCCCAGATCCTGCCGCCCGAACGAGGGTAAGCCCTTCCAGGCGAATATGCCCGCGCCGAGAATCTCTACGAGCCCGCTTCCGGTGACGTTTCGATTCCGCCGCCCTTCACTCATCGGCCAACCAACTCTCTCAAGCCACGCGCCAGGGGAAGAGCTAAGGCGGAATCCGAGTGTATACAGATGGTGTCGGCCCGGATCGGTACAGTGTCGAAGGTCAGTCCTCCCCTACCCGCGTCTGACACCACCGGCAGTTCGTGGTGCATGACGATACTCTCAGCTTGGGCAAGCGCGTCGTCAAGGTCCTGGATACTCGCGTACGGTAGTCTTCGTTCAACCAGGACGACGCTCGCACCGGTGCTATCCCGCCGGTAGCGGCGTTCGGCAAACGCTTCCGCCAGAACTTTGATCCCCGCACGCAGACACGATTCGGCCAGCGCGGCACCGGGCATGGTAAGGACCGTAGCGACCGAATTGCGAACAAGCCACTCGGTCAGCCAGTCCGCCAGCTCCCGGGAGCGGCAACTATCGGTGTAGAGTGCCCCGTGAAACTTGACGGCTGTAACACCCTGTAGCGCTTCAAGCTGACTCCGGAGCGATTTTCCCAGGCTCCGGCGGTCGATCTCGACACTCTTTCGTCCGAAGTTCGACCGATCCGGGTACGACAGATGCGCCGCAACCGTGAGACCAAGTTTTTCAGATTCGCTACGGAAGAACGTAGCAGAACGAGCGTCGCCGGCATGACCGCCGCAGGCCACGTTCGCAATATCGATCTCGCGAAGCAACGCCCGGTCGGTCTCGTTGTCCACCCCCCGTTCTCCGATATCGCAGTTTATCAGAACACGCGATGCCCGTTCCGACACGTCACACCTCCTCAAACAAGACAGTGTCGCCGGGACGAATTCGGCGCAGGAGATCGGGTTTCGTGCGCCCGATCAGGTTCCATCCGCCGGGCGAACGTACCGGATAGACGCCGGTCTGCTCGCCGGCGATCCCCACCGATCCGGACGGCACGTCCTTGCGCGGCGTCTCGAGGCGCGGTGTGGCGATGCGCCGGTCCATCCCGATCAGGTACGGGAAGTGAGGACGGAACCCTATCATCGCGACGGTGTATTCCGATGCTCGATGCAGTTCGACGACAGCCTGCGTCTCCATTCCGGCCAGCCGGGCTACGCGATCCAGATCCGGACCGTCATACACCACCGGCAGTCGGTGGAGGTCAGGCTCCGGAGCAGTGCGACCGGGTTCCACGGCACCGCTGTCCGCGGCTGCCCTGAGCGACTCCGCCCGCTCACGAATTGATTCGGGATCGGCGACATCCGGATCAAAATGGACCGCCACCGAGCAGTAGGCGGGAACCACGTCGACCATCCCTAGATCGCGTAGAATGGTGTCGTCACGAAACACGCGGTACACGGCAAGCACCCGTCGGGAGGTCGCGCGGCTGATGCCCCCCGGCCAGGACCAGAGCCACGCAGCATCGCCGAGATTACTGAGCGCGACTTCACTCATCAGGACACACTCCGTAGCGCACTACCAGAGCCCCCAATCTACGGACGATCTCCTCCTCGGCTGACCGAGGCAGTCCGTCCACCGTCTCGGAACGCCTACACGACACACCGTCCACCGCCCCGGCCTTCACCAGCGCCCGCAGGATCTGCGCGACCTCCGGCACCGACGGAACCACGTAACGGCCGGTTGCAGCCGACAACACCGCGCACAATCCGTACGCACCCCAGTTACTGACTCCGGCGTATATCCGGTAGTCCGCCGGAGTGCGGCACTCGATGCGTGGGCCGTCCGGTGACAACGCGGCAAGCTTCTCCTCGGGAATACAGACGCCCAGCTCGTTGCCGCCGTCGCCGATGCCGACCGTAGTGAACGTTCGATCCGGGTCAAGAAAGAGGTGGTCCAGCCCGGCCGTGTATGCCGAGAGGGCCTCACCACGCATGCTGTAACAGACACCGTCGGCTGCGCAGCCCGGACGTTCCACTGCTACCACGTGGGAAAACCCCTGGCCAGGGAGCGCCCGCAGCTTGCTGCTCACTCCCGGCGGCAAGGCGATCACCGGAAGCGACACACGTGCCACAGCATCGATGGTCGCCCTAATGATCTCGGCTGCGTGCTCATCCACCACGAGCACCGCGGTCTTACCCAGCGTCTGCAGGGCATGAGCAAGCACAAGCGCACCGGGTGGTCCGTCAGTTTCGATCGCCCCCTCGGAGGGAATGAAGAAACCCGTGGCGATTGCCACCTTCCACCCCTCAAGCAGAGACAGGGCCGCCCGCAGCAGATCCCCTTTTTCGGCCCAGGAGGACAGACCACGTCTGCCCGGATCGTAACGGATCACCCGATCCACAGCGTCGACCAGGTTTTCGAGCGCAGGATTGGGGAGGTCAAGCGGACAACTGGAAGTCATAGTCGGAACGGTCGCCCACAAACATATGGCCCGGCGCGTGGGTAATCATCACCGGAGGCTTGCTCACCAGAGCAGCCTGCTGCGGTGTGATCCCACATGCCCAGAAAACCGTCAGTTCACCCTCTCGAATCGAGACGTGGTCCCCCCAGTCCGGCTTCTCGATCTGCGAAATGCCGATATACGCAGGATCACCGATATGCACCGGGCTTCCATGAACCGCCGGAAACTCCCGCGTTATCTCCACGGCACGGATTGCATCGCCGGGAAGGTAAGGACGCATGCTCACCACCATCGGCGAAGGCAGAAATCTTCCCGCGCCGCGGCACATGAGGTTTGTCCTGTACATCGGTACGTTGCGGTTTTCCTCCTGGTGGCGCAGGGTCAGGCCCGCATCCACTAAAGCTCGCTCGAACGTGAAACTGCATCCGAGGAGGAAAAACACGAAGTCCTCCCGCCAGCGGGACCGGACATCCCCAACCTCAGCCACGAGCTCGCCGTCTTCGTATACGCGGTAGAGCGGAACATCGGTGCGTACATCCCCGTCCGCGGCAAGCACCGAGGTGCGAGGATCTCCCGCATCCCCTACCTCCAGCACAGGGCACGGTTTTGGGTTTCGCTGAGCAAACAGAAGGAAATCGTATGCCCAGTCGCGGGGGAGAATCACCAGATTCGCCTGCACATACCCAGGAGCCTTGCCGCTGGTATGTCCGGTAAACTCTCCCGAGCGGGCCGCAGCGCGGAGCTCATTGCCGGTTCGGTACATCACGGCCGGATTATAACCCGTTACCGGGCCGGTGCAAAGGCAGAGCGACGCAACTCACCGAATAGCGTGCCTTGTGCTGACGTGCGATGTACTGATCTTCCGAAGGCTGCGGCGATCACGGTGCGAGCAATCCGTTCAGTTGAACCAACCGGCGGTTCTCGGCTACTATTAGTGCGGATATGCGCTGCCCCTTGTGCAACAGTTTAGAAGATCGCGTCGTGGAATCTCGCACCCTCGCAGGCGGAGACTCAATTCGAAGACGCAGGGAATGCCTCGCCTGCGGTTATCGGTTTACGTCATACGAACGTGTAGAAGAGAAACAGCTGATGGTGATCAAGCGCTCCGCCAGGCGCGAACCGTTTAGCCGCGAGAAACTGGAAAAAGGCATCCAACAGGCCGTACGCAAGCGGCCGATTCCCCAGCCGCAGATAGAGAGCATCGTGACTGAAATAGAAGAGCAGGCGATGATTGAGGCGCGGGCGAACCACGAGCTTTCCTCGGTGCGTCTGGGCGATATGGTTTTGGACCGCCTGTACGAGCTCGACCGTGTCGCCTACATTCGCTTTGCTTCGGTGTATCGTAATTTCGCTAACGTCGACGAGTTCATCCGCGAAATAAAAACCCTTTCGCAAGCGAAAGGGTCCGACCAATCTACAGATAAACCGAGTGAGTAGTGGCGAAGGGATTCGAACCCCTGACCGAACGGATATGAGCCGTTTGCTCTACCGACTGAGCTACGCCACCATGTAAGTTTCAAAAACTATACCGAGTCGATCGCAGACTGTCAACCCGACCGCTCGAGGAATCTGCGCTCGAGGTCATTGGGCCTCGGAGGCACCGCCGGTCTCCAGATTCCGGCGCTGTACCAGCGTGAGCTCCTCGGCCTCGGCGATTGACTCGATACCGTAGAGCCGGCGGCACAATGCGCGTTGCACCTCCTGCGAGACCTTCGTGAACTGTAGTCCGAGGTAGACACGGTTTCCTTCCTCGATGCGTCTGACCACCCGAGCCTGCACCGACGCGTGGTAGCGATCCAGCCGCAGCTCCAGTCTGGTCTCCGCGTACATCCCCAGCGACGGACCGTCCTTCGGTACCGCGAACAGGATACCGTTCGCACTGAGGTCTATCAGTTCAGCATGACGCAGTTGCGTCTTGGTATCGGCATGGCGAAAATAGCCGTTAGCTTCAAGCGCGTAGGCGAACACTCGCGCATACTGCCAGACGAACTCGATCACGGCAGCATCAAACTGTGCACCGGGCGCCAGCCGTCTCACCAGATAGAGATACCCCACGACATATTGATAGTAAAGGATCGGGCAGTAGAGCTCGTACATCAGCTTCTTGCGCCGCATCTCGTTGCTGGCGTCGGTCAGCAACTGAAGCGCACCGGAGAACTGCGCGGTCATCTCGCGCTCGAGTGCATCAACCCGCTGCCGGGTGATGAGATTCGCGGTCTGCTCAGGCGGCACGGTCTGGCTCTGCTCTACCGGAAACGGCAGGACGAGTATTCGCCCGGTCTGCACAATCAGCCGTTCGAACATGCCCTTTGGGTTGCGATCCCTGAGCATCACGATCTTGCTCTCCGCGCCGTATTGTAGCGCGCGTTCACGAAACGCTTGCAGCAGCTCGTTGAGTTTGGAAGCGTCAAAGCCCGGATCGAAACCTGGCTTCTCGACCGGCGCGTATTGCTCGGAATCCGGAAAACTCAGGCTTATGCCGTGCTCGTCGAGTACAAAGTAAACCCCTACTCCTTTCGGCGCGAGGATACGGGGGAACCGCCGCGCCAGATCGCGATACATATGAGTCGGTTGCTTGACCAGGGGGCCGCGCTCAAAGACCTTGACGACCGTCGTTTTGGCGCTGAAACTCTGCCCCCGGAACTGGAAGAAGACCTCGATCGGCTGTTCTTCGCGCAGGTGAGGCAGTTCGTCTGATAGAAGCTCGAACTCAACCTGCTTTTCGGTGTAGTGACGGACCCGGGCCGCAACACGTCTGCCGTCGAGCTGCACCTCAACCGGCGCCTCCTGCTCTTTGAGCGATTTCAAGACAAACTCACGTTCTATGCGGCTGATTCGCTGTGGCATAGGCATTCCCTACCGACTACAGGCCTCCCGGGACGGCACCGCGGCCCGGCTCGAACCGACGTGCGCGCCGAGGCTCCTCAATCACCGTTATCTCAAAATCAAACCCACTGACGCGCCAGGTGTCGTCGTTACGGGTAAGAAACAGCGCACCATCAAGTCGCGCTCCGTAGCGTACCGGCACGGTCACTGTCCCGTCACGCTCGGTCTGCGGTACCCCGAAGCGCCACGGCTCGCTGAGGGTCAAGTCGCCTTCCAGAACCGGCTCCAAACTTCGACGCAAGCGACGCTCTGCCGTCTCTTCAACAGTATCGGCTGCAAACCTGCCGTCCGAAAGGTGCTCAAGAAAGGTTCGTACGACAAAAAGCGCTTTGGATTCGTCAACAGCGGCCTTGAGCTGGTCGCGAGAGGCTAGTGGACCGATAACAAAATCCTCGGGTCGAGTATCGGCATGGTAGCGATCGCGCCACAACGAATCGGCTACAGCGTGCCGGCGGTCTCGTTCATATTGCGCGTCGGCCTCAGCATCAGCCCGTGAGTCGCCGTGAGCTTCGGGGTCGTCGGCGGTGCCCTCATCCCGTTCAGTGGCAGCGGCACCGTCATTGTGTTCGCGTTCCGCGCCCTCGGCATGCTCCGGAGGGGCGGCCTCATCGCGAGGGTCGCAACTCATCCAGAGTGCGGAAAAGGCGAGCAGCAACAACACAACCGGAAACCGGAATAGTGTGTATGTCACACTAGGACGGTACCAAAACGCAACGCCGCGGTCAAACCTTCTTCCGCATTCCTTAACCGAGCCATTTCGGGAAGAGTCCGTTCAGCCCATCACCGCTCCCCCTTTCGCAAGCGGCTTTCGTTCGCTAAGATCAGCGCATGAGTCGCAACATGACTGTGGTAGCCCATCTCGACAGCGCTTACGATCGGCCGCTGCGCGACCCGCTGTGGCAGGATCTCAGCCTCTCAGATGAGATCCTCCCGATCATCGACAGCAAGCCGTTCCAACAGCTGAACCGCATCAAGCAGCTGGGCCCAAGCTACCTCGTCTACCCCGGCGCGACCCACACGCGGTTTTCGCACAGTCTCGGTGTATTCCATCTTGCGCGCCAGATGATCCGTGCCCTCGCGCTTCAACCCGACTGTATTCCGCTCAGCGTCGAGGGCGTACGCTCGTTTCTAATCGCAGCATTGTGCCACGACCTCGGCCATTTCCCGTTTACGCACAGCTTCAAGGAGCTGCCGCTGGCCGAACACGAGGCACTGACTTCCCGGATACTGCGGGAACAGCCGTTGCGCGGTCTCTTGCGTGACAAGCTCAATCTCGACCCGATCTACATCGCCGCGATCGTCGACGATATGCTGCCGTCGGATGGGGACAACGAGCTTCTGTTCTACCGCAACCTCCTGTCCGGGGCGCTCGATCCTGACAAACTCGACTACCTCAACCGCGATGCCTATTTCTGCGGAGTGCCTTACGGTCTTCAGGATATAGCGTTTGCCCTGCGCAACATCCGACCCAACGGTGCGTACGGGATCGCGCTCCACAGCCGTGGTGTATCCGCGGTCGAGAACATCCTCTTCAGCAAGTATCTGATGTATCGCGCCGTCTACTGGCATAAGACTGTGCGCGTGGCGACCGCCATGATCAAGAAAGCTGTTCATACCGCGCTCACCTCGGGGGAGGTCAGGCCGGAAGAGCTGTACGGCCTCGACGACGAGAGCTTCGCTGCACGCTTCTCAAGCCACAGCTTTCGGCCCTTGCAACTCATCGGACGCGTATACCGGCGAGAGCTGTACAAAACGGTCGTCGAGATTCCGTACGATGCAGCCAATCCTCGGCATCAACGCTTGACCGATCTCGACATGCGTGCGGATACTGAGTGCGAAATCGCAAGACAGCTCGGTGACCGTGACGGCCCGCCGACAACGGTAATCATCGACCTACCGGAGCCGGTCTCGTTTGAGCTCGCGATACCGGTGACCGACGATGACAGTGAGGTTGTCGCAGCCGCACACGGAACGGTTTTCACGCCCCAGGTCATCGCAGACTTCACCCACACGCTTCGAAGGCTCAGGGTCATCGTCGCCCCCGAGCTCCGCGACCGGCTTGGGGACCCGGCTGCGGCTCTTTCGGCCTGGCTGTAGGAAGATATGCCGCTATTTCGGGAGACGAACCGTGAACAACGTTCCTCCGTCACTGCCGATCTCGAGCTCAGCGCCGATCTGCGCCACCTCCATACACGCGAGCTCCAGGCCGAACCTCTGCACCTCTCCGCGCAGCACTTCCTCCGGCAAGCCGGGGCATTGTCGTCCACAGCAAGCCTGATGCGCCCGTCGGGCTCGCGCCCAAGCGTCACGCGGAGCCGTCCGTCCGCGCGCCTGCACAACCCCCAACGACACAGCTCCGGTGGCCTGCAGCATGCCGCTGATAATACTGAGATTGTTTCTCACCCGATAATGAGCCTCTCGCAACGATCACTGCTTTTCGGCGGCAAGCCACTCAGCGCGCAGTCCGCGTTCGTGTTGCGCAGTTATATCGCTGATCAGCACGAGGAAGGCTCCCGGATTGATTCCCTGAAGCACCGCCCCGGTCAAGCTCAAGTAGCGCCGCCCAGCTGCACCGAACCGTCTGCTCCAAGATTCCCGGGGTTCACGCCCCAGTTCCTCCAACAGCGTTCAGCTCGATCACGCCATTCGGCTGTGCCCTCAACAGTCGGCATAGCTCATCGCCGTCGATCTCAGGCATGATCCGATCCACGAACACAAGATCCGGAGTCTCTTCTCTGAACAGTTCGAGCCCAGCCATCCCGGTCCCGTCCGTGCGAACCGCAAAGCCTTCACCTTCAAGCAGCTCCCGCATGAACTCAATCACCACGGGATTGTTGTCAACAAGGAGAATTGATTTGATGGCAGGTGGAAGGTACTCTCATTATCACACGGCGTAGTGTGGCTCCGTCGGCTAGCGGCGGGCTACACCTGCGAAGCAAGCTCGTTGCGCAGCTCGCGGGAGCGTCTTTCAAGTGTAACGTTAAGCGCCGCCTGCTGTATGGTGTGCCAGAATTGCGACCGCGCCAATCGGGGAACCTGGGAACCTGAGATTGATTCCAGGCTTCGTTTCGTATTAGACTCAACTGCATAGGGCGCGAGGCATGAAGTTCTCCAAGCTAATGAAGGAACGCATCCGGCGAACGACAGTCCTGTTTCGGGAGCTCGGTTATGAGGTCCACGGCGGCGAGATGCAGGAAGACAGCTATTCGGCCGGATTCGAGAATGAAGACGGATTCCAGGGCGGGGTGTTTATCGATCGGGAGAGCAAGTTCCTGGAAGTCGGCTTCACCTTCGCGTTTTCTCCGGCGCTCGGACCGTTCCTGCGCGATCGCATCGAGGAGCTCACCCAAGTCTGTTACGAATACGGCTGTTATCTCAATCTGCAGACAGGCCCGGATGAGATCACGTTTTCCCTTTTCTCTAAGCTCTACTATGCGGGTTTGAACTACTTCGCCCTCAAGGAAACGCTGCGCGACTTTCGGGAAGCGGTCGAAACCGTCCAAGACGTGCTCGAGATTCCGACACAGGGAGCCGTCGATGGAGATCATTAACCTCATGGAGAAAGAGGTGCGCCGTGTCGTCAACCAGCTGTGTGACGAACTCGAAACCGCCGAAAACGGCCCTGAGTTCTGCACCTCGCGACTTTGTCGGCTTGACGTAACCTGCTATGTGCTCAACCGCATCCCGCCGCGCTACGTCACCTCCGGCCGTGGCGCAACGCACGTCGAACACGAGTACATCACCAACCCCCAGCTCGAAATCGACATTCTGCGCCTTGTCAACGAGGGGCTGAGACGCGTTACCTCGATACAGCGGTATTACTATCAAGAAGGGGACGGAGCCGTAGGGCGACGGCGCGGCCCGGCCTTCAACTTCCCCACCATTACCGGACGCCTTCTCGACGCCGAGAGCTTTGCGCCGGTCTCTGAAATCGAGGTAGAGTTGCGCCAAGGTGGAGCACCGGCGCCGATGATCGACCCCCGCTGGTTAAATCCGTATCGGATTGATCCTACCACCGCCGGCTGTTTCAGCTTTTGGCCGCAACCGGCACCGGCCGGTGATTACGATGAGACCCGCCATTTTGCGTTCGAGCTTGCGGTGGAGACGGAAGGCTTTGAGCCGTTCCATCATTACTTTTGGATAGAGCTCGAGGCTGAAGAGGGCGAGACCAGCCGACAGGGTTCGACGCAGGACTTCACCCTCGGCGAGCTCTACCTCATACCGCTTGATCCGCACGCTCAATAGTGTTCAGATGTAATTGAGACGTCCTGCACGCGCCCGATCGACTCGTCCTCTACAAAGGTGAGCACTTTCTGCATCACCGATTCCCCGAACTGACGTGAGTTTGAGATCACCGCACCCCCGATCTGGGTGAAGGTCAGACTATCCTGTAGGTCAACCTCGGCTGCGGTAATCTTGTAACGGTGCTGCAGGCGTTCCTTGAGTGACTTGACGATGCGCCGTTTCTCTTTGATGGAGCCGACGTCCGGCAACTCAAGAATGATCTGGATCATAGAGACTACCATAGTGGATCACCTGTTGAAGCGTTCCCTGCTCTTCAGAGGGAGTACAGTTTCATTATAAGCACGCGCTACCCGAAACGTCTCCTCGTCCGCGTAGTGCTCGGGAACCTCCACCGCTCGGCGATACTCCCAATCCTCCAGCCCACGCCTGATGACCACCAACGGGTGGATAACGGTACGCGCAAACCGCCGCTGATACACCGCTCCCACCAGCGCAACCGAAACCAGTACAATCACGACGAAGACAAGCGTGGTCTGGGCAACCGTAGCGTTCATCAGCCGAAGGTCGAAGAAAACGCCGGTATCGCCCTCCTCCAGGTAACCGAAATCCGTCGGGCCGAACCGAGCCTGATAATAGGCGTTGTCGTACCGCGAATACCGCGTACGCTGCTGCGAACGCACCATCAGAATTGCCGGTTCCAGCCCGGCTAGGCGTTGCAACTCGGCCTCATCTCCCGCCTCCGCCAAACTGCGATCAGCTACATACTCCACCGTTGCCGCGTAGCGCCGGGCGGCAGTACGCTCTACGCCCGCCGGGTCAATAAAAGATGACCACAGCGTCGCTGCCACCGCGATAATAACTACAGTGTTCGCCGCGAGGGACCCCACCAACCCGCCATGCCTGCGAGTGGTCACAACCGCACTGTCCTGCCCTCCGACAAAGACCGGCAGGACACGCAATATCCGCAGGAGGGAGGCAATGCGAAACGCCGCAGCGGTTCCGAATACGCCCGCGAGCCCACTCAACGGCAAGCCGCCGATCATCACCGCGATAATCGCCGGAGCGGAGAACAACACGACCACCGGAACCGAGCTCACAAACGCAACCCAGCCCCGTTCCCTGAAGATATACTGCCCAAGCCGGCGGTTTAACGTCGCGAGGTAGAACCGGGTAAGAAACCCAACCGTGAAGAACACATCAAGGCCGAATCCGACTATCAGCAGGATGTACCGCTCCTGCCATTCGCGCCCGACCACAATCGCCGCATTCTCTAGCACCACCTGAACGACGGTGGCCACAACCGCCAGAATCACGATTCCCTGCAGAACTGCCGTCAGTCTGGTTCGCATTTCCTCATCCTTCCGACACCGCCGGCCCGTTTGTACTGAACCACCCAGCGGGATATAATTCAAACTAC
>PUPD01000202.1 GCA_003552985.1 Spirochaetaceae bacterium
ACTCAAGCGCGAGAAGGGCTGTAAAAGAAGCATAGCCGGCAAGCGCTTGCTCGCCGGCTGGGATGAGAGCTACATGGAGAAGGTGCTGTTCGGCCCCTGAGTTCCAAATGCGTTTGCCCTGAGGCCGGAACCCTGTTTGCTCTAGCGCTGTGATCAGGTTATGATGATATTCTACTAAACCACGATTAGGGAGGTTGGAGATGAATTACTCGATTGGTTCCTCGGTCCAGGGCTCAAGATCACCGCGAAGACGCCCCTGGCTTAAGCCGAGCGGCCTGGGGCTTGTTGCGGTGGCGCTCTCGATGCTGTTGTTTGGGGCCTGCGAGACTCTCGGCGACGTGGGGATGGCAGACCTCTTTGATTCAGAGGTTGAACGCCGCCTCACGCCGTCGGATGCATTCGCCTTCGCGCCGGAACACATGTTCGCGACCGCATACATCTATACCTTCGGCTTCGTTTGGGATGAGGATCCAGCCGATACCTTCGAGGTCGGTACCGGCACCACGTGGCAGATTGCTTCGCTCTACGACGGCGAGGAAACCCAGGTGGAAAGCGAACGCGCCCTCCTGGCCCGTGAAGCCGACGGGTCCTCGTTGTGGTATCTCCGTGTGCGCATCGACAGTGAAGACCTGGATGAGCCGTTTGAGTTCGAGTACGAAGCTCGCTTGAATCCTGACCACGACGTGACCGAGATCGCGTTCCGTGACCCCGACACCGATGAGGTGGTATTCCGCGAGATTCCTGAGGGAGATCGCGACCTCTACCAGGAAGAGGAAGAACAGCTCGCTACGCGCGATCAGGATTGGGAAGCGTGGCGCTCTGCGGCGGACATAACGCGCGAGACCATAACGGTAGGAGCAGGTACGTTTGACACCGAGCGCATGACCTACGAAGATACAGACGAGTACACCGGTGAACCGTACCGCTACGAGGTTTGGCATACCGATGAGGTGCCGGATCGATACGTGCAGTTCGAGTATCAAGGGCTCGACACCGACGAGCGCAGCCACGGCGAGCTGATCTCGATACGCGACGACTACCAGCCGCGCTTTTTCGACTGAGAAACAGCGCCGTTCGCACAACTTGGGTTGCCTTGGTAGTGGTGCGAAGCTTGTTGCGCGGGTAGCTGTATCTTCTTGCTCCACAAAGACCCGCGTTGCTTCAGGCTCACCGACGGAGGAACAGCAGGCGAAACGAGCCCAAAGCCGTGTTACAGCAATCAGTTGCGGCCCAGGGCCGCAACAAGCTTCGCACCACTACGACAGCACAACACAGACCATTCCAACGTATGCCGACAATACACACACCCGATTGGGTCAAAGACGCCGTCTTCTATCAGATCTTCCCAGACCGATTTGCAATTGGGTCTGACACAACGGTTCACAAGCCGGGCAACCTCGAAGCGTGGGATGCGCCGCCGACCACAAGCGGGTTCAAAGGCGGCGACCTCTACGGAGTGATCGACCGCTTGCCGTACCTGCACGAGCTCGGCGTCACCGCGCTGTACCTCAACCCCATCTTCCAGTCGACGGCTAATCACCGCTACCACACCCAGGATTACTACCGCGTGGATCCATTGCTCGGAGGCGATGCAGCATTTGACCTCCTGCTGAGTCGCGCCGAGGAGTACGGCATGCGCGTGGTGCTGGACGGAGTTTTCAACCACACCGGTCGAGGCTTCTACCAGATTCAGCACACGCTCGAAAACGGCAGCGCCTCCCCGTATCTCGACTGGTTCGATTTCAACCCCGAGTTCCTGGCTCCCGGGTCGGGACCGCACGCCTATCCGAGCGGTACCCGCATGCGGCGGGCGCGGCGCGTCGGCAGCCGCGAAGCCTACGGGTACTCAGCCTGGTGGGACCTGCCGGCGCTCCCGAAGCTCAACACCGCTACTCCGACGGTGCGGCGCTTCATCTTCGACGTCGCCCAGTACTGGATTCGGCGTGGTGCGGCCGGTTGGCGCCTCGACGTTCCGACTGAGATCGACGATGACGAGTTCTGGCGAGAGTTCCGCCGTGTCGTCAAAGAGGCAAATCCCGATGCCTACATCGTCGGTGAAATCTGGACCGATGCCGAACGATGGTTACGCGGCGATCAGTTCGATGCCGTAATGAACTACGTCGTGACGCGCGCTGCGATCGGCTTTTTCGGACGCGCGAAGCTCAACAAGGACCTCTGCAAGGCTGTGGGCCATGGAGTTCGCAAGCTTTCGACAACGCAGTTCGCCGCCGAGATGGACCGAGTGATGAGGCTGTATGACGAGGAGGTGGTGCAGACGCAGCTCAACTTGCTCGGTAGTCACGATATGCCGCGCCTCCTGTCGCTCCTCGGCCGCGACCGCGGCGCCGTATGGCTCGCATTCACCTTTCTGTTCACGATCCCCGGCGCCCCATGCATTTATTACGGCGATGAGCTCGGCATGGCCGGCGGAGCCGACCCCGACTGCCGGCGAAGCTTTCCCGCCCAGACCAACCTGCAGGACAGTGAGGAGAGTGATCGGGAGCTTCAATCGCATATCCGAACGCTCGCACACTTGCGGCATAAACATCGCTGTCTGCGAAGAGGGGCGTTCCAGCGCCTCCAGGCGCAAAACACCACCGGTCTCTACGCGTACGCCCGCCTGCTTGCCGCAGAGGCCGCGGTGGTGGTCCTGAACACCGGGGAAGAGCCCTGCCGACTGAACCTCCGCGCGCCGAGTGCTACCGGAGGTCGGCGAGTGCCGTGGAATAGCGTTGAGACGCATCTGCTTGACGATGAAGCGGAGCTTCGTCGGTCGCGGCTCACCGGTGCAACGATCCCCCCGCGCGGCGCCGCGATCCTCATCCTCAGGGTTGTCCCCTAGAACTGGTACGAAGCTTGTTGCAGCCCTGGTTGCTAACTCGTTAAAGCAATTGTGGTTGCGACGAGATAGCGCAGCCCTACCTCCAGGTTTGACCTTTGCTGACCACTAATGATTGCTATGTAAGGACTTTCGTTCGACCGAGCAACAAGGTTCGTACCACCCCCTAGTTGAAACCCAGGTGCCTTTCGGGATACGCTTCGCCCATTATAAGGTGAGGAACAAATCATGCCAGTCGAACCTGTCAGTCGCGAGCAGCTCTTAGAGCAGTTCGATCTTCCCAGTGAGCTAGAGTCCGTATTGCGGGAAGTAGACATTATTCTGCCCGAAAGCAGAGCGCATCTGCTCGATCTGACGTTTTTCGGTCAGGACGTACCGATGGTGGAGATCGTCTACGATCTTCCCGAGCAGGGAAAGTACGTCGAGGCTACCGTCGTGCGCTGCAAGAACGGCGCGAGCGTCAACTACAACGATATCTACATGCGGCGGCGCGATCCCGACGCCATGGTCATCGCCGACGACCGCCCCACCGACAAACCACGCTATCGCGACCGTTTCGGCACCGAGTTCACCCAGGTGCGCTCCGACACCTTCGACTGGCTCAAAGCCCAGGGCGAGCTGATCGTGCTGCCGTTCATCTCCGGCGATAAGACTCGGGGCTACCCCACCCTGCTCGTCGCGCCTGCTAACGCAGGCTTCTTCGTCACCGGCTTGGCCGATTTGCAGGGCTTTATCCCGCGCGATGAGCTCCCGCTGAAGTTTGCACCGCAAGCTGTGATCTACCTCGCGCCTCCGTTCCGGCACACCGCCTTCGGCGGCAAGCAGGTGGTGGTGCACAATCGCCTGCCCAACATGCACGAGCTGTTCTCCTACAGCCTGTACCCCGGGCCGAGCGCCAAAAAAGGTGTCTACGGCATCCTCCTCCAGCAGGGCGAGGACGAAGGCTGGGTCACCCTACATGCATCGGCAGTCCGGCTGATCACGCCCTACGACAACGAGTTCACGATCGTACACGAAGGCGCCTCCGGCGGTGGGAAGAGCGAGATGACCCAGGCGATTCATCGCGAACCGGACGGGCGTATCCTCCTCGGCGAGGACATCGTCACCAACGAGCGGCTCTACATTGAGCTGCACGATACCTGCGAGCTACACCCCATCGCCGACGACATGGCGCTTGCCCCGCCCTATCTGCAGAAAAGCGAGAGCAAGCTCGTGATCGAGGACGCCGAGGCCGGTTGGTTTCTCCGCGTCGATCACCTCGATGATTACGGCACCGAGCCCTCGCTCGAGCGGCTCTGTATCAACCCGCCCGCGCCGCTGGTCTTCCTTAACCTCGACGGGCAGCCCGGAGCTACCTGCCTCCCGTGGGAGCACACCATGGATGAGCCCGGCAAACCGTGCCCTAACCCGCGGGTGATCATGCCGCGGCACTTCATCTCCAACACCGTCAATCACCCGATCGAGGTAGACCTCCGCAGTTTCGGCGTCCGCACGCCGCCGTGTACGCGCGACAACCCCAACTACGGCATCATCGGAATGTTGCACGTCCTCCCGCCGGCGCTCGCATGGCTGTGGCGCCTTGCGGCGCCCCGCGGACACTCGAACCCGAGCATCGTAACCTCCGAGGGGCTCACCAGCGAGGGAGTGGGGACCTATTGGCCGTTTGCGACCGGCGAGATGGTGCGCCAGGCCAACCTGCTCCTGCAACAGATTCGCAGCTCGCCGCGCACCAAGTATGTGCTGATCCCCAACCAGTACATCGGGGCCTACAAAGTGGGTTTTCAACCGGAGTGGATCGGTCGCGAGTACCTTGCGCGCCGCGGCGGCGTCCGGTTTCGCCCGGGACAGCTCCCGCCGGCACGCTGCCCGCTACTCGGCTATACCATTGCAACCCTCAAGGTAAACGGACAGCAACTGCCGAAGGGGCTCCTTGATGTGGAGGAACAGCTCGAGGTCGGGAAAGAAGGCTACGACGCCGGAGCGCAGATCCTCAAGGACTTCTTCTACGCCGAGGTAGAGAAGTTCTACAGCGAGGACCTGCTGCCGCTCGGCAAGCGCATTATCAGCGCTTGTCTGTCCGACGCCTCGATCGAAGAGTATGAGCAGCTGCTGTAGGCACAGGAATTCGTTTATCCCGATCTCCAACCGTCCGACAAGATACCTAGGGAGCGCAAGGAGACCGTTTCGATGATTCCACGCAAGCTGCACCTATTGCCGGAGCATCTATACCCCGCCGACGAGTGGGGTATAGTCGAGACCGAGTACTCGAAGCATTGGATGGGTAATGCCGAGACGATCTTTGCGCTCTCCAATGGCTTTCTCGGGATTCGGGGGATTTTCGAAGAGGGGCGCCCGGCAATAGAACCAGCCACCTTCTGCAACGCCTTTCACGAGACCTGGCCGATCGTCCACGCCGAAGAGGCTTACGGCTTTGCGCGTACCGGCCAGACCATCGTAAACTGCCCCGACGCAACGCTGATGAAGCTCTACGTCGACGACGAGCCCCTGTTTCTACCTACCGCACGCCTTACCGAGTACCGCCGCGAGCTCTGTTTCAACGATGGAGTGCTCACACGCGAGCTTAACTGGGCCGCCCCCTCCGGCAAGCACGTGCACGTGCGCTCAAGTCGCCTTATTTCCTTCGATCAGCGGCATATCGGCGCCATCGACTATGAGGTAACCGTCGATACCGACGCGCCGGTGGTGATTTCCTCGCAGCTGCTCAACCGGCAGGACTCGCGCCCGATTGACGAGCCGAGCGGCAACGGCGTCAACGATCCGCGGCAGCCGAGGCGTTTCGAACGCCGCGTGTTGAACGCGAAGACACATGTAGCGGAGAGCCACCGCGTGGTCATCGGCTACCGCACTTCCAACTCGCGCATGGCGCTCGGCGTGGGGATTGATCATG
Source organism: Spirochaetaceae bacterium (assembly GCA_003552985.1). Taxonomy (GTDB): domain Bacteria; phylum Spirochaetota; class Spirochaetia; order DSM-27196; family SLAA01; genus B1Sed10-166. Next base: position 5,748 of record PUPD01000202.1, read on the forward strand.
TCATTGAGACTGACAATCCCTGGCAGGCGCAGACTTCCTGGGAGGAAGACCTCGGCAAGGTGGTGTTCACGATCGACGCCTATGCCGGCGTGCCCGTCCGGATCACGAAGTATTTCACCTACCATACCTCGCGCTCGGTTCCCGCTGCCGAGCTCGTCGACCGTTCAATACGCGCGCTTGATCGCGCGGTGCGCGACGGGTACGATTCGCTCGTCAGCAGTCAGGAAGCGTTTCTCGACCGCTTCTGGGAGCGGGCCAACGTGGTGGTGGATGCCGAGCCGCGAGTGCAGCAGGCGATCCGCTGGAACCTCTTCCAGCTCTGCCAGGCAGCCTCGCGCGCGGAAACCACCGGGATCCCGGCCAAAGGGCTGACCGGGCAGGCCTACGAGGGCCACTACTTCTGGGACACCGAGATCTACGTCGCGCCGTTTCTCACCTACACGGCGCCGCGCATTACGCGTAACCTGCTGCGCTTTCGCCATTCAATGCTCGATCGCGCCCGCCACCGCGCAGCCGAGCTTTCCGAGCACGGCGCGCTGTTCCCGTGGCGCACGATCAACGGCGAGGAGGCCTCCTCGTATTACGCCGCCGGCACCGCGCAGTACCATATTGACGCCGACATCGCCTATGCGATCAAACGCTACGTCGAGGTCCGCGGTGACACCGACCTCCTGTGTGAGGTCGGCGCCGAGATTCTGGTAGAGACGGCGCGGATGTGGACCGGGCTCGGGTTCTTCGCTCCCGACAGCGGGTCGTTCCACATTCACGGCGTAACCGGGCCGGACGAATACACGACGGTGGTGAACGACAACGCCTTTACCAATCTGATGGCGCGCAACAACCTGCGCTACGCCGAGGAAGTCGTGTCGTGGATGCGCGAGGAGCGACCGAAGGATTACCTCCGGTTGGTGCACGAACCCGGCTTGGAAGAGTATGAGGCGATCGAATGGCGCCGGGCGGCCGACGCGATGTTTATCCCCTACGACTCGGACCGGGGCATCAATCCGCAGGATGCGAACTTCCTCGAGAAAGAGGTCTGGGACTTCAAGAACACGCCGGTGGAGCACTATCCGTTGCTGCTGAACTATCATCCGCTTGTAATCTATCGCCATCAGGTGATCAAACAGGCCGACGTGGTGCTCGCGATGGTGCTGCTCGGCGACGAGTTCTCCCTCGAGCAGAAGCGCCGAAACTTCGACTATTACGATCCGCTGACAACCGGAGACTCATCGCTTTCGGCCTGCGTGCAGTCGATTCTCGCCGCCGAGATCGGGTACGAGCAGAAGGCGCTCGAGTATTTCCAGTATGCGCTGCTGATGGACCTGGCGAATGTCGCCGGCAATGTGGTCGACGGCGCGCATATCGCCTCAACCGGCGGGGTCTGGATGGCGCTCACCTACGGGTTCGGCGGCATGCGCGATTTCCAGGGCCGGCTCTCTTTCGAGCCGCGCGTCCCGGCGAGCTGGCACCGCCTGCGTTTCCCTCTGCGCTTTCACAACACGCACCTCATCGTGGATCTGACCCATGAGAGCTATCGCTTCGAGGCGGTGAGCGGTGAACCGTTGACAATCACGGTGGACGATCGCGAAATCACTCTGGAACCGGGCAAGCCGGTCGAGCTGCAGTCCCGCCGGAACAACCTTCCGGTCGACCTCGGAGCCTGACCCCCCGCTCCCAAATCATGCGTGATCTTCAGACCTCAGAAGCAGCGCGCCCTGCCGGCGCACAAAAAGAGAGAAGCCCGCCGAGGCAATGCTCGGCGGGCTTGTGAAAGCTTTTGGGTAGTAAGCTGAATTAGAGCTCGTTCTCGAACTCCTCTTCCATCATGGGATCCTCATCCAGTTCTTCCAGCATCTCCTCGTCAACCGGTTCACACGCGGCAAACACCAGAGCAAGTGCCGAAACGATGAATCCTAAAGTAAGTAGCTTCTTCATGACTCTTCCCTCCTTGAAAGCCTGAGTTCTTGTCAAGCTTTCACAATAAACAATACACGAGGAAGGTCTAAACAGCGTCGGAATACCATCAGGGATATGTGAAGAATTCGGAGTGGTACGAAGCTTGTTGCAGTGTAGGAAGTCACTTGTTTGCGGTGAAAGATTTTAGACGTTCCATAGCAGCCCGTATTTCTTCGAACCGAGCTCGTACGCGGCTAATCTTTGAAGCGAAAGGAGTTCGGGGCACCCGCGCAACAAGCTTCGCACCAGATTCTAGGGGCAAAATAGGTGAAGCGCGTTGGGTTTTCGGCTGGGCGATAGTTGAACCGAGCGCATCGCGCTTGAACCGCGTTTCGTGCTAACATTCCGTCATCCGCAGGAGGGTACTGAATGGAGCAAACACGAACACGAAAGCTAACCGAGAAAGAACGCGCCGAGCTCGACCGGGTAACTGAGGTGATCCTACAGGCCAAAGAGAAAGCCTACCGTGAAACCGACAGCGAGCCGGAACCCGAGCTCACCAGCGCGGTAGACTGGCCGGTGCAATGCACCGTAGGCCCGGGACTGGAAGGAGCCATCGCGGCCGAAACGAAGATCGGCTACGTAAACGGCACTAAAGGATCGCTCATCTATCGCGGCTACGACATCTTCGATCTCTGTGCTCACTCCACCTTCGAGGAGACCTCGTATCTGCTGCTGCATGGGCGCCTTCCGAGCACCGCTGAGCTGACGCAGTTCACCGCCCTGCTGAAGCGCAAGATGCTGATTCCGCGAACACACCGATTGCTGATGACCTTTCCGGTTGAAGAGATGCTCCCGATGGCCGCGCTGCGTCTCGGGACCAACCTGATGCGGCAGAAGCAGACCTTTCGGGACCAGGACACGTTTCTCGCTGAAGCCAAGGATCATATCGCGACCGACGACGACTCGATTCCGATGGAGACACCTCCCAAGGGTGAGAAGCGGTCGGTGTTCGAGTTCATCCGGCACATCTTCTCACGCCCCGAGACGGCGCCTTCGGATTTGATCAGCTCTGAGGAGATGGAGAGCTGCTACAACCTGATCGGCGGAGTAGCAAGCGTGGCTGCGGGGATTGGACGAATTAGACAAGGGCGCATGCCGCTGGAGCCACTCCCGGATCTGAGCCTTGCCGGAAACTACCTGTACATGCTAACCGGACGCCGGCCGACTCCGCTCGAGGAACGCGTGATGGACGTCTGTTTGATTTTGCATGCCGATCACGGCATGAACGCAAGCACCTTCGCCGCGATGGTGGTTGCCTCCACCTTATCGGACGTCTACTTCGCAATCGGCTCCGGCATTGCCGCACTCAGCGGTCCGCTGCATGGCGGTGCCAACGTCGAGGTCGTGCAAGTACTCGAGGAGATCGGAAGCCCGAAGAACGTCACCGAGTGGTATAAGCGCGCCATCAAAGAGCACCGCAAGGTGCCGGGCTTCGGTCATCGCGTGTACAAGGCCTACGACCCGCGGGCGCGGGTGCTCGGACCGCTTTCCGCGATGCTCGCCGAAGCAGACGACAACCTGAAGCCGCTGTACGAGACCGCATCGAAGCTCGAAGGCGAAGTGGTCGCGGCACTCAGTGAGAAAAAGAAGATTTTCCCCAATGTCGATTTCTACTCCGGGATTGTCTACCGCAGCATGGGGATCGACCCTCACCTGTATACCACCATCTTCGCGGTGTCGCGCGTCGCCGGCTGGTGCGCACGCGTCATGGAGTATCTGGAACACAACCGGATCTTCCGTCCCAGAGCCATCTACACCGGCACCCTCAACGAGCAGTACGTTCCAATCGATCAGCGCTCCCAGCCAAAGGGCTCATAACAGTTGTCGCACCCCTCCCCCCGGCGTGGCCCGACGTCGGGGTGGCCCCCACGGGGCCGAGCTCGCGTGCCCGGAAAGCCTGGTAGCAGCAGTTACTGGTACGAAGCTTGTGGCGGCCCTGCGGCGCAACTGATTGCGCCGGCAGCTTTTAGGCCTGCCGCCGGGCCGTTTTCCTCCGAATGCGCATTTGGACCCACCTAATTGTTACGAGGAAAAGAGTTTCGGCTAAGCGTGCAACAAGCTTCGCACCACTAAAAAAGGCTTGACATCGACCGACGGTCGGTCTATAGTGTACCTGAAGCCACTCTTAGACCGACCGTCGGTCGACAGAGATGGCGGCACAACAAAGCACAACAGCCAAACAGCGAGGTGACATCGTGGTTGCAGACGAAAGACAGGCGGAGATCATATCGGTAGCCGAGCGGTTGTTTCTCGAAAAAGGATATCACAAAACCTCGATCGCCGAGATCATCGAGGAAGCCGGAATCGCCAAAGGCACATTCTATCACCACTTCAAATCCAAGGACGAGCTCGCCGAGGCGATGGTAACCTCGCGCTTCGAAACACTGCGACCGCTGTACGACGAAATCGCCGCGCGCTCCGACCTCGACCCCGTCTCGAGGATGCAGGCGTATTTCGACATAAGCTCCACCTGGAAATCAACTCAGATAGAGTTCCTGGTCACTACCGTCATGGCGCTCTACCGCGAGGAGAACGCCCTCATTCTGCGGCGTATGTTCGCGAACACAATCGCATTGCTCGGGCCCTATCTGAACGACGTCATCCGCGACGGGATTGACGCCGGGGTGTTCCACACGCCGTACCGCGAGCGCTTCGGCGAGTTTCTGCTGTCGCTCTTCGTGGGGATCGGAGCGTCGCAGAGCCGGCTGATCGCCGAGTCGCTCGAAGAGCCCACGAAGCTCTATGACTACGCCGAGATGATCGCGATGCTCGAGCACTCGATTAACCGCCTGCTGGGCCTTGAAAACCCAACGATCAGCGTTGGAGCCCAGCCGCTACTGGATCAGATACACCGCCATATAAAAGAAAAGGAGCGATCCCGATGATAAACGTCACCGATATTCACAAGGAGTATATCGACGGCGAAACGAGTGTCCGCGCGCTGCGCGGCGTCAGCCTCCATATCGCCAAAGGCGAGTTTCTTTCGATTGCCGGCCCCTCGGGCTCCGGAAAGACGACGCTGTTGAATGTCATTGGCTGCATCGACACCGCTGATTCCGGGGGCCTCAGTATCGACGGCGACCGCATCAACGGGGCGCACGGCGTGAGCTCCAGAGCCCTGATCGAGATTCGACGCGCGAAGATCGGCTTCGTGTTTCAGAGCTTCAACCTCATACCGGTTCTGACCGCCTACGAGAACGTTGCAATGGCGCTGTCGCTGCTGGGTCTCGCCGAATCCGAGATTCGCGAGCGCACCACGAAGATTCTCACGGAGGTGGGGCTTGCCGGCATGGAGGACCGGCGTCCGGCAAAGCTGTCCGGAGGCCAGCAGCAGCGCGTCGCCGTCGCGCGCGCGCTCGTGAAAGATCCGCTGATCGTGCTTGCCGACGAGCCCACCGCCAACCTGGACTCGGAAACCGGCGAGGCAATCCTCAAGCTCATGAAATCGATCAATCAGCGTATCGGTACCACCTTCGTGTTCTCCACGCATGACCAGATGGTGATGGATTATGCCGACCGCCTCTGCCGGCTGCACGACGGGCTGATCGAGAGCGACGAGGTCAGGAGGAGCGCGTGATGCCGGTCCAGGACGACCTCCAACCAAAGCGGCGACCGCACGCCGGCCCGCGCATGCTCATCAGGCTCGCTGCCAAGAACCTCACGCGCTACCGCAGGCGCACCATGATTACCGCAAGCGCCATCGCGTTCGGCGTGGCGATCTTCGTCGCCATGGCTTCGCTGCTCGAGGGCCTGATCGCCGAGGGGGACCGCAACCTGGCAAACTATGAGACCGGAAGCGCCGCGCTCACCGGGCAGGGGTACTGGGATGAGCGCGAGCAGTATCCGCTCGATATTCTGATCGAAGACCCGGCGTCTATCCTCGATGCGCTGGATGCAGCCGATATCGCCGCCGCCCCCCGCGTCGGCTTTCGCGGCGAGCTCATCGTCCACTACGACCCGTATCCAGAGGATGGTTCGGCTCATCTCAGCATGTATGGGATCAACCCCGAGCGCGACCCCCGTGTGTTCCGAATCGACGAGGCCGTGACCGAGGGCCGATACCTTGAGGCTGACGAGCACGGGCTACTCATCAGCCGCTGGCTCGCCGAGCGCCTCGGGGCCGAGGTGGGCTTCCCGGTTACGATCACCACGCGCACGCGCGATGGGTTTCATCAAATCATGGACCTCGACATCGTCGGCATCTATGAGACCCCGAACCCCACCGTCGACCGGCGCACCGTCTTCATGCCGCTCGAGATAGCCGATTCGTACCTCGAGATGCAGGGTGCCGTGACCGCCGTCCATCTGGCGCTGCCTGAAGCCGTGCCCGGAACAGCCGACCTTGAGCCGGTGCGCGCAGCGCTCGCGCAGGCGGGCATCACGCTCGAACCCGCCGGCGGCGATGGCCCCGACCCCGACAACAACAGGGACGTCCCGGGTGAATCAGGCGCGCAGGATCACGGCGCCGCTACGGGGGTGGAGCTCCTCAGTTTTGATTACATGACGGCTGAGTTCGCTGCGGCGATGGAGCTGCAGGAGGCTGCGTTCGGCGTGATTCTGTTCCTGCTCGGCGTGATCGCGATCGTCGGTATCTCGAACACGATGCTGATGGCGGTGCTCGAGCGCGAGCGCGAGATCGGCATGATGCGGGCGATTGGGATGCGCGACGGCGAGATCCGCTCGATGTTCGTGCTGGAGGCGGCCGGGATCGGGTTACTTGGCGGCGCGATCGGGCTGCTCATAGGGGCGGGGCTGGTGGGTTACCTCGCGACGTACGGCATCGACTATTCCGCGATGCTCGAAGGAGTAGAGATGGACTTTCGCTTCGACGGGGTAGTGTACGGGGTTTGGAATCCGGAAACGATGCTCACTACGGCGATCGGCGCGGCGGCGCTGGCCGGCGTGGTCGCCTTGATCCCGGTGCGGCGCATTCTGAAGCGCAGCGTGACCGAGTCGCTGCGGCAGCACTGATTGAAAGGAAGCTGAGGATACCTTTATGAAACTGGCGACTATTGCACTGCGGAACATCTTTCGGAACAAGCGCCGGAGTCTGCTTTCGGTCACCGCGGTGGCGGTGGCGGCGCTCGCCATCACGCTGCTTTTCGCGCTGCTCGAGGGCATTCGCGAGGACATTCGTCACAACGCCTGGAACTACGAGACCGGCCAGGTGCGCGTACGGAACGCGGAGTACGACCGCTACGAGTATCTCAATCCGGTGCAGTATGTGGTCCCGGAGTACCGCACGCTCACCGAGCGGCTTGTAGCGCTGCCGGAAGTATCGGTGGTGGGTCCGCGGATTACGATTGCTTCGGTCTCGTTTCGCGGTGAGCGGCAGATCAGCGCGCGCGGCATCGGTATGGATATCACCGCCGAACGCCGCTATCAGGACGACCTCGAGGGGATCGTGGTCAAAGGGCGGCTTCCGGAGCCCGGCAGCACCGAGGCCATACTCGGAAACCGGCTCGCACGCGAGCTCGGCGTTCAGATCGGCGACAGCGTCACCTTTCTGACCCAGACACGCGTGCGCACCTCTAACGCCTTCACGGTAGACGTGGTCGGCATCGCGGCGTTTCCGGTGGCACAGCTCGACCGCAGCACCTTCCTGCTCCCGATCGAGCGCGCGGCGCACTACATGCGCATGGGTGATGCGGCAACCGAGCTTCTGATCAAAGGGGCAGGCGTGCGTACCGAGACGCTTGTGGACGCGGTGGCCGCCGAGACCGCGGAGCGCGGCCCTGAGGGCATGAACGTGACTCCGTGGAGCGAAGTCAGCGGCGGCTATGCGTATCTGCAGGTCGCCAATGTCGTGTATCGGATCATCGCGCTGTTCTTCTTCCTGCTCGGCAGCACCGTGATCGTTAACACCACGATGATGACGATTCATGAGCGCACACGCGAGATCGGCACGCTTGCGGCGATGGGCATGCGTAGGGGCGAGCTCATCCGGCTGTTCTTCACCGAGGCCACCTACCTCGGGATCGCCGGGTCGCTGGCCGGCGTGCTCCTCGGCTCGGCGATCGCGCTGCCGCTTCAGCATACCGGCATAGACTTCAGCGCGCAGATGGAGCTGGTCGATATGGATCTGTCTACTATGCTGTATCCGGCTCTCAACTGGCGCTCGACCGTGCTGACCTTCTTCTATTCGCTGGCTGTTGCGATGCTCGCTTCGTTCATCCCCGCGCGGCGAGCGGCGACGTTACAACCGGTTGAAGCGCTGCGCTCGTAGAGCGCGGCGCCCGCGCGCCGTGCTGTAGAGGCGGCACGCGCACCACAATTTCAGATGCTAAGGAGAAGCATAGGAATGAACCACAGATCGATACACCCTAAACATCTCGACCGAACCAACGGCAACAGTCTCAGAAGCCGGCGCGCGGCAGGCCCGGCGTCGCATCGACCGCTGCAACCGAAGGAGCAGCGCGCACGGCAGGAGCCGCGGGCGCGGGCTATGCGTGCGTCCGGCACGCCGCGTCCGGCGGGCGCCTTGCGAACAGCCCGTGCACTACGTGCGTGGGGCGCTCCATGGACAGCTTGTGCACTGCCTGACTCGCAGGCGCCGTGGTCGGCCCGCGCGGTATCCGCGTTGAAGGCGCTGCGTCCGCTTTTCGCGCTTGCGTTCGTGCTCCTGCTCGGGCTTGGACCGGCGGCTCAGTCGGCATTCGCGTTGAGCGCCGACGAGATCATCGAGCGGATGGAAGCGAACCAGACGCATCCCACAAGCTACATCGAGGGCGAGATGGTCATCACCGACAGGTTCGGAGACCGGGTGAGCACCTTCATAGCCCACACCGAGGGGGCGGAACGCTTTCTGCTGGAGTTCACCTCGCGCGATGAGGAGGGTCAGCGCGTGTTGCGCCGCGACGATGACCTCTACCTCTACTATCCCGATGCGCGCGAGACGATCAGGCTGACCGGCTCGGCCCTGCGCGACTCGCTCCTCGGCTCGGACATCTCATACGAGGACATGACCGGCGGGCGCGGGCTCGCCGACGATTATGATTTCACGCTGCGCGGCGAAGAGCGCGTGAACGGCCGTCCCACCTACAAGATCGAGCTCAGCGCCCGCAGCACCAACGTCGCCTATCCCAAGCAGATCTACTGGGTGGATAGCGAGGACTTCGTGCTTCGAAAGAGCGAGCAGTACGCGCGCGCGGGGCGCAAGCTGAAGGTCACCGAGGTGCTTGAGACCAAGGAGCAGGGGGAGTATAAGTTTCCGTCGCGCATTCGCATAACCGACCAGACGCGCCGCTCGAGCGGAACCGAGATGGCGCTGAACAAGGTTGATATCGGCATTGACCTGCCGCGCGGCATCTTCTCGCTGGAGGAGCTCACATGGTGACGATCAAAGCGCCGACCCCGCTCCGTGACCGCCGCGCCGACAGCCGGCTGTTCCCGGTTCCGGTTCCGGTTGCGCTCGCGGGTCCGGTCTCGGGTCCGGTCCGGATCCCGGTCCGGGTGGCGGCGCTGGTGTTCGCGGTTCTGCTTGGGCTCCTGCTTCCCGCCGGCGCGGCAGCCGATACGCGGGTTCAGAGCGAGCTCGACACCTTTGCGACGCTGGTCTGGACCGGCGATGAGCTCGGGCTTGCGAGCTTTGCGCGCGGCCAGATCGATTTCCGCTCGCCCCGCGGCCAACCGGTGCAGGGTCGCTTGCAGCTTCGCACCACCCTCGGCGACGACCATTCGCCGGCCGGGATGCGCCTGCGGCCGGCGCTGCTCGAGGTGCCGCGCGCGAATCTGCGCTTCCGGTTCCCGATCACCGAGGAGTACACCATGCGCGTCACCGCC
>PUPD01000064.1 GCA_003552985.1 Spirochaetaceae bacterium
CCAACCAGGGTAGCGCCAAGCTCCAACCATCGCCCCACAGCGGTCGCATAGGCCTCGGGGTCGAGGTCCTTCCGCGCGGTCAGAACGTCCACGGTACCACCCGGTTTTAGGGCCTCCACCGAGGTGAACCCGTTTGCATAGGCGCCGAAGGGAACCCCGGCTCCGGCCAGTGTCGAGAGTGCACGTTCGATTGCCTCAGGAGTCGAGCAATTGAGCAGCAGACCCGCAAGAGGGAGCTCCTTCACCGCTTCAACCGCGGCTTCAACCGACTCTCCCGAGCGCAGTTGGGGCGTCTGCCGGATATCGTCGCTCACCGTAAAGCTCAAGAACACCGGCTTTCCGCTTTGCAATGCCGCCTCTGCTGCCAAGACACCCTCTTGGATCGACGGCAAGGTTTCGCAGATGAAAAGGTCCACCTCCGGTTGGGCCGCTACAATCGCCGCATAATGATCGCGACATTCCGCATCGGATAGAGCTGATTCCGGGCTGTAGCTGCCGACCAAGGGCGGCAGGCAACCGGCCAACCGAACCGGCCCCCACGGACAGCCGGTCGCCTCACGGGCCGCATCCGCCAACGCATACGCCTGGGCCTGCATCGGCGAAAACCACGCCGCATCCCCATCCCGCGCGAGCCGCGGCGGCGTCGCGGTGTATGTGTTGATCGTTAACACCTGCGCGCCTGCTTTGATGAAATCCTCATGCACCGTCTGCACCAGATCCGGTCTTTCGCGCATCACCTGCAGCGACCACAATGGGTGCGCCGGTCGCTCAAACCGCCGATTCAATTCCTGACCCAGTCCGCCGTCCAGCAAAGTTACGTTATTCATAGCATCAACCGTACTCGAAACTGCCTCGAAGCACAACGCTTGCGCCCCACGCCCCGATGCCCTCACCCCACCCCCGCCCTAACGGAGGCGGGACCGAGCCAAGCACGGTGGAGCTACCTAGCAAAACGGGAGCTTGTTCAGGTGGACATTGCCTCCCGAGAGGATGATCGCCACTTTTTGTCCGACGAAGCGCGGGCTGTGCTTGAGCAACGCCGCGAGCGGAACCGCGCAGCTCGGCTCAACGACGATCTTCATGCGCTCATAAATCATACGCATCGCCGCCACAATTTCCTCGTCCGAGACCGTGAGGATGTCGTCCACGTGCTTCATAATCGCGGCAAAGGTGATCTTCCCCAACGATGTCAGCAGGCCGTCCGCAATGGTGTTGGGCTTGTCGATCGGAATGAGCTCTCCGGCATGAAACGAGCGGTACGCGTCGTCGGCCCCGGCCGGCTCGGCCGCAATCACCGTGGTTGAGGGGGAAACGTAGTTCGTGAGAAGCGCGGTACCCGCGAGCAGTCCTCCTCCCCCAACCGGCGCCATCACCACATCAAACGGTACGGGCTCATCTGCCGTAACGCGCTCCTCGAAGATCTCGAGCGCGCAGGTGGCCTGCCCTTCCACCACATCCATGAAATCATAGGGTGGGATGAAGGTTGCCCCGGTCTTCTCGAGGACTCCCTGCAGGGTGGTTTCGCGCGCCTGTAGGTTCGGCCGGCACTCTATGATCTCGCCGCCGTAACCCTCCACCGCCTTTTTCTTTACGGCCGGGGCGTTGGAGGGCATCACGATATAGGAACGAATTCCGGCGACCGTGGCCGCGCGCGCCAAAGCCGCGGCATGGTTCCCGCTGGAGTGCGTCGCAACCCCGTTTCGCCTTTGCTCGGCGGTAAGCTTGGTTACCGCATTGGCCGCGCCCCGCGCCTTGAACGCGCCCACTTTCTGAAAGTTCTCGCACTTGAAACGAACTTCGCACCCGGCGAGACGATCGATCGCCTCGCAGCTCATCATGGGAGTGCGGTGAATAAACGGCTGTATCCGTTGATGCGCCGCCTTGATCTCATCGAGAGACGGGAAGGTCATTGGGTCTGTCATGGCAACACAGTACGAGAACCTCCGGGAGGTGTCAAAGCGCCCGCGTCAAAGAGCAGGGGCACACGGGTTCACGCCGGAGCGGGCGCTGCGCGAGGAGCGGGCGCTGCGCACCGACGGGAACGGCACATTGCGTTCCCGAGCCGGCTCTTTGTTGGAAACGGGCCAGGCCGTCCTATGTAATATCGTGATCCTCGAGTTATGGAATGGGGCACACGGTGGACAGGAACGCTCGAGTGTCCGTCGCATCACCGAGACGCTTGACCGCGTCCCGACGACGCAAACCGACTGGAAGACGGCGAACACCCTTGCAACGGTTTGTCGAGAGAAAGGAGCACCCAATAAACAGCGTGCAGCACGGCGTTGCGGCGTCAGCAATGCCGCAGCGTTACTGATGCTCGGAGGAGCGAGTGCCTACCGATCGCACGTTTAGTTCGTGGTCTCCTAAGAACGAATGATCGACGCAGCCCAGGAAATCACTCGGTCGGTCAGTCTGTGAGCGTCGGTAAGATCTTCAGGCTCATAGATGATGGCTCCCTCTTCATATCGGCGGACACCCGCGAACTCCGCGGTTCGGAAATCCCCTTCGGCTATCTCGAGCAAGGTGTCGGCGTATTTCGGATCAAATCTACGCTCTTGCTGTTTCGGACTCATCTATGCTCTCCCTATGGGTGTGGGTGTAGTCTCTTCCCCTCCTGCACAATGATCATCGGCAATGCACCGATCGCAGCCCGCTTATAGAACTCCTCGAAGCGGAACTACACTATATCCTGAGGCCAATTCTCGAGACGCGGAGTTGCCGCAAGTTTCGATTGAGCTTCTCGAATCTCGGTATCATGGTTGAACAGAAGCGCAAGATCGATATCGGACGCCTCGGTCATGCCGCCGGTCGCGGCGGAGCCGAACAGCCGGACCTCCTCCGGCCTACATGCCGACAGAACCCAACTCAACTTCCTATCAACGATCGAGGCAGCATCTTGGGTAGGCACCGGTTTCGGCAGAAAGATCCCGATACATCTTATGCTACCATAGGCTCGAGCTTGTGCGGTGGTATACCCCTGTGTTTGCCGTGTGGGGAAGCAAAAAGCAGTAGCAAAGCTTGCCGTATTGTGCTACATACAGGTATCTTAGCCGGCAAGCGGGACGGAGGAAGCACGCATGAGTCTTCGTAGATTATCGAGAGCCGCGGTCGTTGTTCTGATCGTGTCCGTCGGATTCTTGTCGGCAAACGAAAACGCCTCCGGCGATACACCGGCCGGGCCGGCACAAGGAGCTACCGTGGAGTTGACAACCAGCGGCGGAGAGACAGTTCAGCATGATCTTGACGACGGGCTTTACGCCGTCATCCAAACCTCAAAGGGCAGTATCCTGCTGCGCCTGGAGTACCAAAAAGCGCCGCTCACGGTGACGAACTTTGTGGGGCTTGCGGAAGGCACCATTCAAAACTCACGCGACCACGGCCCGTTCTACGACGGGCTCACCTTCCATCGAGTGATCCCGGACTTCATGATCCAGGGAGGCGATCCGCAGGGCGACGGGCGCGGCGGTCCCGGCTACCGATTTGCCGATGAAATCCACGACGAGTTGCTCCACGACTCGGCCGGAACGCTTTCCATGGCCAACGCCGGCCCCAACACCAACGGC
>PUPD01000300.1 GCA_003552985.1 Spirochaetaceae bacterium
ACCCGTTCCCATACCGAACACGGAAGTTAAGCCCTCCTGCGCCAATGGTACTGCCCTCTTGTGGGGTGGGAGAGTAGGTCGTCGCCAGGCTTTTTTTGTGCCCGCAACCCTTTGCGCAGGCAGAAACGCACAGATTCGGCCGCGCCGTGAGTATATTTCTCTAATGAATCGGACAGTCGAGCGTATTGCCGTCGTCGGTGCAGGCATCGCGGGCCTCACCGCTCGCATGCAGCTCTCTACGGCGGGGTTCCGCGTAACCACCTTTGACAAGGGCCGCGGAATCGGCGGTAGGACGGGTCGCCGCCGCGCCGAGGGCTACGAGTTTGACCACGGCGCGCAGTATTTCACCGCGCGGGACCAACGGTTTCGCCCTGTTGTTGACCGGTGGGTAGATGCCGGGACTGCGGCCGTGTGGGATGGACGGGTTGGATCGATCCGCAACGGCCGCTGGGTGGCGGGCAGCGGAACGACGTCGCGCTATGTTGGGGTGCCCGCAATGAATCAGCCTGCTAAGCATCTCGCAGAGGACGGTTCCGGTACGTTGTTGCTCGGTACACGTGTGCACGAGATCGTGCGCACCGGCTCCGACGGATCATGGCGCCTGCAGGATGAGGACGGGGCGATCCTGGGGGAAGCGGATGCGATGGTGCTGACGCTGCCGCCGGAACAGGCACTGGCGCTGTGTGACGGAATTCCCGCCGCCCGGCAGCTGCTTTCGGCTGCGGAGACCGATCCGTGCTGGGCGGTGATGGCGGTTTTTGATCCTCCGCTCGATCTCGGCTGGGACGGTGCATTCGTGGATGAGGGTGCCCTCGCGTGGATAGGCCGAAACGCGTCCAAACCGGGGCGACCCGCGGCTGACACGTGGGTTCTGCATGCGCGCGGCGAATGGTCGCGTCGAAACCTGGAGCAGGAACGCGACTGGGTGCAGCGGGAGCTGCTTTGGGCATTCTTCAAGACGGTTGGCCTGCGGTACCGCGAACCGGTCTGGGCGACCGCGCACCGCTGGCGTTTCGCGCGGTCGCGAAACCACCCGGTCGACGGATTCTGGTGGAGCGCCCAGGAGCGGCTCGGGCTTTGCGGTGACTGGTGCGCGGACGGGCGCGTCGAGGGAGCCTTTCTGAGCGCGTGTGCTCTGTCCGGTGCAATCCAAGCCTACGCGACTGATCCCCCGCCAACCGCCGGCAGGTCAACGGGGTAGCACGGTGACCGAACGATCGATCACGCTGGTGTTTCCGCACCAACTTTTTCGTGACCACGTCGCAATCGCCCCGAACCGTCCGGTCTGCCTGGTAGAAGACTCGCTTTTCTTCGGTGATCGTCACTATCCGGTGCGGTTTCACGTTCATAAGCTGATGCTGCATAAGGCGTCGATGGATTTCTATGCCGGACTGCTGCGCGACGCGGGTGTGACGGTGCAACGGATCGGTTATGACCCCGAACGCACCATCGGTGACGAAATCGATGATCTCGCGGCGGAGGGGGTGCGCGAGTTGCACCTCTGCGACGTAATCGATGACGTGCTCAGCCGTCGTATCGAGCGGGCCGCCGGCCGGCACGGCCTCGCTCTGCGATGGTATCGGAGCCCGATGTTTGTTTCGCCCGAACCATGGCTTCGCGATCAGCTGGGCGAGTCAGACACGGTGCGCATGCAGAGCTTCTACGTCGCGCAGCGCAAACGCATGGGAGTTTTGGTTAAAGACAACCGGCCGATCGGCGGGCGGTGGAGTTTTGATACCGAGAACCGAAAATCGTGGCCTGCGCGCACGGCGCCCCCGCCCGAACCCGCAGTCCCGAAAAACGGCCTCGTGATCGCGGCGGCGGCTCAGGTTCGCGCTGAGTTCCCCACGAATCCCGGATCAACCGACAGTTTCTGGTACCCGGTCACCCACGCGGACGCGGATCGCTGGTTGCGGCAGTTCCTCGAAGAGCGACTGGCCCAGTTCGGTCCCTACGAGGACGCGATCTGCGCCGAAGGTTCGGTTCTGTATCATTCGGTGCTGACGCCCTTGCTCAACACCGGGCTCCTCACGCCGGCTCAGGTTTTGAGTGCCCTCGATGAAGCCGTCTCGCTGGAGCGCGTGGAACAGCCGCTACTCGCCGGGGTTGAAGGCTTTGTGCGCCAGATCATCGGTTGGCGTGAGTTCATCCGCGGGATCTACCTGTTTCACGGAGTGCGCCAGCGCACGAGCAACTACTGGGGCCATACCGAGCCAATACCGGCGGCGTTCTACACCGCAACAACCGGGCTTCTGCCCGCGGATCGGGTGATTGAGCGGGTCATAACGCGCTCCTACTGCCATCACATTGAACGCCTAATGGTGCTGGGGAACCTGATGCTGCTCTGTGAGATCCATCCGGACGAGGTCTACAGCTGGTTCATGGAGTTCTTTATTGACGCGTATGACTGGGTAATGGTGCCCAACGTCTACGGGATGAGTCAGTTCGCCGACGGCGGCATCATGGCGAGCAAGCCGTACGTCAGCGGAGCCAACTACATTCGCAAGATGAGCGACTTCGCTGGCGGCGACTGGGAAACCACCTGGACCGCGCTTTTCTGGCGCTTTCTTGGTCTTCACCGCGACGTGTTCACCGCCCAGCCGCGGCTAGGTATGCTGGTGAAGCAGCTCGACCGCGACCCCGCCCGCGCCATGCGTCACCGGCGGACCGCCGAGCGGTATTTGGCGGGCTTGCGATCCGCACCGCCGAGCGGCAATGAAGGTTCGCGGTTGGGGCTCGGAGAACAGTAGATGCGGCCCGTGTAGTCAGTGATTATCGCATAATTACGGAGCGCACATTGGAGAGTCTCGTGTGTCCGAGCGTCGACGGTGGCCTCATACCTCACGGCTCTCGCCGGTGTCGCTGATCGGATTGAGGTTGCGTTGCTGTTTGGCGTTCGGGTAGTAGACGTCTGCCGTGACAGACTGCCGGCTGCCTCGAACGTGCGTGCCCGGACACCTGAAGCGCTATGCCGCCGAGACCAATGGTGGAGCGGTGACCGCTACCCGGGTGTCAACCCGTGCTCGAGTCGCTTGAGCCCTTCCATCAGTAGTGCCTGCGGGCACCCGATGTTCAGGCGCATGAAGCCTTCGCCGCCCGGCCCGAAATCCGCACCGCTGTTCAGAAGAACTCCGGCGGTGTTGTAGAGCACATCGCACAGCTGTGCCTGCGAAAGTTGCAGGGCCCTGAAATCCAGCCACATCAGGAACGTTCCTTCCGGCAGCGTGGTAGATACTCCCTGCAGTCGGTCCTCGACGAACGCGGCTACCCGGCGGCGATTGCCGTCGAGATAGGAGAGCAGCGCATCCAACCACGGAGCGCCATGCCGATACGCCGCTTCGAGCGCCGTGACCGCAAAGGTGTTGGCGTTATACAGTCCGAAGATTCGCTGATGGGCGCGGTCGAGCTCGGCCTTCAATCGCGGGTTTTCCGCGATAATGACAGACGCCTTCAGCCCGGCGATATTGAAAGACTTGCTCGGAGCAATGCCGGTGATCGTGCGCGCAGCAAGCTCCGGGGACAGGGAGGCGAACGTGACGTGGCGCGCCTCAGGGTATACCAAATCGGCATGGATCTCGTCAGCGAACACAAACAGATCGTGCTCCAGGCAGATTTCGCCGAGCGCGCGCAGCTCAGCCTCCGACCATACGCGCCCCACTGGATTGTGCGGGCTGCATAAAACCAGCATGCGGGTACGCGGGGTGATGGCGCTGCGGAGGTGGTCGAGATCCATGCTGTACGATCTTCCATCCGCAATCAGCCGGTTGTTGATGATCCGCCGGTTATTGTTCCGCACAGAAGCAAAGAACGGCGGATAGACCGGCGGTTGCAGCACAATCTCGTCGCCGGGTTCGGTAAAGGTCTGAATCGCGATATTGAGGCCGGTAATTACCCCCGGCGTGTAGAGAATGGCGGACTCGTCGGGAGAGTAACCGTAGCGAAGCCGGCACCAGTTGGTGATCGCTTCAAAGTAGCTCGGGGGCGGCCCCGTGTAGCCGTAGATCCCGTGTTGGGCCACAGACTGAATTGCCTCCCGCACCATTGGCGGCGCCGGAAAATCCATATCAGCTACCCACATCGGCAGAGGATCTTCATGGCGGCAGCCGGGGATCGGAAAGTCCCATTTTATAGAGTTTGTGTGACGACGGTTGACTACGTGGTCAAAATCGAAATCCATGCGTGTGCGGGACATCCCAAGCAGTATAGGTGCGGATCGTAAGCCCGGTCAAGCTCGGCGTGCCAATAAGTCGCTGCAGAAGTTGCGTGGACGGCGGGTTTACAACCGTGACCGCTGTGCTATACTGCGTTCCGACGTAACGGCTTACGCTTCAGGCGGATGGAGACTGACTGCCGAAAGACGGCAGTTCGGACCAGGAGGCTCACGATGCTGGATACCGGCAGGCCGCACCGGCGGCTGAATCCGCTCACCGGGGAATGGGTGCAGGTTTCTCCCCATCGCACGCAGCGACCGTGGCAGGGTGCTAGCGGTTCAACGCGGCCTGAACAGCCCCCGCACTACGACCCGAACTGCTACCTGTGCCCCGGAAACGAGCGTGCCGGGGGCGCGCGCAATCCGAACTACACCGGTACCTACGTTTTCACCAACGACTTCTCGGCCCTTCTGCCGGACACCAAGCCGGGGGAAGAAGACGAGCAGGGACTGCTGGTTGCCGAAAACGAACGCGGGATCTGCAAAGTGATCTGTTTTTCCCCTCGTCACGATCTCACAATACCGCTCATGCAGCGTGAGGAAATCGTCGCGGTGCTCGAGACATGGGCCGATCAGTACCGGGAGCTGGGCGAGCTCGAGTTCATCCGGCACGTGCAGATCTTCGAGAACCGAGGGCAGATGATGGGAGCGAGCAATCCGCACCCGCACTGTCAGATCTGGGCCAACGAAACCGTTCCGGTGCTGCCTGCGAAGAAACAGCAGCACCAACACGCCTATCACCGGCAGCACGGTCGGCCGTTGCTGCTCGATTACTTGGCTCTGGAGCTCGGGCGGCGGGAGCGCATCGTCTATGAAAACGAACACTTTGTGGTACTCGTCCCCTACTGGGCGGTGTGGCCGTTTGAGACGATGATCCTACCGCGCGAGCATCGTCCACGGCTTACCGATCTCCGTGCCCGTGAGCTTAGCGCTCTGGCGGAGGCAATGCGGGTGCTGACGATCAAGTACGACAACCTCTTTGAGACGGCCTTCCCGTATTCAATGGGCATTCACCAGGCGCCCACCGATGGGAAGGAGCATGCCGAATGGCAGCTGCAGCTCATCTATCTGCCGCCCCTGTTGCGCTCGGCGACGGTCCCGAAGTTCATGGTCGGGTACGAGCTCATGGCGATGCCGCAGCGCGACATCACCGCCGAGATTGCCGCCGAGCGACTACGGGTACAGGCAGAGGAACACTATCTTCTGACTGACGAGGGGATCGATGGTTGAGCCTTTGCGCGATGATGGTTTACGCCGGGCGCTCGAGCGGTTCTACGGGCAAAGCGACCATGCATTGGATGAGCTCGATCATCAGGTGGAGCGCTATGCCCGCTGTGTCGAAGCATTCCGACGGCATTACCGGGCCCCGGAGGCCGAGGGCCGCGCTTCTACCGGGTCCGAAGGCGCGGCCGGCAGTGGTGGGCTGCAGATTTATCGCACGCCGGGCCGGACCGAGCTGAGCGGCAATCACACCGACCACAACGGTGGGTTCGTACTTGCCGCCGCGGTGCACCTGGACTGCGTGGCGGTTGTTCGGCCGCGTGAGGACAAGACCGTTCGGCTGGTTTCGGAGGGGTATCCGGAACAGTGCGAGGTTGATCTCAGAGCGCTCGATCCGGTTCCGGAAGAAGAGGGTAGTATAGCGGCTCTGGTGCGGGGCGTTGGCGCTGCGCTTGGCGAGTGGGGCGGAGACTGCGGCGGGTTTGATGCATATCTTCATAGCCTGGTCCCGGTTGGGTCCGGCCTTAGCTCTTCCGCAGCGGTTGAGGTGCTCCTCGCGCAGGTGCAGAATACGGTCTACAACGAAGGCCGCATGGATGCGGTCACGCTTGCGCGCATTGGGCGCCGGGCTGAGAACCGTCATTTCGGGAAGCCGTGCGGCCTGATGGACCAGCTTGCCTGTGCCGGAGGCGGGATCAGCGGAATCGATCTTGCCGATCACGATGCGCCGCAGCTCCATCGGCTCACGACAGGATTCGCGGAGCATGGTCTGGCGGTGGTGATTGTGAGCACCGGCGGGAGCCACGCCGATCTCACCGAGGACTACGCCGCCGTACCGCGCGAGATGCGCGCTGTGGCGGCCGAGCTCGGGGGGCGGCAGCTTCGCGACGTCACCCGTGAGGCGTTGCTCGCCGAGCTTCAGCGAGTACGGGCACGGTGCGGAGATCGGGCGCTGCTCCGCGCGCTGCACTTCTTTGACGAGACCGAGCGCGCGCGCCTGCAATACGACGCGCTTTCCAAAGGCGATATCGACGAGTATCTGAAGCTCGCGCGCGAGTCAGGCTCCTCGTCCTGGCGCCTCCTTCAAAATGCGGCTGCGCCACACGAGCCTCGCGAACAGGGTATTCCGCTGGCGCTGGCGCTGACCGAGCGCTACATGCGCTTTCGGGGAATACGGCAGGCAGCCTGGCGGGTGCACGGCGGTGGATTCGCCGGGACCATTCAGGTGTACCTGCCGCTCGACGAGCTTCAGGCGTACAGCGATGAGATCGAGCGCGTGTTCGGCGCCGGCGCTGCGGTCCGAGTCCGCACCTCAAGTCACGGAGCGGCGCGCGTGGTTTGAAACTCAGCTGAACCGGCTTCGTTCAGCCCACAACCCTAGCGCCGGGTTGGGAACGTAGTAGATCTGCTCGCCATCCGGCAAGGTGTTTTCGCCCGGGACGAGGTGTTTGGGATCGTAGCGTCTCATCATCGTGTTGAGGTCGGCGTACCGATAACCCACTGCCTCGATCTCGGCGCGTGTCAGCTTCCCGGGGCAGTAGGTGACTGTGAAACGCTCTTCGGATGACCCCTGTATCAGATGTGCGGCAGTGCCAAGTGACGCCCGCAGTTCTTCGTGTTGTGCAACCGCCTGTAATGTCGCCTCGCGCCCGCAGTAGCCGAAACGCCGGATAAGAGGGTCGATTTCCGGATCCTCGCCGAACTGCTGCACCCCGGGAGCAAGGACGATCAACTCGCCCCCCTCATCGAGCGCGAGCCGCGTCCGGTAGATTGCCTTATTGCCGAGCCACGTGCTTTTGAACTCTTCAGGATCGAGATAAGCGACGATCTTCCGCTGTGGCCTCTCGAGCAGTGTCACATTGGTTTCAAGTGCGCATTGAGCTGCCTGGTCGAAGCAATCGGGCGTATCGCCGATGAACAAACCCCGGAGAAAGGTGGAGCCGTCAGAGCGCGTTCCAACCACGGTCATTACATACACGATGGGCAGGGCAGCAGCGTATTCACGTTCAGCATGATTCATCAACCGGCGTACCGGGTTGTCCGCCCGCCCCAAAACGCGCTCGATGCCGTACACAGCACTTACATAGTGACTCTTACTAATGCACTCGTACCCGCCGGTTCCGACAAAGATGTTCTTGTTGTAGTTGGCCATGCCGATCACTTCATGGGGGACAACCTGTCCTATAGAGAGAATCAGATCGTGTCCCCCCATAGCGAGGAGCCTGTTAATCTCCGCAGGCCACGCGAACTCAGCAACCCCGCCGGTCAGCTCCCGGACAACGTCCGGTGGGACCCTACCGAGTGTATGGACATCTGTTCTCCAGTTGTGGGTGCGGAACAGGTGGGCCGGCACCCCCGGATACATATGCGCTCGTTCCTCCGGGGTTAGCGGTAGATGCGTCCCGAGTGCGGGTAATACATCCGTCAGCGAGGCCCCATAATACCGGAAGACCGTTTCTGTGATCTGTCCGGCTCGTGAGTGAAGGCGGGTGATGTCAGGTGGGACCGCAACAACCCGCCTGCGCGGGCCAAGACCATCAAACAGTTCGTACAAGGCGTTACGGAGTTGCTCGTCGGTTATCTCTCCGTTATCGGGTTGAATACAGATACTTTCCATTGGTTTCGCCCCCCGCAATAAATCGAAAAATTTCGATTGACACGCTGCCAGACTGTGCTAAACTAACAACTACCAACTAGTTGCTAGTTGTTAATATTCGTTGATAATAGCAGAGGAAACGGTTGTCCACAAGTGGCACGCAAAGATCACGACATCCTGAAACAGTTTCAGCAGATTGAGCTCGAGGACCCGGTTGATAAGGTCATTCAGCAGATCAGGGACATGCTTCACACCGGCGTGCTGAAGCCCGGTGACCGGCTGCCTTCCGAGAAGCGCATAGAAGAGGCTACCGGAATCAGCCGTGGAACCATTAACCGTGCATTCCGACGGCTTGAGAGCTTCGGCATTCTGCGCACAATCCCGCAGAGCGGAACCTACGTGGCGGCGATTGGGCTGGATGCGCTCGAAGGGCTGATTGCAAATGTGATCCGGCTCGAATCGAGGGATCTTGAGGCGCTGAACGAGATTCGCTTTGTGTTGGAAGCCTACGCGGCCGAGTTGGCAACGGAGCGAGCGGCTGAGACCGAACTAAAAGAGCTCGAAGAGGTTCACCTCACCATCAAGGATAAGATCGCGACCGGGACCATCACTTTCGATGAGGATCAGGTTCTGCACCTAAAAATCGCAGAGCTTTCGCATAACCCCGCTTTGAAGGCCTTTCTCACGATGCTCACCTCCGAAGCGATTAATCTCTTCCAGGAGCTCGAACAGACCATCGGTCGGGAGAAGGTAGCGGAACGGCTTCGCGAGGCCATCGTTGAGCACGAGGCGATCGTACATGCGCTTCGAAAGCGCGACCAGCAGGCGGTCCGCAGCGCTTTGCAACAACACTACGAAAATGCGCGCCAGTTCCGCCTTCACCTTCGGCCGGTTTCTCCAGAGAATTCGTCCACCTCGGCCGGTTTTGAAGCGCACGACGAGGGCGGGTGGGCTGCAAAGGGTAGCTAACGGCTCGGCGGTATGCTGAGTACGTGGAATAAATCTTGGATGGGCTGAGCCCTTGTGACGATAGCGGTGTTTGTTCGGCTCGGTCGAATGTCATCGCTAAGGAGGTTCAACGTGAAAAAGAAACGTGGGAAGACGAGACTCCTCGTGCTCGTTTTGGCTGTTGTGGTCGCTGCAGGACTGATGGCCGGCGGGGCCCGGGAGGCGGAAGAAGCGCCCGATCGAGTAGCGCCGGAGGAGTTCGACTGGCGGCAGTTCGAAGGTGAAACGATTGTCTTCAACTTCCCGGCTCATGCGGCCTATAACGCGGTTGCACCGCTGATTCCGGAGTTCGAAGAGCTCACCGGGATCACCGTTGAAACCGATCAGATGGCTTACATGCGTCTGCACGATTCGCAGGTGCTTTCGATGAGCCAGCCGCAAGGAGATTACGATCTGATTGCAATGGTTGTCATGTGGAAGGCCGAGTATGCTGACGGTGGGCTGATTCAGCCGCTGGAACCGTTTTTTGAGCAACCGCATTTGGCGATGCCGGATTACGACTTTGATGACCTGGTTGGAGCTTACGTCGAGAACACCGGATTGGTGGGTGGCGATAAGATCTACCTCGGCGGTGAAGGTGCGGAGCTCTACGGTATCCCGCTCGGAGCTGAGACGAGCTTCCTCGCGTATCGGAAGGATTTGTTCGAGGAGTATGGCATTGACGTACCCGAGACATACGACGAAGTCGTAGAGGTAGCACGCTTTTTCTCTGAAGAAGTGGATGATGTCTACGGTCTCGCGATGCGGGGGGCCTCGGGACATCAGGCAACCCATGCCTGGCTGTTGCATGCCTCGCCGTTTGGGGCCTCGGTCTTCGACGAGAACTGGGAACCGGCGTTCACGAGCCCCGAGTCGATTGAAACACTCGAGTTTATGAAAAAGATGGTTGAGTACGGTCCTCCGGGAACCGCATCGTTCGACCAGGATGGCCAGTTCAATGCCTTCCTGCAAGGCCAGACCGCGATGTATATCGACGCGAGCGTCATAACCGGCTTGATCGGAAATCCGGAGCGTTCCGCCATCACCGGGAAGGTCGGCTATGCGCTCCATCCGCGGGCCCGGACCGGGCTCTCGCAGACCGGAGGGTTCGGCATTGCTATTCCGTCGAACTCACAAAACCCGGAAGCTGCGTTCTTGCTGATGCAGTGGCTTACCAGCCCTGAGATTGAACGCCGGGCGGTGCTCGACGGTGCTCCGCCGGTCCGCTACTCCACAGTAAACGATCCGGAAATGCAGGAGCGGTTCCCGGAGTTCAAGGTGCTGGCGGAACAGCTGCACTATGCCAATCCCGACTGGCGCCCAATCATTCCGGAATGGGGCGAGATCAACGAGATGCTGGGTATCGCGATCAACCAGGTGCTGACTGGGGACAAAACCCCTGAGCAGGCGATGCGCGACGTTGAGCAACCGATTCGGGATGTCATGCAGCGCGCAGGCTACTACGACTGAAGATTGCCAACACTGTGGGATTAGTAGTTCGTAGACGGCATTAAACGGTAACGCGGGTCGGGACCCCGGTCCCGACCCGCCTAGGTGGGGTGAGTTAATGAATACAGCATTACGAAAAACGGTTACCCCGTGGCTTTTCACGTTGCCGGCGATCGCGTGCATCCTTGTCATCCTCGTTTTCCCGGTTCTTTCGGGAGTCCGGCTGAGCTTCTTCGAATATGCCATGCGCGATTTCGCGGTCGGGCGTGATCCGGTCTTTATCGGTCTCGATAACTTCCGGATCTTGTTCGGAAGCGCCAACTTCAGGACCAGTATTCAGGTTACGCTGGTTTTCGTCTCGAGCGTGGTTATATTCGAGCTGCTGTTGGGCCTCGTGTTGGCCCTCCTGATGGAAGGAGGGATAAAGGGGCTTCGACTGTTCCGCACGCTGTTCATCCTCCCGATCATGATCGCACCGGTCGTCGTCGGCTTGATCTGGCGCTTCATGTACCACCCGTCGTTCGGAATCCTGAATTACTTTTTGCTGCGTCTGGGGTTGGAGCCGATACCGTGGCTGCACAGCACCGAGTGGGCGCTGCGTTCGGTCATAATCGCCGACATATGGCAGTGGACACCGTTTGTGTTTCTAATACTGTTGGCCGGGTTGCAGGGGGTGTCGCGGGATCTCATCGAGGCGGGCATTATGGATGGTTGCTCGTATCTTCAGAATCTCTTTTTTGTGAAGCTCCCGGCGATCGCTTCGATAATCGCGGTCGCTGCGATTTTGCGGCTGATCGATGCGTTTCGCAGTCTGGTCGTGATCTACGTAATGACCTACGGCGGGCCGGGTGTCTCCACCGAGGTGCTCTCGCTGCACCTCTATAAGACTGCTTTTATGGCTCAGAGGTTGGGGCGCGCTTCGGCAATAGCGGTGATTCTGCTCGCGATTCTCCTGCTGTTATCTTCGGTGCTCGTTGTCCGCACGCTGCGGGCGGAGAGAAAATAGGGGGCCGTATGACGAGCAAGACACGCAAACAGCTCCTAGTCGGCGCCCGCTATTTGGCGATCATCGCCGGCGCAGTCGTGGTGCTGTTTCCAATCTACCTAATGATTACTACTTCGTTGAAACCGCGCGTCGCCGCGTTTGCGATTCCGCCGGTGTGGTTCTTCGTGCCCACCGTTAACAGCTATGTCACGGTGTTGTTCGCCGATAACTTCCTGCGGTTCTTCTTCAATAGCGTGCAGGTTGCACTCGGTGCGACCGTCGGCAGCGTTCTGATCGCCGCGCTCGCCGCCTACGGGATCGTGCGGTTTCGCTTTCGCGGCAGCCGGGTCTTTGTCGCCGGTACACTGGTGCTGAAGATGATTCCGGAGGTCATTCTGGTGATCCCGGTTTTCCTGTTATGGAACACCTTAGGCTTGATCAATACCCGGTTCGGCCTGGTCCTAGTCTATATCGCACTGAACCTGGCGTTCAATATCTGGATAATCAGAGCGTTCATGATGGAAGTACCCCGCGAACTCGAACAGTCCGCTGAGATAGACGGGTGTTCTGAGTTCACCATCTTCTCTCGCATCGTGCTGCCGCTGATCGCTCCGGGGCTTTCTGTGGCGGCGATCTTCACCTTTCGGCTGGCCTGGAACGAGTTCGTCCTGAGTCTGGCGCTGACGAACCGATTTACGCGTACTCTGCCGGTGGCGGTATCGATGTATATCACCGACGTCGGTGTACAGTGGGGGCCGATCACCGCGATTGCGACCGTAATCGCACTGCCGGCCTTCATCTTTACGTTTTTGGCCGCCCGCAGCCTGATCAGCGGCCTTACAGCCGGCGCGGTGAAAGGGTAGGTAACGAAGCGCTGCGGCTACCAGCCGCCGCATCGACAAGAATCCAATTGAGCTTTGCTCACGTAATTGATACCCGAGGAGGAATGAATGAGTGCACTCGATGCCAACAGGATTACACGCAACAGCTGGATAACCGACATCTTCCCGGAGTGGGGAACCTGGTTAAACGAAGAGATCGAGGAACACGAAGTCAAGCCGGGCACTTTCGCGATGTGGTGGCTGGGAACGACCGGTTTGTGGATCAAGTCGGCAGGCGGGGCGAGCTTTGCTGTCGACTTCTGGGCCGGCCGAGGCCGTTCGACCCACAAGGAGCCGCCGTTTGAAGAGACGAAAGACTTTCAAATGACGCGCATGACAGGCGGGCGTGCGCTGCCGCCGAACCTCAGGGCGTACCCGATGGTGATCGATCCGTTCGCGATCGGCGAGATCAACAAGATCGACGCTCTGTTCGCTACGCATATTCACGACGATCATATCTGCCCGTATGTAGCTGCCGCGGTTCTGCAGAACACCGATGCGCCGTTCGTAGGGCCGCAACTCTGTGTTGAGCGCTGGGTGGGCTGGGGAGTTCCCCGCGAACGCTGTGTGGTCATGAAGCCGGGCGACCAGTACAAGATAAAGGATACTGTCATTCATGCGGTTGAATCGTTTGACCGGACCGCTTTGATAACGACACCCCCGGAGGGGGACCTGCGAAATAAGATGCCGGTCGATATGGATGAACGCGCCGTCAATTTCGTGATCGAGACTCCTGCTGGAACCATCTATGACTCGGGTGATTCTCATTACTCGAACTACTATTACAAGCACGGCAGAGACTACGACATCGACATTTGCTTGGTTTCGTACGGGATCAATCCGCCGGGGAATATGGACAAAGTCCCCGCGTCAGACTGTCTCCGAATAGCTGAAGCCTTGAATGCGCGGGTTCTCATTCCGTTTCACCATGATACCTGGACCAATCAGCTGCCTGATGAGCATGAGCTCGCGACGCTGTGGAGCATCAACCGTGAGCATCTACCGTTCAGCCTGTTCCTTTGGAAGACAGGAGCTCGCTTTGTTTGGCCGGAGGACAAAGGCCGGATGTGGTACCGCTATCCGCAGGGACAGCCGTTCGACTTCTTCACTGACGAGCCGAACATTCCTTACAAAGCATTTCTATAGGTGCCGACGCAGGCCGGCGGTCGCTTAACCAACGGCAGAGACCATACAGAGAGGCGGAACACTACTATGGACAGCGATGCAATCGAACGAGTTGCGGTGATCGGGTGTGGCATGATCGGTCCCGATATCGCAGCGGTGCTTGTCATGCATGGAATAACGGTGGCGCTGGTGGGCATCGATCAGGCCGATCTCGAACGAGGGCTCGGCAACGTGCGCCGTGACCTGGAAGACCTTCAATCGGCGGGTATTCTCACCGAGCAATCGGTGGGGCAGGCCCTCGATCGACTGTCCGGTACAAGCAGTATTGCGGACGGTGTGAAACCGGCGGATCTGGTGTTCGAAGCCGTGCCGGAAGATGTTTCGGTCAAGCAGTCAGTGTTTGCGGAGCTGGAGCAGCACAGCCGGCCCGGGACACTGCTGTGTTCGAGTACATCGGGGTTGTCTCCGCAGGAGATCGCTGCGCCGTTGGCTGACAAGAGCAGGATGGCAGTGACTCACTTCTGGAATCCTCCGTACTTGGTTCCACTTGTAGAGATCATTCCGCACGCCGAAATGGATGAGCCTAACAGACGACGCGTGGAGCGCTTTATCCGGAGTCTCGGCAAGGAACCGGTTTTTCTCAAGAAAGATATTGCCGGTCATATCGGCAATCGTCTCCAGCACGCGCTCTACCGTGAAGCGCTGTATCTTATCGAAGAGGGTGTCGCGACACCGGGTGATATCGATCGCGTCGTGCTCAACAGTTTCGGGCCTCGCTTCGCTGTGATCGGTCCTATGGAGTACTTTGATTCCTGTGGGTTAGACTTGCACCAGAAGGTGCAGAGCTATCTCTATCCGACTCTCTGCAGCGCCAGCGAGGTTCAGAGCATTGTCCTGACGCGTATCGCGAAAGGCAATCTGGGGTCGAAGACCGGAGCCGGTCTCTATGACTGGTCGAATCGGAATGAATCGGAGTTTCGTCGCCGGCGTAACAGTGGCTTTCTCGAACGTCTCAGACGCGAGCATCGTAACGAACAGGAGACACCGCAATGAGCGAGACGAAGACAGCGTTGATTACCGGGGCGGCAGGGCCTATGGGCAAAGCTGCCGCGGAGGGGCTGGCAGAGGACGGCGTACGCATCGTCCTTGCGGATATCAGGCGCGAACCGTTGGAGGAGCGCGCTTCGCAGCTGCCGACCGAGACCTACGTGTGTGCGTTCGATATCTCCGATGAGGAGGCCTGCAAGCAGGCGGTGGCTCAGATTGAGAATGAGTTCGGGACGGTTGATATCCTTGTCAACAATGCCGGGATTCTGTCCAACAACAAGCTCATGAGCACGTCTGCCGAAGAATGGCACCGCGTGCTCGCGGTGAACCTCGACGGAGCGTTCTATCTGACTCAGGCCTGCGTGCCGCCGATGAAGGCCAAAGGTTGGGGACGCATTATCAATGTGAGCTCGTTCGCCGCCAAGTGCGGAGGCATTACCGCCGGCACCGCCTACTCGGTCTCAAAAGGAGCGCTGAACGCGCTCACGTTCTCGGTAGCGGCCGAAACGGCCGAGACCGGCATTACCGTAAACGCGATCGTGCCGGCGTACGTCCGCACGCCGATGGTTGAGGAGCAGCTCACCGCTGAGCAGCGCGCCGCGGTTATCCGGAAGATCCCGGTCAAGCGTTACTGCGAACCGGAGGAGTTCGCACACGTAGTCCGGTTCCTTGCATCGCCCCAGGCCGGTTTCATCACCGGCGAGCTCGTCGATCTTAACGGCGGACTTCAGTTCGACTAATCGGGCGAAGAAGGACTATCTGCGGCAGCCGACGGGTCAGGGCGCAGCGGCCGAAACATTTGATTCTATTGTCAAATGAGGGAGGCTCGGATATGCTTGTGCCGACGGAGGACCGATGGCTGAAACTGCAGAGAAACTCCAATTGGTTACCTTTCAGCTCGGTGGCGAGCAGTACGGCATCGATATCATGCAGGTGGAAGGA
>PUPD01000292.1 GCA_003552985.1 Spirochaetaceae bacterium
CATTAATACAGGCTATCGTCTTCATGATACTTAGTATGCTTATCGGCGCCGGTGTGAGTGGATTGAGTTTATCACGCCAAATCGTTACGCTGCAATTTATGGCGCCGAAGGCCTATACAGTCAGCGAGCTTACCCAGCTGATCAAGACCACCCTGGAAACCCAGGTGGGGGATGTAACGCTCGAGGGCGAGATCTCCAACTTCCGCGCCTCCGGCGCCGGCCACCTCTACTTCACCCTCAAAGACGAAGACGCGATGATCTCGGCGGTGATGTTCCGCGGACGCGCGGCCGCCCTCGCCTTTGACCCGGAGGACGGGCAGCTCGTACGGGTCGAAGGAACGGTAACAGTTTACGCTAAACGCGGCAACTATCAGGTTATTGTCGAGCGCATGCAGCTCGCGGGAGCCGGGCGCATCCTCGCCATACTCGAGGAGCGCAAACGGCGTCTGGCCGCCGAGGGGCTGTTCGACCCCGAGCGTAAGCAGAGCCTGCCGCTACTGCCGCAGCGCATCGCGGTCGTCACTTCGCCGACCGGGGCCGCGATCAGGGATATTCTCCAGGTTCTAGGGCGCCGCAACTCAGGGCTCCACCTGGTGATCGTGCCGACCGCGGTTCAGGGCGACACCGCGGCCGCCCAGATCACGACCCAGATTCAGCGCGCCGACCGCCATCGCCTCGGAGACGTCATCATCGTAACCCGCGGCGGTGGCTCCCTCGAAGACCTGCTGCCGTTTTCCGAAGAGTCTGTGGTACGGGCGGTGGCCGCCTGCCGCACGCCGGTGATCTCGGCCGTCGGGCATGAGGTCGATATCGCGTTGTGCGACTACGCCGCCGATCACCGCGCGCCGACGCCGTCGGCTGCAGCCGAGACGGTGAGCGCTCCGCGGGAGGAGCTCTACCAACGCGTCATGAGCCTTGGGCACGAGATCGCGCGCAGTTTTCTCCACCGCCGGCGGCACGCGCGTGACCTCGTCAAACGCTTCCACACCGATAACCTCCTGCGCGAGTTCCGCTTCCTGGTACAGCCATATCAGCTGCGCCTCGACGACGCCAAGGAGGAGTTGGTGCGCGAGACCAGAAGCCGCCTGGAACGCACCCGCCACCGCCTTGAGCTCGCTTGTCGACACGTTGAGGCTGTATCCCCGCTTGAGATTATGCAGCGCGGGTTCTCGATCGTGCAGTCGCAGCGAAGCGGCGCGGTCGTCACAAACTCGGCCGTTCTCGAGCCGGATGAGGCGTTGAGAATTCGATTCGCACAAGGCGCCGTCAGGGCGCGTACCGAGGAGCAGCTATCCGATGAAGAGCTTTGAGGAACGTCTCGAGGAACTGGAACAGGTCGGCGAACGCATCCGCGAAGGGAAGATATCGCTCGACGAAGCGGTCAAGGAGTTTGAACGCGGAATCAGGCTCGCGAAGAGCCTGGAGAAGGACCTCGCGCGCATTGAGCGCCGCGTGGAGGTGCTCGTCAACGAGCCCGACGAGCCCGGGGAAAAACCGGTTCTGGAGCTGTTTCCCGAGCTTTCGGAGGCCCCCGGAGCACAGCCCGAGAACGATCGACAGACACGGGAAGACTGAGGTAGGTCGGCCCGCGCCGACGGCTCACGCCCGTCCGTCCGCCCGTCCGTCCGCGCGCCGGCAGGCCACCCGGAAGGGCAGCTCAATCGGGTGCGGCAGCCGTGCTTATTCCGGTTCGGGGAGATCGTCGGGCAGCTCCACCCGATCGCCGTGCCCGATCCCGAGATCCTCCAACTCGCCCTGGTTTACCTCAAGCGCGTACCGCGCCGGTTCGCTCGACGGCACCGAGGCCCGCGAAAAGGGCCTGAGCTCGTGGAGCTCAAAGATGACGCCGTCCTCGTCGATATAGGCAAGAGTTAGCGGGATCGCAGTGTTCGCCATCCAAAACGCCCGGTAATCGGTATCCGGAAAGATGAACAGCATGCCGTGCCGCTCAGGAAGCTCCGACCGGTACATCAGCCCGCGACGGCGCGTCTGGGGCGTTGCAGCAAGCTCAACCGTAAACCGATGATCGCCGACCAGAATTTGGCGCTCCGGCAGTTCGGCCGCCAGCTGAACCGGCCGCGCCGGCACGCCCAGTATCGCCACGGCCGCGACCAAGGGGAGAATTGCCTGCAGTGAGCGGCGCAATCTAAAACAGCTCAAGAAACTCATCCCGCAATTGACGCCGAATAGTATCACGGACACCCGCCTCGCGTCTGCGCTCCTCAAAGACCAGCAGATCGAGGTATCTGACCGTAAGCGGGCGCTCCAAACTGATTCTGACCGCGTCGTCCTCCCAGATCATCTGTTGCGGATCAAGGCGATCCGGCTCACCGTAGCGTTCGCGAAGTGTGGTATACATCGTGAAGTAATCAAGCCGGCCTCGATTGAGATTGAGCGTGATCGTGAAAAGACGATCCTCGTGAAACTGAAATACTGCGTGCTCGACAAACGGGCCACCCCGGGTTTCGACCAGATGCTGTTCCTCTCGCGGAACCAGAGAGACCTCCGGGTCACCACGGTACTGGAAACTTGGATCGGTCAGTAACCGCTGTTTGAGCTCCTCCAGCTCCAGGCCGAGGACCAAATTGCCGAAACCGCGCGGCAGGCGGCGCTCGAGCACTTCTTCCAGCGGCGAAAGCTCATCCAGCGGCTGCGGTTGCTGCGCCACCACCTGATACAGACCGAAGGGGCCTGCCGCCAGCAGCGCCACAACCACGAGCTGCGGCAGTGAAATCGGCATACTGCGCCGTCGCCCCTGCGTCCTGCGCTTCGACCTTGATTCGCACATGTGCCCTTCCGTCTTCGCCCTTTATAACAGTATCGGCCGTTGTGCTATAGTAATACATATGCGTACTGCGCTCATAGTGTTGCTGCTGGCGGTCGTCTTTCCGGTGTTCGAGACAATCGTCGCAAGCGAAATCAGCGTTCAGATCGAGCCCGGACTTTCGACCCTGTTCATCGACCCGGAGGACACCCCCCGCGCGGCAGCGCGCATCAGCGTCCGTGACCGCTCGTCCACCACGCGCAACCTGGACATCAGAACCATGCCTCAGAGCGCCCAGGTCTATGTCAACCAGGAGTACATTGGACGCGGCCCGGTTCGCCTTGAGAACCTCGAGTCCGGAACCTATCGAATTCGGGTCTCCCAGTCCGGCTACTATACGGCGCGCTATACGATCGTGCTTGACGATCCGCGCACCGCCGTGATCGAGATCGATCTGCGGCGCGTGACCGGTTACCTCTCGCTGTCCTCCAACCGTCCCAACACACAGTTCCTGATCGACGGAGAGCCGGCTGAGTCTCACTTGGTTGAGCTTCCGGTCGGCACCTATACCCTGCGGGCACGCAAGTTCGGATACCGTGATGCCGAACGTCGGATCCAAGTCAGCGAAAACGCGACCACAAGGGTGAGTGCTGAGCTGAGTGAGGCACCGTTCGAGGTACGCCGGTTGAGACTGAGCCGTACACGGCTCAACCCGGCCAATCCCGGCGTTCTCGGCAGAGTCCAGGCCTCTTTTGAAGCGACCAATGTCGGCACTGCTCTGTTGGAGGTGATCGATGAGGACGACGAGGTTGTGTGGCGCCACCGATTTCCCGAGTTCGACCGGCGGGACAACTCGGTGACCTGGGCCGGAGTGGATCAGGAAGACCGGCCGGTTCCCGACGGTGCCTATCGACTCAGGCTTACCGGAAGACATCCGGACGGCACTGAGGCCAATCAGGAGGAGACGCGTCTGCGGGTAGACAGCACGCAGACGATCCGGTACCGCAGCACCTGGAGCGGAGCTCCGGGCCTGTTATACGCCGGCAACACCGAGGTCCTCCCGGCGCGGGCGTTTCAGTTCTCCAGTATCGTGCTCGGCCATCGCCGATGGCTTGACGACACATCACGCGCCAGAATACCGGTGCAGGCCGCCCTGCGGGTAGGCCTGCCTCTGCAGTTCGAGCTTGGAGCGCAGGCGACTGCCTTTGCGCACGACGAGTTTGAGCGCAACTACATCAGCGGCGGAGCCTATCTGCGTAAGCGGTTTAGTCTGCGAGACGATCAGCGGCTGACCGCGGCGCTGACGTTGTCCGGAACAGGACAGAGCTATCCGGAGGACTCACGCAACCGCGCACCGGATACCGCTACCAACCCTGCCGGCTTCCGCCTCTCGGCGCCGTTTGAGTTGCGGCTCGAGGCGCTCCGCATGGTTCTGGCGCCTGAGCTCGCGGTTTCGCCGGCGCGGCCGGATTACGATGACGCCCCGCCCGGTGACAGGGACGCCGATCTTGGCGCCTGGGGCTACCTACGGGGCGGGGTGTATCTCGACCTCGGCGCGTTCCAGACCGGAGCCTCGGTCGCGCTGCGCTCCGAGCCCTTCGATACCGGAGCGCTGCGTCTTGATACTCCGCTGGCTGCAGGACTGGAGGCTCATGTCATGGTGCCGCGCACGCAGATCGTTCTGTCGGCGTTCGGCGGGGGCGAGTTTGCCGCCCCGGACGATTACTATCTGTTCGGCGGGTTAGGGCTTGGGATAGTGCACTAAAGGTGAATGTAGATCGCCACCAGCACGAGAAACGCAAGGCCCAGGATCGACATCGTAAGCGCGAACAGCCAGCCGGGACGCTCCGGGCGTTTTCGTTGCCGATATCGTACGTGTTGGAGCGCCTGGGAGCGATTGCCGGGCGAGCTTCCCGGCGAACGCGGCAGATCGATGACCTCGAACTGCCGATCAGGCATGCTCTCGCCGGTGTAGCCGCAATTGGGACAGCCGGCGAGGAAGAGCTGCACCTCCCCGCTGAACTCGCATATCGGACACTTGACCGCGGAAAAGAACCGGCCGCAGTGTGGACAAACCCGGGCGCTGGGGCCTACCGTCTTCCCGCAGTTCTCGCAATAGAAGCTCACACTGTTCGCCATGCCGTTCACTTGCGCCGGATCGCCAGCATAGTCAGGTCATCGTACTGTTCGTCTTCCACCAGATGCGTGTATTCGTTGTAGAGCGAGCTCGCATCGCTCTCAGGTCTCGCATTACTGAAGAACAGGTTGTACTCCTCGAAATGCGCTTTGAGGAAGTCGTCGATCTTCTTGTCCACAGCCACGCGTTGGTCCCGTCCGGCGCTTGGGTCGCGGTAGAGGCGGAACACCTTCTCCACCGCCATCAGCGCCAGCGTGGTGTTGCTCGCGGTCGGCTCACAGTCGCTGAAATCGAAGGTCAGCACCTCGTCCGGATCAGGGCTGTACACCCGCTCGAGCGTATAGCGTCCACCAACCTGCACGGCGGCGACGATATCGTGAATACGGGTGAGAGACAGCTCCTCATCGCCAACCCCCTCTTCGTCGGTAATTGCCTGATAGTTCGGTCCGCGGAAGGAGCGTTTGGCCTCTTCCACGCCGTCGGTGAAGAACAGCGCAAGATCGCCGTGCTCAAGCGTGATGCTGATTTCGGGAAAGCCGTTCGGCGCCATGCTGCTTGGAAAGACGCCTGCCGCCGGCGTTTCGGGCATCGACATCTGGACCATCCGTCCGCGCGCACGCTTGTACACGTGCAGTTGATTATCGCCTGCGTTGCAGAGAATCATCTTGCCGGTCGCGGCGTTGTAGAGCCCCACGGTCAAGGCGGCAAACCGGCCCTTGAAGCCGCGCTCTTCAAGCAGGTCATTGATGCGATACACGAGTTTGCTGAGCCGCAGTCCATGCGTCTTCAGCGACCAATCGCTGAAGAAATCGAGAAAGATCGTCGCTACCTCGACCATGATCAAAGCTGCCGGCACGCCCTTGCCGGCAACATCACATTTGATCAATCCGTAGTGCTGTTCGTCGAGCTTGCGATAGTCGAAATAGTCTCCTGAAACCCCCTTGGCGCCTTCGTAGTAGCCGAACACCTCAACCTCAGGCAGGTCCTGATAGCCGGTCGTCATCTTCTGCCCCGAGCTCGTCACATCAAGCGGAATGAACATCTTCTGAACTTCCTTACCCACCGTGAGGTCTTTGCTCGTCTGTGCCGCCTTCACGAGCCCCTGCGTCATTGAGTTCACCGTGTCGGCCAAGAGCGAAAGCTCGTCCCGGGTACGCACGTTGATCAAATGGTTGTACAGTTTCTCCTTGTCCTCGGTGTCGCGGATCACCTCCACGCCCTGCACCAGCCGGTTAATCGGAATAACGACGATCGTGGCGAGAATCATTGCGCCGATTACCCCGGCGACCATCGCGCCCACCGCCACAATGACGGTGCTGATAATCAGATCACGTGTCGTAGCATCGATCTCCTGCAGGATCAGGTCGGTGGCGACTCCCAGCCGCACCATGCCGCGATAGTAGCGCGCTTCCTCCGGAACCTCGCCGACCACCCGGAACAGCACCGGTTTATAGAAGATGTACTCGGTGGTCTCCCGGCTCAGGTCGGCGGCGTCGAACTCGGGATAGCTGTGAATGCCTCGTGCAACCTCGGCAAGCACCTCGCTCACCCGGCTTTCGAGCTCACCGCGGATTTCGTCGATCTCCTCCAGCTCCGCTTGCGCTTCCGGCGTATCCATCAATACCAGCTCGCTGATACGGTCGGTGAACTCGTCGATCTGGCGCGGCGTGTTGCCGAGCTCTTCGCGAGCACGCTCGTTGATCTCCTGCTCGAGCTCCGGAATACGTTCCGATACCGGATCCTCGAGCCGCGACTGACCGAACGGCTGAAACTCCCCGGTATTGATCTCCGGAAGAATCCTGCGTCCGGCAACCGCTTCGCTGTACTCATCGGTCCCGATTGTCTCGATCGCCGGGTCGTTCGTCGACCAGATATAGTCGAAGTTGGTTGCATCGTCGCCTCGTCCGGTAACGGTGAGATAGAGCACCTCGTCCATCACCTCAGTCTGGCGGGTCAACTGCGCGAGCTCGATGATGTTGTCCTGTGGACTATCCAGAAGCTGACCCGACTGGGTGACGAGGCTTTCCAGAAGCACCTCCACGCGCTGCTCCAGGCCGCGTGCGAGTGTGCGCTCCTGACGCTCCAACGCGGTGGAGCCGAGAAAAAAGGCTACCAACACAACGACCGCAACCACGAGAAGCACAACGAAAAACGCGAACTTAATCCGCAGCCCTACTCCGCGTCTCTTCATCTTCTTGATCCTCTCCAGCTTCTGCTGCGACGGCAACGGCTTGCCGGCCAACAGCGCCTTGACTTCCATCTCTAAGAGCCGGGACTCGGCGATCAATCCCGCGACCCGGGTACCGGAAAACGCCACCACCAGTGCCAAAAGCAACGCCGCACCGGCCATCATGACTTCTGAGGGCGCCAGTCCGAACCGCGCGCGGGGGTCGGCTGCGAAACGCGGCACGTAGCGCACCGTGTAATTGCCGAAACTGATATGCCCGCTCTCCTCAAACGCAAGGCTCCGCGGCGCAAAATGCACGCCCCGCTGCGAGTGCCGCAACCCAATCTGGTACTCCCCGGTCCGCACGCGCTCGATCAGGACGTCGCTGATGCGTTGATCGCTTTCCAGTGCGAACTGGCCATCCTCGGCACGGAAGACATAGTCGTACGGTTCGCTGCCTTCACGGTCGAGGATCACCTCCTCGATCTGTCCTTCAGCCATGAACCCGCGGCCGAGAATCTGCAGGCTGTAGCGGCCGAAAAGATCCCGGCTACTGGAAATGTTCCAGATCTCGGTGGTCGGGATGAACTTGTTGGTTCGGAACACCAGCGTTCTCGGCTCACCTATGTTGCCGACATCGTCGATTGGCCTTACGCTCAGCGCGTACAGCCCGTCGTCGATATTGCGACGCGCAATACGCGGCTCACGCGTCAGCACCGTCTCAGGCGGCACCGGCACGTCCAGCTCCTCCGGAGCAATTTCGAGCTCAGGGCCGCCCATGCGTGTAAGCGAAACGGAGTACCCATCAATGTGATCGTCATCCGGTGGTTCCCAGGACAGTGTGAAGGTGTTCGACAGTAGATACCCGTCATCATCAAGAGGCGGGGGCGCAAACACCACCGGGTCCGGCGGAGTGCGGTCGCGCTCATAGAAGATGGTCGTGGGAACCGACCAGTTACCGGCGCGGTCCTTGGTGACAATCCGGAAGTACCACGGGCCGTCTTCGTCGGCCTCAAGAGTTACACGCCGGGTATCGGGACCGTACCGCGGCTCGAGCGGCACCTCGGCATCCGGATTTCGGCTCCAGACATAGTTGTACGCGGCGATACCTGAGGTATCAGGCGGCGGTTGCCACGCAATCTCCACCTCATCGCGCCGCGAACGGCCGCCGGCGGTGAAGTTCACCGGGATAACCCGCGGCGGGCTCACGCTCTGGTCAGGCTCCAAGTAGGTCAGCGCGGTCCGGTTCGGCGCCACCCAGTTGTGCCAGAACACGTGGATACGATCGCCGAAGCGCATCGGCGTTGCAAAGCGTGACGCGCCCGAAATGAGACTCAGGCTCTCCTCCATCCAGGTTTCGCCTACCCGTCGCGACACAAAGACGTTGCTGTTACCGCGCGGATTATCAAACCAAAAGATGTAGAGCTCATCACGGTCCACGAGGATACGAGGATTGTTCGCTACCTCCAACCGTGTAGTCACCGCTTCCGGTTCCTGGACGAGCTCGCCTTCGTTATCGAGCTCAGCATAGTATACCTGCGGTGCTGCGCCCGCAAGCCTCCGTTCCCAGGCAAGCGCCAGCCGCCCGTCTATATTCTCCAGGACCGGACGCTGATTATCGTAGCTGAAGTAATCCTCAGCTTCGTTGGGGTCGTAGAACTCGGTTACGCGTCGGGGCTCACTCCAGGTTCGCCCGCTGTCTTCACTGTACTTGTGATACAGCTGGTAATTGACGCGCTCGCGCGGATCGACGCTCTGAAACACCACGTGTTCGCGGCCATTCAGGGACGCATGCGTCGGCAGGAAGTTCAGCCCGAGCTCGCGCTGCTCGACAAGCGCCTGCAGCTCGCTCCAGTCGCTACCGTCGCTGGAGGTGCTGTACAGGATACTCTGGATCAGCCCGATATTCTGGCTGACGAATAGTAACAGCTCACCGTCCTCGGTCTTGAACAGCCGCGGCGAGACGATCGTCGTCTCCGACTGAACCCCGCCGACATCCTCGAAGCTAAGCCCCCGGTCGGTGGAGCGCATTACGCGTGTTTCGGTCGCCGAGGTCGCCACCGCCACATAGAGGTGATCGCGGTCGTCGATGCGAG
Organism: Spirochaetaceae bacterium; assembly: GCA_003552985.1. Lineage (GTDB taxonomy): Bacteria > Spirochaetota > Spirochaetia > DSM-27196 > SLAA01 > B1Sed10-166. Next base: position 9,165 of record PUPD01000292.1, read on the forward strand.
CCGAGAATACAACCGGCGGCGATTCACGCCGGTACTGTACCGGACCGACGAAGCGTCGCTCGGTTTGCCAGTTGCGACCGTCGACAGTGCGTCGCAGGCTGAGATAGATCTCTCCACGATTGTCCCCGGTGGGCACGATCTCCTGGTAAACGACTACCGCGAACTCCTCGCCGACATGGCTTTCGGGAAACCGGGCGTTCTCGGTGTCGACGTTCCTCGGCGGCTCGAAGAACAGCATCTCCGCCTCAACCACGACCGCCGAAACGAGGCCGATGAGACATGCGAGGATGAGTAGTTGCAGCCGTCGATCTGCTCTGATCCGCACCGTTCTTCGTTCCTCTAACTCTCCAGGCTCAGATCCCCAGCCGCGAGCTTATGCGGCGGTGCAAACGCTGCAACGGTGGATACGCGGCGTTGGCATCGTCCTGCATCAGATTTTGCACGATAGAGTATGCCTGAGCAACATTGCCCTGCACGAACAGCGCCTCGGCACGGCGGTACTGCTGCTCCGCGGTTGAGGACAGCGCCACGGTCGCCTGCCCGCCGGTGCGGATCCGAAGCTCATCGAGCAGCGCCTGCGCCACGCTGTTTTGCGGGTTCAACTCGAGCGCCTCTTCAAGCAGCTGCATCGCGGCACGGTCCTGCCCAAGACCGCCACCGGCTATCCCCTGTGCCTGTGCCAGCAGCTCGTTCGACTGTTCTTCCTGTGCCGCCGTGACCGGATCGGGACGGATGCCGAGCTCGATCTCCAACTCTACGATCATGTCCTCCAATCCGGGATAGTCGGGATTGATCTCATGCAACACCTCGAGCTCGGTCAGCGTGCTCATCGGATCCACGGCATCGCGCTGTGCGACCACGTCCTCAAACCGGCGTTCAAACACCCGGTCGAAGTTCTCACCTTCACGAAACTCGATAATACGCAGCTGCAGGAGTCGCGCTTCCCAGTTGTTCGGTCGCACCGCGATCACGTTCTCGAGATTACGTTCGGCGCGGTCCAGGTATCGCTCCGACTCGTCCGCAGCGTCGTTCTGATACAACTCACGCCCGCGTTCGAAATCATCCTGCGCGATACTCAAGTAGTTCGAAAGTATCGGAAACAACGGGTCCGCCTCGGTGAGCGTGCGTTCGTCCTCGAAGTTCAGCGCGGCGTTCACCAGACCCAGCAGGCGCTCGATCTCGGCGTTTTCGGTTACGTTCGTCAGCTCCCACAGCCGCCGGGCCTCCAGGAGCTCCTCCTGCGCGGCCAGATACTCTTCCTCGTTGTAGAGCTGGTTGGCCGCCTGAATCCGTTGGCGCACTTCCTGCACTATACGTTGGTTCTGCGCTTCCTGGATCTCCACGCCCAGTGCCACGATGCGACGGTCGATCTCCTCTCGAAACTCGGGATCATCCTGCAGCTCCAGCGCGTCGTAAAACCTGCTACGCGCCTCTTCCCAGAGCTCGCGGGCGCGTTCCACGTCCAGGTCGGCGATCGCCTGTTCGGTCTGCGCGAGGAGGTCTTCGCCTTCAGCGCGAAGCTCCATCGACCGAGCAAGATAGCCCTGACTACGTTCCAGCGCCGCGACTGCCTGCACCGAGAAAGAGTCCACTAGATCGGCGAGCTCCTGCATGCGTTCAATCCAGATCTCAACACCCGGCTCACCCCGAACCTCCTCACCGGCGGTGTTGAGATGCTCAGCATAACCGCGCACCCTCGGCCCGAGCTGGTCAAGCTGCGGCAACAGCGGCTCCAGCAATTCACGCGCCTGCGCCGGATAGCTGAGAACCAGCGGCTCGATCTCTTCGTCCTCCGGCAGCAGGTCATCCTCGGGGAGCTCCAGCTGCGGCAGGTCGTGCGGGTCCATCTCGGCCGGCGCGGGCAGCTCCTGCCCAACATCCGGCGTAACCGCCGCGCCGGGTGCCTCAAACCCCGGCGGAAGCTCACGGCCTTCCAGGTAGGCGATAGCGAGCTCGTAATCATCTGCGATTGCTGCAAAGTTCCCGGCGGCATCGCTATACTGAAGATCAGCCAGCGCGACCAGCGTTTCACCCTCGTCCCGCCGCAGTCGCTGCTCGTACTCGGCAAGCCGAGTGCGTGTGGCGCTCACAACCTCTTCGCTCCTCGCGGTGCGCAGCTCGGCAAGCTCGGTTCCCAGGAGCTCGGCCCGCCCCTCGGCCAGCTCGAGTCGCTGCCCGGCCGCCCTGCGCCCGCCGGATAACTCCTGAAGCCCCCCGAGCAGCACGACCCGCCGCTGCTCATAGAGCTCACGCGGATCAGTGGCTTCGGAGGGCTCCACCAGAGGAGCGACCCGCGCCATGGCAAGCGAGCGCGCAACGTCATGAAAGGCTCGTGCCTGCTCGCGCTGCAGCTGCGCCTCCAGGAAATAACGCGCAACACCGATACGAATGCCGCCCATAAGCTCCAGCAGCGCTTCGCGATCGTCAGGCATGAGCAGCTCGCCGGGCGCGTCGATCTCCAGCTCAACGCCGGCATCTTCTGGATCGCCGTGGGCGGCGCCGCCGGAGCGCCGCAATGTGGCGGCAACCACTGTCTCGAAGTCGCGCTCGGCCTCCAAAAAGCGTGCATCCGCCTCGATGTAACGCTCCTCGTCCAGCTGATCGAGGCCCGCGCTGATCCGCTCGCGCGCCACCTCTTCCAAAGGCTCACGAAACTCGCTGATTGCCTCATCGAGCATCAGCGAGGTTGCCCCGAGCACTCCCTGATAGCGCCGTTGCTCGAAACTCCCGACCGACAGGATTCGCAGAAAGTTCACGTGCCAGTCCACCGGCTCGTCCGGAAAGTGGTCGGCCACCTCGTCGCGCGCCGCAGCGGCTTCATCGGCAGCTTCGGCCAGGGCCTCCTCCAGCACCACTACCTCGTCAAGGGCCGTGCTTAGGGCACGCTGAGCCTGTGCCAGGCGCTCGCTGGTTCGCTCATCCGGATAGCGTTGCGCCTCATCCACTGCGGCACGGACCAGCTCTACCCGCGTGATGACGGCCTCGGTCCGCGCGATAAGCTCCTCGCGCAGGGAGGCGATGCGCTCGCCGAACGCGTCGGCGAACCCGCGCTCCTCGAAGACCCCTCGGCGAATTTCGAAGCCTTCTTGATAGCGTTCGAGCGCCTCCGCGTATCGACGTTCCTCGAGCAGACCGGCGGCATCGCGTAGAATTCGGATTACCATCTCGCGGTCGTAGGCAAGCTGGGCGATGGCACGGGCACTCTCCAGTTGCTGTCGTACCTCGGGATTGGGATGCGCTTCCAGTCTCTCCATCTCCTCTATGATCGACAGCGTAGTCTCAATGTCCTCCGGTGACTCGTCGAGGTGGTCGAGCAGCCGCTCAAATAGCTCGTTATAGTCGGTCCGTACCGCCCTGATGCGGCGCAGGAGGCGCTCGGCCTCGTCTATCCTGTCCGGCTCGGTATCGATTATGTCGTGCAGGACCACCACTGCTTCGTTGTAGCGGCCCTCGGCGATGAGATCCTCGGCCATGGCGATTGGATCTTCGGGACGGCCCGCGCCGAACACAGGTTGCCCGCTGACTACGAGGAGAACGCAGAACGCTGATGCTATGGCGAATCGCCGAAGACTCACGTGGGTGTCAGCCCTCCACCCCTTTTTTAGGCCCACTTTTATCACTATAATACTACACGAAATATCGGCATAACTACCGCCGAGGCCAAACCTACGACGGGCAGTTGCGCTCCCCCGGTGTAGATAATCACATATTCTGGCGATATATTATACGGGTTGCCATGAAGATACTGTCGGCGTTTTTCCTGCTCTTAATCATCGCCGCCTCTCCGGCGTCGGCTGACACCTTCGCCGACGCCTACGGCACGATCGCCGACTTCTTCGGAACATCGGCCGCGCGGCGCACCGGTCTTACCGCCTTCCCGGTACTTACTATACCGGTCGGGGGGCGTTACGAAGGGCTCGGCACCGCCTATACGGCGGTCGCGCGTGACACCGGGTTCTTCGACGCCAATCCGGCGGCGAGCGCCTCGATCGAACGCACCGAGCTCGCGCTTCAGCATACCAACCTGATCGCCGACGCAAACATGGAGTCTATCGCCTACACGAGCCGGTTCACCAACTTCGGGTTCGGTGCAGCCGGCAAGTTTCTGCACGTTCCGTTCACCGAGTACGACGCGTTCGGCGACCAGGTCACCACAATGCGGTATACCGAGAGCGTCGCGGGCGTAAACGCGTCGTACCGCCTGTTCAACTCGTTCTACCGTTACGGGCTCGCCGTCGGCGCCAATATCAAGGGCGCCTATCGGCACATACCGGATCGGATCGAGCCCGATCAATCGGCCTTTGCCTATATGGCTGACTTCGGCCTGCTCACCCGCTTCAATTTTCTGAAATTTCACGCCTCACGCGAACGTAACTTCTCGCTTGGGCTCACCGCGCGCAATATCGGGCCCCCGGTCCAGGACGATCCCCTGCCGAGCACGCTCACCGCCGGGCTCGCCTACCGCCCGCTGCGGCCGGTTGAGCTTTCGTTCGATTTTCAGCTTCCGATCCAACCGTTTACCGATCTTCCGGCCGAGCCGCCCGCCTATGCCGGCGGCGTATCCGCCCTGGTAACCGAGTTCTTCGGGCTGCACACCGGGTTTCTCCTGAAAGGCGGCAACCCGCGCGCAACAATCGGGGGCATGCTGGATTTCGAAAGCACGCGCTTCGTTGCCAACTATACCCTGGACATGACGACGCAGGTCGGGACGGTCGATCGATTCAGCGTCGAAGCTGCGTTCAAGTTCGGCGACCGCGGGCGGGCCGAGCGCGCGCAGCGAGCCGAGGAGTACTACCTCGAAGCGTTGCTTGCGTTTGCCGACGGCGACCTCACCCGCACCGTCGAGCTCTCCGAACGGGCGCTCGAGGTCGACAGTGCCTTCACCCCCGCCGAGGAAACGCTCAAGTCCGCCGAACGCACGCTCGCGATGCAGCGGCGGCTCGAAGCAATCCCGCTCGATGAGACTATACCGGTACCCGATTTCGACGAGGATTTCGAAGAAGAGCTCGAAGAACGCTTCGAGCACCAGCAAGATCCGGACGAACCGTTCAACGACGATATAGAGGTTGAAGGCCCCGCCAACGCCTGAATGTCTAGTGCGTGAATGCCTGAACCGGCGCCGCGGCGGTATACAGGTCAGGCCGGGGAGCGATTGAACTGGCGGAGTTCGGCCTGCACCGCGATCAATAGCCCGAACAACGGCATATCATCCGCCTGGCGGGCGGCCCACAGCTTCAGTGCTGCATGCTCGCGCCGGCCAAGCTCCCGCCCGAGCAGCCCTCCGTCCCCGGGTGTCTCGCACGCCAGCCGAACCAGCTTCCGCGCCTTCCGCCGGTAAGCGGCGCTGTTGAACCGGTTCTGTAGCAGCTCCGCAAACTGCTCGGCGAGCTCGTACTCGTGCTCGTGCACCAACTCGCCGCGGCGCACCAGAACTTCGTCCACGATCGCTTCAGGCTCTCGTGCTTCGTAGCGGTGCAGGCGTTCCTCGAGGCGGAATACCAGCCCATGCTCGCTGAACACGATGCGGTCGAGGTGCTCACGCAACTGTTCGCGTTTGTTCCGTGTGCTTTCGGCCGCCAGTGTACGACGGGCGAGATACTGATACGCGCCTACTGCGACAAATACCGCCCCCGCCAAGTGAATTACGACAGGGATTACCGCTCTGAGAAGCAGCGAGAAAAGGAAATACCCGGCCACAAAGGAAGCAGCGGCGGACACGAAGCGGGGGATGAAGCTGCGCTCCAGCACCCAGCGTGCGACGGCGACGTCCAGACAGGTATACAGCTCATCTCGAAACTCGTGAAGCGCAGACAGCGCCGGCTCATTTCCGTAAACCCCTTCCACCCGGCGGCGTTCGAGCAGATCGATCATCTTGTGGGTATCGGCCATGGGATGGAGAAAAAGCGATGAACCGTCGGCTCGTCCGAGATGGAAGATTACGAGTGGTCGCTCAGCGCCCATAACACTTCAAACTTAGCTTTGCACCGTTCGGGTGTCAAGCAAACTGTAGGCGCCGGCCGCAACGAGCCTCACACCTCGGTACGGTGACCTGGACGGAGCCGGTCCTGGAGATTATGCTGAAACGACTATGAACCTGTTTAAGATTCCGCCGGACACCATCGTCCACTCACCCGGAGCACCGCGGTTTTATCCCGGGAACCGGGACGTCGTGCTTATTCTGCACGGTTACATCGGGCACAGCGGCGAGCTCGCCTATCTCGGAGAGCGTATCAACGAGGCCGGCTATACCGTCTTCATTCCGCGACTCCCGGGCCACGGAACCAACGGTGAGGACTTTGCCCAAACCAACGCCTCCGACTGGTTGCGGTGCGCGGTCGACAGCTACCTGGAGTTGCAGCGCACCCACAACCGCGTGGCGGTCTGCGGCCTCTCGATGGGAGGGCTGCTCGCGCTCCTGCTCGCAGCGCGGTTCCGTCCTACGGCGGCGGTGGCTCTTGCACCGGCATTGGCAGTGAGCAATCCGTTGTTTTCACTGACCCCCGTACTCCGTTTTGTGATCAAGCGCTTCTCGAAACCGTACGATCCGCCGGAGGACGACGACCCGGAGCTACGCTTCCTGCACGAACAGTACTGGCGCTACCACTGGGTAGAGCAGATCGCGGGCATACACCGGCTCGCCCGCCAGGCTCGCGGTTCGCTACCGCATATCAGCGCCCCCACGCTTACCATTGTGTCGACCGCCGACCGAACTGTTCCGGCTCGAGTCGCCGAGATCGTTGCGCGCGGAATTAAGGCAGATACGAACGACCAGATACGCCTCACCGAGTCAGGGCATGTGCTGAGCAACGACGTAGAGCGTGAGCGGGTCGCCGATCTGACCGTCAGCTGGCTGCAGCGTCACATGGGGTGAGCTCGGGGCCTTGCCGCCCATGGCCGCGCGAAACTATAATAGAGCCAATGCTCGGCTTCATGATCAAAAAGGCTTTCTTCGACACTTGGGATCACTTGTTGCCCATAATGGGTATCAATCTGCTGTTCCTGATCGTTATCGCGATCCCATTCAGTGCGGCGCCGCTTTTGGCCGCCACAACCGAGCCCGGAGCGGCAGCGATGTTCGGGGTTGGGCTGCTGATCGTGTTTGTGTTCGCCGGTGCCGTATCCGAGGTGATTCGAAACGCTACCGACTATCAGAGCATAGAGCTGCGGGAGCTGCTCGCGGCGTTCAAGCGCACTGCCGGCGGCAGTCTGGTCTTTGGAGGCGTCTTCCTGGCCCATCTGATTATTCTCGGGATCTCGGTGCCGGTATACTTCGCGATGGAGCACATTATCGGGCTGTTCGCGCTGATCGTGCTGTTCTGGGTGAGCGTGATCTGGTGGCTCGCCTGCCAGTTCTACTTCCCGATCCGTGCGCGTCTCAGTGACAAGCCTCTAAAAGCGCTGAAGAAGTGTTTCATCGTGTTCTTCGACAATCCGGGGTTCGCTGTGTTCACCGGCTTCGGTTGTCTGTTGGTGATACTCGGTTCGTATTTCATGCCGTTATTCCTGTTGATTCCCGGGCCGACGGGACTGCTTGTCTGGCTGCACGTCGGCTTCAAGCTGCGGCTCTACAAGTACGACTATCTGGAAGAGAATCCGAACGTCAATCGCAAGCGCATACCCTGGACTGCGCTGCTCACCGAGGATCGTGAGAAGGTGGGGCCTCGGACCCTTCGGGGGATGATCTTCCCCTGGAAGGAGTAGACCTGCCTCCGCCGGACATCGCCCGGGAAGTAGGAGCACCGTCCTCCGGCGCGGCAGCCGCGTGGGTATCGCGGCTATCCTGCTCGCTGACTGCCCCCCTATCGAACCAGAACCGTGCCAGATATACAAACGGGGTGTCCGCAACCGCTACGATCAGCTTCAGCAGATAGGTCGTCACCACGATCTCGAGCAGAACTCGGCCGTGAAACACTCCTAGGAACGCTACCAGGGTGAAGATCACCGAGTCTAAGAGCTGACTGACGGTGGTGCTCGCAATGTTGCGCAGCCAGATCAACCGCCGAGCGGGGAAGCGACGGCGCCAGGCCCCGTAGGCCCACACGTCATGCAGTTGGGCTACGAAATACGCGATTAGACTGGCTACGGTGATACGCGGAAGCACCGTGAAGATCGTCGCCAAGGCCGCATGGGCAAAGTCATCCGGCGCCGGTTCGACCTGCAGCGCAACCGTCATCAGCGCGGTGAAGATAACCAGACCGGCAAAGCCGATGAAGGGTGCACGACGGGCCGGCCGCTGTCCGTAGTTTTCCGAAAGGATATCGGTGACTAGGAACGACCCGGCATATACGATGTTACCCAGCGTAGCGGTTAGTCCGAACAGCTCTATCGTCTTGATGACCTGAATATTGGCCGTAATCGCCGCCAGCGGCATCCAGGCCAGCAGGCCCGGTTTGCCGAAGAAGCGATAGACGCACATGATCGCGGCGAAATTGGCAAGCAAAAGCAGCAGCCACAGAAGCTCATTCGTCATCGGTTTGCTCCCTTCGAAGATTCACACGAGTGTTTCAAAACGGCAGAGGTGAAGCCAGAAACACCAGCACCCAGTTTACCGAGAGCAATACACCCATGAGCGCGTAGCCGAACCGTGTGGTGTCTTTGGCAACGCTTCGACCGTCGGCGCGCTTTTCGCCCGGAGCGTACAGATCAAACAGCACCTCGTCCAGGCTTTCGATCAGTCCTCGCGGGCGGATCCGTTTCCTGCCCTCAATGACACGCTCAAAATAGTAGAAGACGCGGCCGATCAACCCTCCGAGACGCCCGGGCAGTCGGAGCTCGGGCCGTATTGAAGCCAGCGAGATGAAGACCAGCCCAACCACCGTGAAGCCCTTCTCCAGTCCGCTGCGCAACGCCCCAAGCGTCACCGAGAGGGGGCCGACGGTGAAGAGAATCTGACCGAACGGCGTAAAGAGGTTGAAAACCGTGATTGAGCTCACCATGATCAGGAAATACATCCATTTGATGCGCTTGCCGTTCATCTTGGCCAGATACGCAAACAGCAGGACCTGGCCGATCCTCACCAACAGATTAGGTTGGAACAGGAACGCCGGTATCAGCAATGCTCCGGTGAGAAAAAGGTGGTGCGGCGCAAAGTGGCGCCCGAGAAAGGTCTCAGGACGCTGCAAAGTAGGCACGAACCCCCTCCAGCCAGCGTGATTGCTCGTAGAACTTCTGTGCAAACAGACCGACCAACACGCCGCTGAACACCCCTAGCCCAATGAACAAAGGCGCAATCACCCACGCGGTCATCCCGAAGATGAAGGTGACCGAGAGGTAGATCTGCACCACGTTGCTCGCCAACGCTCCGAAAACACTGAGTCCGACCAGCGAGATTTGCCGTCCAGCCAGCTTGTGCATCACCAGCATCGTGAACACGCTCGCGAACGAGCCTCCAAACGAGAACAGGAATACGTAGGACGCGAGCGTTCCATTGATCAGACCGTGCCCGAGCACTTTCAGGAGCACCAGGAGCAGCACGTAGCGCGGCAACAGCAACTTCATCGCCAGTAGCACCGGAAGATTGGCTAGGCCGAGACGGAAAAACGGGAACGGCTTCGGGAACAGGTACTCCAGGGTTGAGAAGAAGAGACAAAGCGCGCCCAGAAAGGCGACGAACTCGAGCAACTCGGTTCTGTTCGGCGCTTCCAAGGTTCTGCCGGTAGCTTCGTGGACATTCATGTGATGCTCATGCGTCTGGCTATCATGCGTCCGGCGCTCACACAACGTCAGCTTCGCGATATCCGCAGCAGAGCTACCGAAATATTATCGGCTCCACCGGCGGCGTTAGCTGAGCCGACAAAGTCGCGAGCGGTCTCGGCGAGATCGGCGTTGCGCTCAGCAAGCGATGCCGCGATACCACCGTCGCCGAGCATGTCGCTGAGTCCGTCGCTGCACAGCAGCAGCAGGTCGTTTTCGGATTCCAGCGCCTCGATCGCAAAGAAGTCCAGGTAGAACTGATCCTCGCTGCCGAAACAGTTCACGATTATGTTACCGGGAATCGTAGGATCCCCGAGCTGTTCGCGCAATGTGTGGTCTTGGGTGAGCTGGCGCAACCCTTCATCGTTGTAGCGGTACAGCCGCGAATCGCCTGCGTGCAGACAGTACAGGGCACCGTTATAGCCAAACACACCGGTATAGGTGGTAGACATGCCTGCGCGGCCCGACCCGAGCCAGCTCTTCTTGATTAGATCGGTGTTGACCTCCAGGGCCGCAGTGCGAACGGCGTATGCGAGGTTCTCCGGATCCAGTCCCTCCTCGAACCCCTCCAGCCGGCTCAGCATCTGGCCGGCAACGATCTTGCTGGCCTGATCGCCGCCGGGGGCACCGCCCACACCGTCAGCCACCCCCACGAGAAAGCGATCATCCGGAAACTCGACTCGCGCGGTCTTCTCGTCGTCCCGAATCAGGCGCGACCCGATTGCGACCACGTCTTCATTCTTCCTGCGTACCTTACCACGATTGCATGAAACCGCGATCTCAAGTGCCATATCAGCTCTCCTTCACGGCCCAAGCGTTGAAATCGGCTGCGAACAGTTCCGCAGGAACCGCCTTGCCGAAATAGTATCCTTGAAAAGTTCTGCAACCCAGGCCCCATAGCACGCTGATCTGTTCGAATTGCTCCGCCCCTTCTACCACGACTTCTATGCCGAGCCCGGTGGCCATATTGCAGATTGCGCGGACGATACTCATCGTCGGGGGGTCACTCAGCAACTCGCCCAGGAATGTCCGGTCCAGCTTGATCGCCCGAACCGGGAAGTGCCTGATATAGCTCAGCGACGAATACCCGGTGCCGAAGTCATCGATGGCGACTTCTATGCCCATCTCGCGCATTCGCCGTATTTTGTGCAGCGAATCCTCCGGGTCGTCCATGATGCTGCTTTCGGTAATCTCCAGGCGAAGATTCGGCGGACCTACCTGGGCGCGGTTCAGCGCGCGCTCGATGTTAGACAAGAGATGCTCGTCGCGGAACTGCCGCGGGGAGACGTTGAGCGAAACGTATAGCCGGTCCAACCCCTCGTCGGTACGGGAGGCCCACTCGGCGAGAATGTCCGACACGGTGTACAGCGACCAGGTCCCGATCGGAACGATCAGTCCACTCTCCTCCGCCACCGGAATGAAGCGGTCCGGCGCGACTAACCCGTGGCTCGGATGATGCCAGCGAATGAGCGCCTCAGCGCCCACCACCTGCGCCTGCGCCTCGGACCGATTACAAGCGGTTACGCGCATCAGCGGTTGGTAATGCAGCTCGAACTGCCGGTCTATCTCTGCGATCGCTTGTTCTTCGAGTGCTTTGATAATGCTGTTCTGCAGCTCTATCTTCTCGATGACCGCCACGCTCATCTCGGACTGATACATCGTGAACACGCGCCGGGCGCGTAGACTGTTCGACAGCGCGATGTCGGCATTTCGAAGCAGGCTGCGCTTGGTTGTCCCGTGATCGGGATGCCGGGCAGCCCCAATGTAACACCCGAACGAAAGCGTATACTGCGGCAAGGTATAGCGCCTCGCGATCACCTCATGGAAGCGTTCGGCGTGATACTCAATCACCTCGGTGTCGGAGTGGTGAAGCAGGAGCACGACAAACTCGGCTTCGCGCGTATGGTACAGGCGCCCCTCAGCCGGCAGACACTCCTTCAGACGTTCACCAGTCTCGTAGATGATCCAATCGGTGAGGCTGGGGTCCAAAGAGCGCTTGGCATCCTCAAAGCTCTGGTCAAGCGCTACGATGTATACCACGATGTCGCTTGGCTCGGGCGAGCTGTGCGCTTGATTAAGAAACCCGTTCAGCTCGTTGTCGAGCACCGCGTGATTGGCCAACCCGGTCTTCTCGTTGTAGATGAGACGCTTCTCGAGCTTCTGTTCGCGACGCTTCCGCGCTTGAATCTGCTCCTGCAGCTCCTGCAGCGACTGGGCGGTTTCGTCGAGTTGCTGCTCGAGATGCTGTTCGCGGGTACGAATCGCAAGGTAGCGGTGCTTGATGTCCTCGGGGATATCATGGCGCCCAAAAACATCCTCCAGCTCCCTGACGGTTCCGGAGGGGAGGTCATGCTCCCCGATCAAGTCCCTCAGACTCATCGATCTCCCTCGCTCCTCCCTCAGCCACCGATATTCAGAGATCTAACCGCAGATCGCCGAACCGTATCAGCCCTTGCTTGCGCATCACCTCGCTGACGAGCAGCGTAAGCGCCGCCGGCAACACTAGGTGCAGCACAACGATGCCCGGTATCCCGGCGCTCCCCATGACCTCAAGCGTGGCGATCTGCCCGACAAGGCCGGCCGTGCCCATGCCGGCGCCGATTGCGTTATTCTCCATTTGAAACACGGTCGTGGCAAGAGGCCCAATCACCGCCGAGCTAACGATGGTCGGCACCCAGACAACCGGCCGCCTTACGATATTCGGAAACTGCAGCATTGAGGTCCCAATGCCCTGCGCCAGCAGTCCCGCTGCCTTGTTTTCCCGGTAGCTGCTCACCGCAAACCCGACCATCTGGGTGGCGCAGCCGACCGTAGCGGCCCCGGCCGCCAGGCCGCTGATTCCAAGCGAGATCGAGAGCGCGGCGCTGGAAACCGGTGCGGTCAGAGTCATCCCCATGACTACCGCAACAAGCGCACCCATCGGAACGGGGTAGAGACCTGTCAGGAAGTTGATGAGCTCGCCGAGTTGCGTCATGAACGCCGCAACCGCCGGAGCAACGGCAATTCCGGCCGCGCCGCCGGCCAGCACCGTGACGCCCGGGACTACCACAATATCCAGACGCGTCCGCCCGGCGACGAGCTTGCCGAGCTCGGCGCCGACCCACGCCGCCACCAGCGCTCCGACCGGCTCTCCGATCGTAACGGCGGCTGGAGCGCCGTTTTCGAGAACCACAGTCCCGGCGCCGATAGCCCCCGCGGTGATTGCGCCGAACAGCGCCAACGGAGGTGCACCGGCGCCCCACGCAACGCCGGCACCGATAGCCGGCCCCATCAGCAACTGCGCAAGGTCACCAACCCGCTCTACAATCGTGATACTGCTGTAGATGCCTATTTGACGGAGGATCAGTCCGATGATCAGCGACGCAAACAGCCCCAACGCCATCCCGTTGATGACCGAGACCGCGTGTGCTTGAACTCTGCGAAGATACTCTATCAGCGGGATGTTCAACCTCGTGCGGTCGAAATTAACTGGGCGCGACGGGATTCGAACCCACGACTTCTGCCTCCGGAGGGCAGCGCTCTATCCAGCTGAGCTACGCGCCCGCGTATGATCGGCCCGCGCGTGTCGCCGGGCCGCGATCTCTGTCGCCAGCGTACACGACGTATTCCCCGCATACGGTAAGCATTTGCCACCCCAGTGTCAAGTTCCCGCAAGTCGCCGAGGTTGCCGGTTGCCGCCCTTGACAGCCGCCGGCGCGCGACTACAATCATGCGGCGTATGAAACTCAAGCCCGCGACGGTGCTCGGAATAACGGTTCTCTGTGTGGTGCTCGGTACCGTAGCCTGGGAGCTTATCGAGCGTATCGGACTCTACTTCTACCAGGCGATGCCGAGTCTCGCGGTCGGTCCTTACGGCTTTGATGTCGGGGTTCTGGCGGTGTGGATCCGCATCAACCCCGGTAGCATACTCGCACTCCCCGCTGCGGTGCTGCTTCTGAGGCGCCTGTGAGCTCGGCGGATAACCCACCCCGTAACGCTGATCATCGGGAGCGTGACAACGCCGTGCAGATTACCGGCTCGCTCGGTCGAATTGTGCTTGCGTCGGCCTCACCGCGACGAGCAGAGCTCCTGCGCATGCTCGGCCTGCCGTTTCGAATCCTCCCGCAGGATATTCCGGAAGATCCCGAGCCGGGTGAAACCCCGTTGGCGACCGCTCGTCGCCTGGCGGCAGCCAAGGCGCTGGCAGCGCGTGACTCCCTATCAGGCCGGGGGCTTACCGGAGACGAGCTCATACTTGGAGCCGACACCGTGGTGGTTCTCGACGGACAGCTATACGGAAAGCCGCGCGACCGTACCGAAGCACGCGCAGTGATCTCTGCCCTTGCCGGCCGTGAGCATGAGGTGATCTCGGCGATTGCAGTGTGCTCGCCGCAGTTCGCAGACCTGCACCGGGAACACGATTGCAGCACGGTGCGCTTTCGCACCATGACACCGGCCGAGATCGAGTGGTATTTGAACACCGAGGAATGGGCGGATGCGGCCGGAGGCTACAAGGCGCAAGGCCGTGGCGCGTGGTTCGTAGATGCAATCCACGGCTCGTTTTACTCGGTAATGGGGTTGCCAATTCACTGCTTATACTCTATTCTAAGGCGCGTTTCGTTCCGGTTCTAGTTTGCCCGCGCCTTGCGCCTTGCGCTCGGCGCCGGTTGATCCGGTCCGGAGCATCCGAAACGCAAAACTTCCGGCCGCTCACTTTGAACTCATCATCGTCGGTGCGGCTCGAGAATCAAACCGAAGGAATACCCTGCCCCGCATTCGGGGCGTGGTATCGGGTAGGAGGCACTCATGGCAGTCGTTACCATGAAAAATCTGTTGGAGTCCGGAGTTCACTTCGGGCACCAGACCAAGCGTTGGGACCCGCGAATGAAGCCGTACATCTTCGCGGAGCGCAACGGCATCCACATCATTGACCTGCAGAAGACGATAGTGGCGATCAAGGAGGCCTACGAGGCCGTCCGGAAAACGGTGCTCGCCAACAAATCGGTCTTGTTCGTCGGTACCAAGAAGCAGGCCCAGCAGGCGATTGAGCGCGAGGCGCAGGCCTGTGGAATGTTCTATGTAAACAACCGCTGGCTCGGCGGTATGCTCACCAACTTCGCAACCATCAAGAAATCTCTGCTCCGCCTCAAGAAGCTTGAGAAGATGGAGGTGGACGGTACTTACGAGAGCCTGAACAAGAAGGAAATCAGCCGAATCGAGAAGGAACGCGCGAAGCTCGAGAAGAACCTCGGCGGCATCAAAGAGATGAAGGATCTTCCCGGGATCATGTTCGTGATCGACACGCGCAAAGAAGCGATCGCGGTAGCCGAGGCCAAGCGCATGGGCATTCCCATCGTTGCGGTGGTGGACACCAATTGCAATCCCGAGCCAATCGATTATCCCATTCCGGGTAACGATGACGCGATCCGCGCGATCACCCTGTTCACCCAGATCATCTCCAAGGCGGTGATCGAAGCCGATAACGAGATGGGTCTGCAGGTAATTGAAACCCTCCAGGACGACGAAGAGGGCACCGAAGCGAAAGCAGGTGCTGAGGGTGCCGAGACACCCGAGGGCGCAATGGAGACCGCACCGGTCGGCGCTCTTGCCGAAGCCGAAACCAAGGAGGCTGAAGACAGCTACACCGCCGAGGATTACTCCGAGTATGAGCCTGAAGACGACGAGGCCAAGCGCCCCGCGCAGGAGATCACCACCGAGGACCAGATGGCGGACCAGGCCGGGATCGATCAGGACGAACTCTATGAGGAATAACACAGAAGGAGCTAAACCGTGGAGATAAAAGCGGCAGATGTGAAGCAGCTCCGGGATAAGACCGGGGCGGGAATGATGGACTGCAAAAAGGCGCTCACCGAGGCTGCGGGAGATTTTTCGAAAGCCGAACGCATTCTCAAGGAGCTGGGACTGGCGGCCGCCGCAAAGCGAAGCGGACGCGCGACGAACGAAGGTCGGATCTTCACCGCCGTCACCGAGGGCGCGGCAGCTGTGCTGGAGCTCGCGTGTGAAACCGACTTTGTGGCCCGCAACAAAGACTTCATCGCTCTCGGCAACGCAATCGTAGAACGCGTCGCGCGCGAAGACATCAGTCTTGAGGATCAGTGGGTCTCCGACCGGGTCAAAGAGGCGATCAGCACAATCAAGGAGAACATGGCCGCCCGGCGCGCCAAGCGGTTGACTGCCGACGGCAACGAGAAGATCGTGCCGTACGTACACGGTGAGAGCGGCGGTCTCGGAGTACTGGTGAAAGCTCACGCCGGCAATCCCCAGACACTTGAAAACGAGGAGGTCGCCCAGTTCGCCTTTGACTGCGCTCTGCATGTGGCGGCGTTCAACCCCACCTTCCTTTCCAAGGACACGGTTCCGACCGAGTATCTCAAGGAGCAGGAAGAGATCTTCATGCAGCAGGCACGCAATCTCGGCAAGCCCGAAAAGGTACTGGAAAGTATCGTGAAAGGGAAGCTCAACAAGCACCTTGCGGAGGTATGTCTGCTCGAGCAGCCGTTCGTGAAAGACGACAAACGCTCGGTCGCCAAGGTTGCCGCTGATATCGGCAAGGACGTCGGCGACGAGATCACGATATCCGAGTTCGCCTACTTCAAGGTCGGCGAACAAGAGTAAACCGTGTTAGACCGGTTCCCGGCACCACGTCGGGAGCCGGCTGTGAAGGAGACCGCGTATGGACGCTATCATTGCCGACGGAAAGAGCAGAATGGGGAAATCGGTACAGACGGTGAAAGACGAGTTCAGCGGGCTGAGAACGGGACGCGCGAGCTCAGCCATGTTCGATCGTATCAAGGTGGAGTACTACGGTAACCCCACCCCGTTGAACCAGCTCGCGACGATTTCGATTCCAGAAGCGCGTCTCGTGGTGATTCAACCCTGGGACAAGTCGGTGATCGGGGAGATCGAGAAGGCGATCCAGAAGTCGGAGCTTTCGCTGAACCCCAATAACGACGGCAAAGTGATCCGTGTCAACATTCCTCCGCTAACCGAGGAACGGCGCAAGGAGTACGTCAAGCACGCCAAGCAACTAGCCGAACAGGCGCGCGTTGCCGTTCGCAACGTCCGGCGTGATGCGAACGACTCGCTCAAGAAGGCGCAGAAAGACGGCGATATCAGCGAGGATGAAGCCAAGCGCGGAGAAGACGAGATCCAGAAGCTGACCGACCAGCATATCAAGGACATCGACCAGCTCCTCGAGGCCAAGGAAAAAGAGATACTGGAACTCTGATGACAACTGCCGCAGATCTGCCGCAATCCCTTAGCGAGAAATCCATACCGACGCACGTCGGGATCATCATGGACGGCAACGGGCGTTGGGCTCGAAAACGGAAGCTCAAACGTACGCAGGGCCACCGTGAAGGGGTTGAGGCGGCGAAACGCGTGGTCGTCGCGGCAGAAGAGCTCGGCATCGGCTACCTCTCGTTGTACTCGT
Source organism: Spirochaetaceae bacterium (assembly GCA_003552985.1). GTDB lineage: Bacteria > Spirochaetota > Spirochaetia > DSM-27196 > SLAA01 > B1Sed10-166. The sequence goes on from PUPD01000292.1 coordinate 26,290, forward strand.
TCTCGACCGAGAACTGGAAACGGGCCGAAGACGAGGTTGCATTCATCATGGGGTTGGTGGCGCGCAACCTCCGCGATCAGTACGACTTTTACCGCGAGCACCGCATCCGGCTGTACCACAGCGGCAACATCGATAAGCTGCCGCCCGACGTGCGTTCAGAGATCGCTGCGGTCACTGCCGACACCAAGCAGTACGAAGGGATCAAGGTGAACCTGGCGGTCAACTACGGCGGGCGCGATGAGATCGTCAGAGCGGTGAACCGCTGGATCGCCGCTCACCAGCATGTGCCCGATCATAAGTTGAGCATCGAGGAGCTGCGGCCCTATCTGGATCTGCCTGAGTTTCCGGATCCCGATCTCATTATTCGCAGCGGTGGGCACAAGCGCATCAGCAACTTTCTGTTATGGCAGTCGGCCTACTCCGAGCTGTACTTCAGCGATTGTCTGTGGCCGGACTGGACGGCCGCGGAGTTCATCGAGGCGGTCAAGGACTATCAGCAGCGACAGCGCAATTACGGCGGAGTGAAATGAGTAACGTAAGCGTGCGGCTGCTCGTGTTCTTCATCGGTCTGCCTCTGCTGTTGGCAATCGTTGTCCTGCTTGATGAACCCTACCACATAGGGTTCAACCTCTTGGCAATCGGGTCCTCGGCAATCTGCACTGTTGAGGCTGCGAACCTGTTCGCGCAAAAAGCGAAGAACTACCGTATCCACGGCCCGGGCCTTCCGCTGCTCGGCACAATCCTGCCGATCTCCGCGTACCTCGCCGTCACCGGGCTCGTACCGATCGAAAGTCAGCTTGGAATTCTCGCGATCGCCACTATGGCGACACTTGGTATCGAGGCTTTTCGCAAAGACCCGGCAGAGTTCTCCGAGATTCTCCCCCACACCACCACCACATTGGTACTGCTGTTGTACCCCGGGCTCTTTATCGCCTACGCGGTACGCATCACCGGGCTGCCCAACGCTACGGTCCTGGTATTGGTGTTCCTGTGCGCGGTATACTTGAATGATAGCCTGGCCTATGCTACCGGGAAGCTGTTCGGAAAACACAGCCGCGGGATCCTGGCGGTGAGCCCAAACAAAACGTTGATCGGCTTCTTCGGCGGGTTCGTGATGTCGCCGATAGCGATACTGGTCGCGGCTGCGGTGAGACCGGACGTCTTCCCCGGAGGGCCGCTGCTGCATCTGACGCTTGGCGCGTTGGTGGGCCTGGCTGTCATACTCGGTGATCTCGCCGAGTCGGCGCTGAAGCGATCGGCGACAATCAAGGACAGTGGGACGGTGATACCGGGACGCGGCGGCCTGCTGGACTCGGTAGACTCTGCGTTGTTCGCGGCGCCGGTATATTATTACCTTTACCTGATACTGTATATGTAAGGATAGCCATAAGTGATCGGCCTTAATATCGTAATAGGACTGATCGGCCTCGGTGTGGTCGTATTCGTCCATGAGCTCGGCCACCTGCTCGCGGCCAAAGCAGTTGGTATAGACGTCGAAGCGTTCTCAATCGGTTGGGGGAAGAAACTCTGGGGTTTCACCCGCAACGGAACCGAATACCGCATCTCGCTGTTCCCGTTCGGCGGATACTGCAAAATGAAAGGCGAGGAGATGCTCGTCAAGGCCTGGGAGGCCGGAGACTCGACTATACCGGCTGAGAAAGGCACCTTCTACGGCGCAACGCCTTGGCGCCGAATAGCTGTCGCCATCGCAGGGCCGTTGATGAACGTCGTGTTTGCGGTTATCGCGCTCTCACTGGTGTGGTTCGTAGGGTTCACGATTCAGACCTTCGAGAACCGGATCGTGCTCGCATCCGAGTATCAGCATTACAACCAGGTGCAAGCTCGAGCCGCCACAGAGGCCGGCATGCAAACCGGCGACTATGTAGTAGCCATCAACAGCGAGCCCGTGGAACACTATCGCGAGATTCAGCAGCGCGTAGCTCAGGCGCCCAACCAACAGCTGGTTTTTCGCGTGCTGCGCGATGACCAGGAACGCGAGGTCGAGGTTACCCCTGAGCTCAATCGCGAGACCGGAGCCGGCCAGATCGGCATATTGCCGTGGATAGCGCCTGTGGTTGGCTCGGTACAGTCGGGCTCGGGAGCGCAAATCGCCGGGGTACGCGCCGGTGACCGCATCATTGAGATTGGCGGAGAGCCGGTGCCCCACTCGGTCGAGTTCACCGACCGCCTACAACAAACATCGGGGTATGTGCAGCTCAAACTGGAACGCAACTCCGAAACAATCGAGAAACAGGTTACTCCGGCGCGTACCGAAGAAGGCCACCGCGAGATCGGTGTCGCATTTGAGCCGCTGGAGGTGAGCTCTCCCGAGCTCGGAGCAATTGAGGCCGTCGGCGCCGGGGTGCGCGAGACCGGCAATACGGTTCAGCTGTACATTCGTGGATTGGGCATGCTGTTTGCCGGAATTGATCTCACCCAGGCGATCGCGGGGCCGGTGCGTATCACCTATATTGTCGGCGAGGTGGCGACCGAAGGGTTCACCGTTGGAGTTGGAGCCGGGTTTACCGCGGTGCTCAACTTCCTGAGCCTGTTGAGCGTGGCGTTGTTTATCATGAATCTCCTGCCGATTCCTGCTCTGGATGGGGGCCAAATCCTGTTGTTTATCTTCGAAGGCACTACCCGGCGCAAGCTCAGTCCCAAGCTGATCTATCGCTACCAGTTCATCGGCACGATTTTGATTTTATCGTTGATTATATTCGCACTGTTCAGTGATATTCTATTCTTGGCGGGCCGGTAATTGGATAACCGGGTCGGTAACAGCCCGCACAGGAGAAACTGATGTCTCGAAGCGTTCGTATCCCGGCTGTTGTTGTCGCTGCGGTGGTATTGCTGCCGGTCTGGATCCATGCCCGCGATGCACGCGAGGCGCGCGTCATAGTCAACTCGAGTCATCTCGGCGCCGTCACCGCGATAGCGTCGCAGCCGGTAACCGGACGGGTGTTCACTGCGGGTGGCGACGGGACGGTTCGGGTGTGGCAGGGGGAGGATCGCCGGCTGCAACGCATTCTGCCGGCGTCACCCTTCGAGGTGCGCGCGCTAACCGCAGCAAACAACCTTTCGTTACTAGCCACTGTCTCACCCGAGGGCCGCGACGGGTACCGCCTTGGAATCTGGAACTGGCGCACCGGCCGAGAAATCTATCACTTCCGGCTCGACAATGAGCCCCTTACGGTACAGTTCTCGCCCCGCGGAAACTTTCTGGTTTATACGCTACCCGAGTTCCGAAGTCTGCGTTTCGTGAACCTCCGCACCGGCGAGCACGAACAGCGTGTCCAACGGGGGTTTGGAATCGTCTCGTTCGTCACCATCGCCACCAGTGAAGAACGCATCATGACCTACATTCCCGCCGGCGGCCGTATTCAGTACTGGGACCTCCAGAGCGGCGATGAGATTCAACGCATTACCACAGAGCTCGATCTAGAGGAGTTGACGCTGCTGGCAAACCGCCGCCACGGCGTCGGTGCCAACAGCGACAGCCTGGTGGTGATCGATATACTGAACGGCGAAACCCGCGCCGAACGGCGGCTTCGCGACGTGGTCTCGATTCGACGCGATCCCGAGACTGACCAGATTGGGGTGGTGAGACGCATCTCCGGAGGCTATGAGTTTACGCGCTGGGAGTACGGTGACGGACGCCTGCGCCGTCTGGATACACCCCGCTCCCTCGGCCCCGATTTCGTAGATTTTGCGTTTCACCAGGGCCGCGTGCTGGTTGCGAAGCGCGACGGAACGATCACATACTTCTACCCCTTCAGCCGCCTGGACCGCGTTTTCGCGTACCCCCGCACCCAGCCGGTTCAGAGCACAATGGCGGTAGGTCGCAGCCTGCATCTCACCGTCGGCGACGAGCTGATTACGATCACTTCGGACTTTTTCACCCGCGGGCACGCGGAGGTAAGTGAAGCCCGCTTTTTGCAGTATGAGCGGATGAAGCTGCCCTACGATAGTGACACCGAGCTCACCCCGCTCGCACCCGGCGAGTACATCGTATGGACAAGCGCGCTCGAGGACTCGCAGCTGTATCTCCTCGATACGCGCCGCGGTCGGCTTTCCTCCACCGGAATAACCGTACCGAACGAAGCGCGTCACGTGGTCGCGTCTGACGACTCCGATGCGGTTTATATCCTTGACGATACCGGGGTCATCGCTCGCTACGAGCTGGAAAGCGGTGAGTCTGAAACAGTCTACTCGGCTCCCGGTATTCAGACCTTCGCCCGATTGGGACCGCGCAGACTACTTATCGCCGGCGGCAGCGACCACGTGTTCGATACACCCGCCGTGACGGTGGATACCCAAACCGGCGAAACCGTACCGGTGAACGTCAGCGGATTTTATATCCTAGATATGGCCTACGATGCGCACGGCAACACGCTCTATGTGGCCGCCCTCGAACGAGACGGACCGCGCGGCGCAGTACGCACCACCCTGACCTCCTACCGGGATTTCGGCCTTCGCGGAGGCACGCGCCTGTATTCCCACCGTGGTGAGGATCTCGGTGCCACCGTCATCTTTGACCCGGTACGCAGGCGGGCATACAGCACAATCGGGTTTCACGGCGTTCAGATCTTTGACGCTCTGGAAGGGGTAAGCGCGCTCGAGGCAACCGTGGAGACCCCCGAGCGGCTCTATGCATACCAGGACCGGGTGTTCGGCCTCAACCGCAGCGGCTCGCTGTCGGTTTGGCATGCCGATACTACCGAGCACCTACTGGACTTCCACGCCTTTTACGACGGCAACTGGGCGATCACCACCCCGCGCGGACAGTACGCCCTCGCGCGACCGGATCTGGCCGACGAGTATCTAAGTCTGATTCCGGGCCGAACGGCACCTGCCGACCTGCGCTCGCTGGAGCTGAGCATCCCGATTCGCGAGCCGGCACGCCGGTAGCGAAGCGGGGGCGTGTTGGTGGGGCTTGGGCTCGGGCCTGGGCTCGTGTCAGCCGATCGGCGGATTCTCCCGCACGCGGTTGATGCCTTCGGTAACAGCCTTGCGCACTTGCTCGCCGTGTTTCTCGCGGAGCGTTCCGGCGTAGACCCGGCCCAGCAAGGTAACCCTGTACATCGGCGGCACGTGATTAAGCGCGTAAGCGGCGATGTCGAGCACCGCCGCTTCGGTCTTGCAGGAATCGGTGTCCGGCAGCTCATCGAGTTGGCGCTCGAGCTCGTCGAAGACCATTCGTTCGGCGTCATTCACGAGATCTTCAAAGTTATATCGCTCTAACAGACTCATGCTGCTGATCCTCCCCCGCCGCCTTCCTTAGACGGGCTCTCTCTACCCAGGCGCTCTGCCGTGGACAGAGCCTTAGACAGGCTCATGGGCCAGCGTCTCGAACTTGGTATAGCGTGGAACGAACGCCACCCTGATAGTACCGACCGGGCCGTTGCGCTGCTTGGCGACGATCAGCTCGGTTTCTACCACATTCGGCTGCTCCTCTTCCTGTTCGGCGCCTCGCTCGCGGTGCAGAAACATCACGACGTCCGCATCCTGTTCAATTGAACCAGACTCCCGCAGATTGGCAAGCGTAGGCCTGCGGCCTTCAGATTCACGACTCACCTGGGACAGCGCCACGATCGGAATGTTCAGCTCGCGCGCGAGCGCTTTGAGCGACCGCGAAATCTCCGCGATCTGCTCGTGGCGTGGAATCTCGGCGTTCTCCGCCCCGATGAGCGTCAGATAGTCGATGAAGATAATGCGAACCCCGAGTTGTGAGCGCATCCGGCGTGCCTGCGCGCGTAAGTCCAGCAGCTTTATGTTGGGTGTGTCGCTGATCCACAGCGGTGCCTCGTAGATGAGGCCGGCCGCATCGGTCAGGCTCTTGAAATCGGAAGGCCGCAGCATACCGGTTCTGATGCGTTGCGATCCTACTCTGGCCTCACTGGCGATCAGTCGCTGCATCAGTGCCATATCCGACATCTCCAGCGTGAAGAACCCCACCGGTATCTTCTGATGCACCGAGATATTCGCCGCCATCGTGAGCGCCAGGGCGGTCTTACCGACCGACGGGCGGGCCCCGAGAATGATGAACTCGGCATCCTGGAAACCGCTGGTAAGGTTGTCGAGCGCCGGCAGCCCGCTGGGAACACCAGTATAGTCTTCCTGCGTGTGGTAAAGACGCTCGATAGCCTCGATCGTGCGTCCGACGATCTCCCCGGCCTTGAGAAAACTCCCGGCCTGGTGCTCGTCGGTAATCTCAAAGATCCTGCGCTCGGCTTCTTCAACCAGCAGTCGGCTGTCCTGGCCGTCGTTATAGCCTTGCGCGATAATTTCGCTGGCGATTCGAATCAGCTTGCGCCGCGCCGAGTGTTCCCGCACGATGCGTGCGTAGTACTCCACGTTGGCGCTGGTGGGCACCACCGAGGTGAGCCCGGAGATATAACCGGCCCCCCCGACGCGTTCAAGCTCGCCGCGCGCCTTTAGCTCGTGGGTCAGCGTTATCAGGTCGATCTCTTCACCGCGATCGGACAACGACAGGATCGCGCTGAAGACCTGTTGATGAGCGGTCTTGTAAAAATCGTCGGCGCGCAGGTAGGTCAGTACCCGGCCGAGCGCTTCTGGGTCGAGCAAGGTGGCCCCGAGCGTGGCCAGCTCCGCATCATTGTTATGCGGGGGAACTCGATCCTTCATTGCGCTCGATCACGCCGCATGCGTCCTACTCGCTAGGATGACCGCTTTTCGTCCGCTTCCGGATCAGCGGCTTCGGCGGCCTCGGTTTCAGCGGCCTCGGCTCCAGTGGTCTCGGTTTCAGCAGTCTCGGCTTCAGCAGCCTCGGTTCCAGCGGCCTCGGTTTCGGCAGCTTCGGCGACCTCGGTAGCGCTGTCACCACCCGGAAGGGGTTCCTCGGCGCTTTCGGCACGCTGGCCGGTCACCTCGTCGGGAGCTACCTCGGCTGTGGCGCCTTCAGCGCTCTCAGTTTCGGTGGGCGCCACCCTGTCCGCGGCAGTCGGGCGTTCGGACGACGCGGTGCTTCTCTGCGGCGCGTTAGCCGCTACCACATTGACCTTGATCTCCGCTTCCTTGTCACCGTAGAGCTTCAGCCCGACCTTGTACTTGCCAACTGCCTTGATTGTACCGTCCGGAACATCGACCTTCTTCCGCTCGACAACGATGCCCTTCTTAGCAAGCTCCTCGGCAATCATCGCGCTCGTCACCGCACCGAACAGCTTACCGTTCTCCCCGGCGTTCATGCTGAACAGCAGTTCCTCTTCAGCCAGCCGTTCGCTGATCTCCAGAGCGGCCTTGCGTTTATCTTCTTTGCGTTGCTCTATCGCGTTGCGCCGCCCTTCGATCAGCGTCATGTTCGCCCGGTTGTACAGCATCGCGTAACCCTGGGGGACCAGGTAATTCCGTGCGTACCCGCGCGCAACCTCGCAAACGTCACCCTCTTCACCGAGGTTTACTACATCTTGTTTCAGGATCACCTTCATCGGTTCTCTCCACTCCTTTCCAAACGATTAAACTGCACCCAGTTCTCGGAAATACCCAGCAGCGCAATCCCGACTATGAGGACCATGTTCAATCCGTGCATAAACAACATCAACACCATACCGCCGAGAATCACGGTCCGCGACAGACGCCCGAAGCCATAGCGGTCAAACAAAAACCGCATGATGCTCAAACCTTGTAGTGCGTAAAGCATCACGCAGATTAGGCCGAAATTCCATACGACGTAGTCAAGCACGCCGAGGCCGGTAAATCGAGACGCCAGCACGCCGGCCCAGGCCAATAGGCTCGGCCACAGCAACCGCTCCGGGACGGCGAAGCTCCTGAGCGCGCCCGGGTTGCGGGTCCAGTTCCCGGACACCGCATTGCCGATGAACCAGTTCAGTAGCAACAGCATCGTAAACGCGAAGACGTAGCTTCGCAGCAGTACCTGCACCGCCTGCAGGAAGACCCCTGCGAACTCACCCTCCTCGAACTGCGGCATCGCAGTTCCGGCCTCGCCGGCCGACTCACGCACAAACTGGTACACCTGCTCGAACTGCACGATCACGGCATCACGCAACTCCGGCGTACGACCCACTACCCATAGAATCGGCGCGGTCAGGAGCGCCAACAACCCGCCGGCCATCAGCACCCGATAGACACTCTGCAACCGCGGCGTCACCGGAAGATTGACCAACGCCAGCCCGCCGAGCAGGCCCAGCGGAATCACGAGGTCGGAGCTGAGCAGCAGCGGGCTCATACCTTCGAGCTCTGACGCCAAGCTCCAAAGCTGCAACCCCCGCATCACCGCAAAACCCAGGAACACCCCGCACAGCGCCGCCACAAACGGTTTGGCGCCGCGCCGGACATACAAGACCTGCAGCGGCACTAGAAAAAGGAACAGCATAAACCCCAGCCGATAGAACAGCAGGGCTGCTGCACCGAGCGCTACCGTTTCAACTGCTACCCGTCGTCGGGCCGACCACGCCATATCTGCTCACGCTCTCCGGGTGTCGGAATCACACGGGCACCCCGAGCGCCGTGCAATCATGAAAGCGGCAGCAAGCCGATAATCCGCGCCCGCTTAATCTCGCGTACCAGCCTGCGCTGGTTTTTCGCCGAGGTGCCGGTGATGCGCCGCGGCAGAATCTTTCCGTTGTCGGTGATGAATCGTTTCAGCACCTCAGGCTGCTTGTAGTCAATCGGCAGATTCTGCGTCTTGATCTTGTCTACTTTCTTGCGGAAGAAAGGCCGACCGCGCGGCCGACCGCCGCCGCGATCATCGCGTTCATCGCCACGACCGCCGTCCGAATCACGCCGAGGGCCTCGCGGCCCAGAGGGGCGCGGAGACTCGCTTCTTCCTGCCATGCCGCGGTCCGACTGCGGCCGTCGTTCGTCTTCGCCTTGACCGCTCTGGGTCTGTTGCGTGTTTCTATCCTCACTGGACATAGAATCCTCCTGTCTTCACTCTCTTAGAACGGGACATCATCCTCAAAGTCGGACGGCGCCTGCGGGGCCGTGTCGGACCGCGGCTCAAATCCGCCGCTGTCGTACTGGCCGCCTGAACCCTCGGAACGCCCGCCGAGCAACTGCAGGTGCGAGGCAATGATCTGCACCTTGCTGCGACGCTGCCCGTCTTCCTGCTGCCACCGGTCCTGGCGCAGCTCACCCTGCACTGCAACCTGCTTACCCTTCTTGAGGTAATTGCTCACGGCTTCGCCCTGACGGCCGAAGAGGACGATATCAAAGAAGCTCGTCTCTTCCGCCCACTGATCGCCCTGCTTTTTCGAGTAGTTGTTGGCGATCGAGAAGTTGCAGATCGGCATGCCGTTGTTTGTATAACGGAGCTCGGCGTCACGGGTAAGCCGCCCTACAAGGGAAACGGTGTTTAGGTCTTTCATCGGTTAGCCTCTACTGAGCCGGCCCAAGCCTCAGGACTCTTCGCGCCGCACCATCAGGAAGCGAAGTAACTCATCCTTGAGCTTCATAGCGTGCTCGGTCTTGTGGGCTTTGGCCGGGTCCATCTCCACTACGTAGTAATAGTAGTGGGCCTGGTTCATATTCTTGATCGGATAGGCAAGCGTCCGCTGCCCCATATCCTCTTCCTTGAGGATATTGGCGTCGAGCTGCTTGAGCTCCTCACGGACCACGTCTTTTCCCCGAGTGAATTCCTCCTCCTCGGGGCGAAAGACGCACATAGCTTCATAGGTTCTCATGTGTGAGTGTCCTCCTTGTGGTCTTTTGACCATCGCCGCGGGAAAATCCCTGCCGATGGTAAAGAGGTGGTTCGAAGCTACCATAGAGCCCTTAGGGTGTCAATATGGACCAACCGGAAAGCAATAACACCGACCGTCTCTTCGCTGCGGTGACCTCCGTTTTACACCGACTCTACGATGACGGCACGCCACTCGTTGACGGTGATCGCCCGTGTCGTTCCTATACTCATTTCACGCCGATGCAGGGAGGTTGCCGTGAGCAAATTAACACTTGATTACGCCGAACGTATCCTGGAAGGCTGCAAGACAGCGCTCGCGGAGATGGGTCTAAAGATAAGTGTCACTGTCACAGACGATCGCGGAGACCCTATCGCGATGCTCCGCAACGACGGTGCCTCGTGGCGGACGCCGTATATCTCGCGCGGCAAGGCGGGAACTTCATCATGGGCCAGGGCGCGGTGCCGGTGTACAAGGACGGTGTGCTGGTCGGAGCGGTCGGCGCCAGCGGCGGCACCCGGCAACAGGACGAAGAGGCAGCCGAAGCCGGTGTGCGGCATGCGGGTCTTTCCACCTCGGCTTAGGCTCTCAGGCGGATGTTCCGACCCGCATGGGTCTCTCCAGCGATCGCCGGCTGCAGAGTACCGCGCTCAAAACTTGAACTGGCTACTATTTCAGCGTCGCGTTCAGCTTAATCTCAACTGCGGCCAGTGCCTGCGACACCGGACAGTTCGTCTTGGCGCCTTCGGCGATCTTGTTGAACGTATCCGCGTCGATCCCCGGCACATCGGCCTCCGTGTTGAGCGTGATCGAGGTGATCTTGAACCCACCGCTAACCGGATCGATTCTCACGTCGGCCGTGCTGCTGACCTGCTTCGGGTTGTGCCCCGCTGCGGCAAGTTCGGCCGAAAGCGCCATCGAAAAGCACCCGGCGTGCGCCGCCCCAAGCAGCTCTTCGGGGTTGCTTCCTTTCTCGCCTTCAAATCTGGAACCGGCGGAATACGGGAACTCGTGCGCCCCGATCTTCATGGTCCCTTTTCCCTCTTTCAGATTTCCGTTCCACTGCGCGTTTGCGTGTCGTACCGGCACAAGTTTCCTCCTTCAAGGGTTGTTATCTGTACCGGTAATGTACCAAAAACCTTAAAGAAAGTGTAGGAATAAGTGGCGCTGTTGTGCCACAAGCATGCCCGGAACGCGCGGGCTATCGTTCGCCGGACAGATCTGTATCATCGCCTACAAGGTCCTGGTCTCGGCTGATTCGACCACTACGGTCGCAGCGGTGCCGGTGGCGCCATAGAGTTACCGCCCCGTGTTCACCCAACCGGTGCGGGATTCGTTGTTGGTGATTCAAGCGCTTGAAACTACCGAAGAGCTTGCCACGGACGAAGCAAGTGCCGAGGTGATCGACTTATACAGCATCAAGCCGTACTATCGTGAGACTGTGTTACCCTGAGCTATGAACTCGCGCATCTGTTCTTGACCGAACAGCGGTTGCATTTCGGTCGCTTGGGAATGACAACGCGTTTCGTGAAAGGTGGTGACTATCGCAAACTGCTCGGCAAGTTCGTGATCACTTCGGCCCACGTAGGCCGCAGCCCGTGAGTTGCGCTTGCGGAAGGTGCGACGGTACGCACCACTGACAAGGAGTTCTACGGGTACGCCGCCGCCTGATGGATTCGCCGACTCCCGAAGCCCTCCGTGGAAAGCTCCGGGGGCGTTGCGGCGCACCTATCCTCACCTCCGAACCCGCGCCGCTTCCCTCTGAAATTACGCGGTAACCGCATCCTATACCGCGCTGGCGAACGATGGCGCGTAGCGCGCGGCGGAGAGAATAGCCTCAGCCATGCCGGCGGCGTCCGCCTTCCCTGTCCCGGCCACGTCGAAGGCCGTACCGTGATCCACCGAGGTGCGCAGGATCGGCATGCCGAGGGTCACCGAAATAGTGCGGTGGAAGTTATACGTCTTGGCCGCAATATGTCCTTGATCGTGATACAGCGAGAGCACCGCGCCGAAGCGGCCTTGCAACGCCATATGAAACACCGAATCAGCGCCGATAGGGCCGACCACCTCAAGCCCTTCCGATTGCGCCGCCTTAATCGCCGGCTCGATTTCAGTCACTTCTTCGTCGCCGAACATCCCGCGCTCACCGCAGTGCGGGTTTAGCCCGGCGACCGCGAGTTCATTGAGATCGGTGAGACCTAGCTGACGCAACGCTCGGCTGCAGCGGCGGATATAGGTGAGGACGCGGTCATTCTTCACCATATCGACTGCCTGACGCAACGAGACATGGCGTGAGAGGAAAAAGATCCGCAACTTGTCGATCTCAAACAGCGTCAGAGGATCATCGCTGTTGGTAAGCGCTCCAAGGATCTCGGTATGCCCGATGTAGCTCACCTGCGCCGCCTTGAGTGACTCCTTATTGATCGGCCCGGTAGCGATCGCCTGTACCGCACCCTGCTGCGCAAGCTCAACCCCTTTGGCGATGTAGTCGTACGCAGCCTGCCCGCACATCGGCTGCACCTGGCCCATGCGTAGCGCACCGAGGTCTACGTTGGCAAGATCGAGTACGTCGATAGTACCGAGCTCGTATGCGCCTTCAGCGACTTCCGCTACGCTGTTGACCGCGGACGAACCGCCGACTATCTCAACTCCCCGTCTCACGACGCCGGCGTCGCCGATCACCAGCGGCCGACACGCGCTGTAGACGTCCTCACGCTGTAGTGCGCGCGCCACAATCTCAGGCCCTATTCCGGCCGGATCACCGAGGGTGATGCCTATTGTCGGTTTCATTCGGTTCGCTCCTCATGCGCTATGACCAGGCGACCTGTCTGGGCCGCAGGACGCGGGTGCCCAGGCTCACCTTCGCGCCCCTCTTCGGGCGGCATTCCTGGATCATGTTATCCAAATAGGGTATCTTAAAAGTCGCGAACGTGAAAAGGCCGGGAAAAAATATGGCAATACTACGCAAGACGCGCATCGTCTGTACGCTGGGCCCGACAGCCGGGGATTACGAGACGATCAGCGGGTTGATCCGCGCGGGAATGAACATCGCACGCTTCAACTTCTCGCACGGCGACTACAACGAGCACCTCGAGCGCCTCCAGGTTGTGCGCGCAGCCTCAGCCGAGCTCGGCATTCCGGTGGCCGCGATGATCGACACCAAGGGCCCGGAGATCCGTACCGGCACCCTTGCCGGCGAGGATAAGATTCGCCTGATCCCCGGCAAACGAATCACGTTGACCACCGAGGAGGTTCCGGGCACCGCCGAGCGCCTCAGCATCAGCTACCGGCGGCTCCCGCAAGAGGTGCGGACTGGGAGCCATATCTTTCTCGCCGACGGGCTGATGGATCTTGAGGTTGAGGAGGTAGACGGCACCGAGATCCATTGCCGTGTTCGCGCCGGGGGGCTGCTCGGCAGCCGCAAGAACGTCAACGTGCCGGGAGTACGGTCCTCGCTTCCGGCGATGACGCCCAAAGACGAGGAGGACATCGGTTTCGCGATCGAGCACGACATGGACTTCATCGCCGCATCCTTCATCCGTAAGGCGGAGGATGTGCGCACCATCCGCGCGCTCATTGAGTCGCAGGGATCCCCTATTCGCCTGCTATCAAAGATCGAAGACGAGGAAGGGCTGGAGAATATCGACGATATCATCCGCGTATCGGACGGAGTTATGGTGGCCCGCGGCGACCTGGGCGTTCAGCTAGAGTTGGAAGAGATCCCGATGGCGCAGAAGCGCATCATCGAGAAATGCAACCGAGAGAACAAGCCGGTGATCACCGCGACGCAGATGCTCGATTCCATGATCAGCAACCCCAATCCCACACGGGCCGAGCTAACCGACGTCGCCAATGCGATCTTCGACGGCACCGACGCGGTGATGCTATCCGGCGAAACCGCCAACGGCGCCTACCCGGTGCGGTCGGCGGAAACGCTGAGCCGTATCGCTCTGGCGGTTGAGCGCTCGGAAGAATACCGCAAGCGTTGTGCCGAGTACTTCAGCTTCCACAGCCCGTCGCATGACATCGGACACAGCGTAGCGAAGGCCGCGTTCGTGGTCGCCTCGGAGATTAACGCTGCGGCAATCGTCACCCCGAGCCTGCGCGGCAACAGCCCTCGCATTCTGAGCAAGTTTCGCCCAATGCAGAACATCATCGCGGTAACCACCTCCGAACGCGTCTGCCGTCAGCTGTTGATCACCTGGGGCGTGTATCCGCTGCTGACGTCGCATGTACGCGACTCGGAGCTTATGATTCAGAACGCCCTGCGGATGGCGTTGCAACACGGCTTTGTGCAGCGGCTCGAGAAGGTCGTGACCGCGGCCGGTATACCGGTCAACTCACCCCTGATGATGAACACCATCAAGGTGCACTTCATGGGAAACATCCTCAATAGGGGCCATGCCGGTATCGGTGGAGCGTGCTCAGGGAGGATCGTGAAGATCACCGGGGCACAGCAGGTTCTCACTCGCCTTGAAGGCCCAACGGTGGCTCAGATTCTTTTGATCCCGCAGCTAACCCGGTCGTACCTTGCGGTACTCGGGAACGTTACCGGGGTTATCTCGGAGGGCCGTATGGAACTGGATCCCGATGAGGTCCTCGCGGTTAACCCGGACCTGGTGGTTGTCTCCGATGTACCCGAGGCGTTCGAGCAGTTTGAAGACGGCACCTTTGTCAGCCTCAACGGTGAAGAGCAGTTCGTCTACGAAGGGTTGCTGCCCGACGAGGAATGACCGCCACACTATTACAAAACGGAGGGCACGGGATGGAAGACAACACCATCCGGACGGCAGAATACAGACAGAACCTTGAGGAGCTGTCGGTGCTGTTTGAGATAAGCCAGCTACTCGATCAGAGCATGGAAATACGGCAGATCGTGCAGCCGGTGCTTAAGGCGGTAACCGAGCACCTCAATACCTTGCGGGCGACGCTCACCTTGCTGAATCGCGACACGCGCGAGATCCTCATCGAAGAGGCCTACGGGCTCTCAGACAGCGAGCGCGAGCGCGGACGCTATAAGCTCGGCGAAGGAATCACCGGTAAAGTGGTGGAAACCGGTAAGCCGCGCGTAATCCCGCGTATCTCCGACGACCCGGTGTTCCTGAACCGTACCGGAGCCCGGCGCAGCCAGAGCTATCAGGACATCTCCTTCATCTGCGTGCCGGTGAAGATCGGCAACGAGCCGATCGGCGCGTTGAGCGTGGATCGTGAGTTCGCCGGTGATGCGCAGCTTCAGGACGACCTGCGTGTACTCTCGGTCATCAGCTCGATGATCGCGCAGGCGGTTAAGATCCGCCAGGAGGCGCTGGAGGAAAAGGAAGAGCTCCTGCAGGAGAACACGCGGCTGCAACAGCAGTTGCGGGAGCGCTTCAGACCTGCGAACATCATGGGCAAGGCCAAGGCGATGCAGGAGGTGTTCGACCTCATCGGCCAGGTCTCGATGAGCGACGCCACGGTGCTCATCAGAGGAGAAAGCGGAACCGGCAAGGAGTTGGTTGCTCAGGCGATTCACTACAACAGCCAGCGTGCAAAAAAGCCGTTTGTGAAGGTAAACTGTTCGGCTTTGCCGGAGACGGTGATCGAGAGCGAGCTCTTCGGCCACGAGAAGGGCGCGTTCACCGGAGCAAGCGCGACCCGCAAGGGCCGCTTTGAGATCGCCAACGGCGGGAGCATCTTTCTGGATGAGATCGGGGACCTCTCGGCAACGACCCAGGTGAAGCTCCTGCGTGTGCTGCAGGAAAGGGAGTTCGAGCGCGTGGGCGGGAATGCCACAATTCGAAGCAATGTGCGAATCATCACCGCGACCAACCGCAATCTCGAAGAGCTTCTGGATCAGGGCACGTTTCGACCTGACCTCTACTATCGGCTGAACGTCTTCCCGATTCACCTGCCTCCGCTTCGAGACCGGCGCAGCGATATTCTTCTTCTGGCCGATTACTTCGTCGATAAGTACGCGCGCCTGAACCACAAAACCATCCGCCGTATCTCCACGCCCGCGATCGATCTGCTGATGGGTTACCACTGGCCCGGCAACGTCCGCGAGCTCGAGAACTGCATTGAGCGCGCCGTGCTGCTGAGCGTCGACGAAGTCATTCACGCGCATCATCTGCCGCCGACTCTGCAGTCGGCCGAGTCCACGAATACCCGGCCCGAAGGCAAGCTGGACGAGGCGTTGAAGGGGGTGGAGCGCGAGCTCCTGATGGACGCGCTCAAGTCCACAAAGGGCAACCTCGCCAAGGCGGCGCGACTGCTCGGCATCACCGAACGGCGCATGGGTCTGCGCGTGGAGAAGCACGGGATAGACCCGCAGGTGTTCAAACGGCCGAGCGGCTCAGGGTAGTGCGGCCTCCTCTGGACAGAGGGGCCGCTTTGGTCGATCATGCTACCCGTGATGGAGCACTCTAGCGCGGTCCCGTCGGTCGAGGAGCTCACGCCCCACTGTCCCGAACTTTCTCCTGAGGATATCCGCGTCTTCGTACGCGCCTTCCCAAAGCGTTTCTACCTGCGCAACTCGCCGGAGCAGCTTGGCCACTACGCGCGCCGGCTTGCTGAGCTCCGTTCCGAGCAACCGTATATCCTGGAGCTCGGCGAGCTGCCGGACGGTCGAGTCATGGTGACCTTCTTCGCCTACGACTACCCCGGGGAGTTTTCGTTGCTTGCAGGGATGCTCGGCGCCGCCGGCTTCAATATCGAGAGCGGTACGATCGTGACCTCACGACCGCCCGAGCGAGCCGAGGAAGACGGCGCCACGGAGCCCCACGCCGACGATGCACGGGCTGCGCCCGCCCCCGGCGGGCGTGGAGCCCGCGGGCGCAAGCGGGCCGAAAAGCGGCTGACGGCGCGACAGTTCAGACGAGTGCTCGCCACCGAGACTCATCGCCGCACCATCATCGACACCTTCATCGGACACGTCGACCGTGAACGCCACCCGGATTGGGCCGAACGGTTCCGTGGCTACGTTGCCCAGGTCATCCCGCTCCTTAGCAGTGGGACGCAGGACGCCTTCGACGAAGCCAAGCGGCTGGTCAACGAATACGTCGCCGAAGCACTCGCGCGCATCGAGATCAGCTCCGAGGAGTCTATGTACCCGGTTGAGGTTCGCATCGGCGAGTCTGAAGAAGGGTACACGCGTCTCAGCGTCGTTTCGACCGACACTCCGTTCTTCCTGTACGCGCTCAGCACCGCCTTCGCGTTGAACGCGCTCTCGATCGAGCATGTGGAAATCCGCACCCATGGTGAGCAGATCGAGGACACTTTCGACCTACTCGACTCTTCAGGGCAGCCGATTCGCGACGAAGCCACGCTACAACAGGTGCGCTTCTCGGCGGTGTTCACCAAGCAGTTCACCTACTTCCTTGACCGCGCGCCGGACCCCTACACCGCCCTACTGCGCTTCGAAGAGCTCCTGCAGAAGCTCAGGCGCCCCTCGCAAGCCGCCGAAGGAATCGCGCTGCTCTCCGACGCCAAGGTGCTCAAGGACCTTGCACGCCTGCTCGGGGCAAGCGATTTTCTGTGGGAAGACTTCATCCGCCTGCAGTACGAGAATCTGGTGCCGGTGCTGACGCGAACTCGCCAGGACCGTCTGGTAAGCACGCCACCGGAAGAGCTCGACCAGCGACTGCACGAGCTGTTGGACGATGCCAATGCCGCCGAGAGCAGGCGACGCATCCTGAATGATTTCAAGGATCAGGAAACCTACCTGATCGATCTCGACCACATCCTGCACCCTGACCTGGATTTCTTCTTCTTGAGCTCGCGTCTCACCTCACTCGCGGAGGTAGTGGTAAACACTGCGGTGGAGATCGCCGCGTTTGAGCTGACCCTGCGCTACGGGATTCCACGCACCGCCGCCGGCCTTCGGGCGCCCTACAGTATTGTGGGGCTCGGTAAGCTCGGAGGGCAGGCCCTCGGCTATGCGTCGGACATCGAGCTGATGTTCGTCTACAGCGACGACGGTGAAACTGATGGGCCCGAGCCGATCACCAACCGCGAGTTCTTCGAGCGCCTGTTTTCGGATGCAGCCGGTCTGATCGACGCCAAGCGCGAAGGGATCTTTCAGGTGGATCTCCGCCTGCGCCCGCATGGCTCGGCCGGGCCGCTTGCAGTCAGTATCGCGAGCTTTATCCGCTACTACTCCGGTGAAGCAAGCAGCCTGGAGAAGCTTGCGCTGGTGCGCCTGCGGCCGATCGGCGGCGATGACTCTCTCGGCGCGCAGATCGAGCGGTTGCGTGACGAGCTGCTGTACACCTCCGACAGCATCGACCGTGTCGAGTTGAAACGCCTGCGCGCCCTGCAGCTGAAAAACAAGGGGGCCGCCGATCGGCCGAACGTGAAGTTCAGCCCCGGGGGGCTGGTTGACCTCGAGTACTCGGTACAGATTCTGCAGGTGGTACACGGGCGCAGCAACGTGGCGTTGCGGACACCCGGTATTCACCAGGCGCTGCGCGGGCTGGCGGACTCAGGCGCAATCGATGCCGAAGAAGCAACGCAGCTAGTGCAGGCCTATCGGTTCTTGCGCACCGTGATCAACGGCCTGCGCATGCTGCGCGGCCACGCCCAGGACCTCTTTTTGCCGGCGGTGGACTCCATGGAATACAAACACCTTGCGCGGCGCGCGGGTTACAGCGGCAAGGGCGAGCTCACGCCGGCGGCCCAGCTCCACCTGGAGTTCGAAACCACCACCGCGCTGGTGCGCGCATTCGTCGAACGCGAGCTCGGCCGCGACGCCATACCCCAGGACGGCGTCGCCGGGCTTGCCGACCTGGTGCTCGCCGAAAGTGAGCACGCTGCCGGCCGGCTCGACGTTTTGACGCGGCTGGGTTTCAGAGACCCAAAGCGCGCGCTTTCGAACCTCAGACGGCTCGGCGGCACGCGCGAACAGTCGTACCTGTTCGCCGAGCTCGCGGTGCTGGCGGCCGA
Organism: Spirochaetaceae bacterium; assembly: GCA_003552985.1. Taxonomy (GTDB): domain Bacteria; phylum Spirochaetota; class Spirochaetia; order DSM-27196; family SLAA01; genus B1Sed10-166. The sequence goes on from PUPD01000292.1 coordinate 44,865, forward strand.
CCTTTTGCCGCGCACGCCGGATGCGGACATGGCGCTCAACAACTGGGAGCAGTTCGTCGATCGCGCTCCCGATCGCGAGGCGCACTATCGAAGCCTGCTGCTGCAACCCAAACGGTTCGAGCTCCTGCTGCTGATCTTCGCCGGCAGCCAGTTTCTCGCCGACACACTGATCGCAAATCCGCAGTTTCTGGAATGGGTCACGACGCCGCGGATCGTCACCGGCATACGCCGGACGGAGGCGCTTCGCAGCGAGCTTGACGGGCTTCGCCGCTCGAGCGCCGGTCATGCCGAATGGCTGGCTGCGCTGCGGACCTTCCGCAAGCGCGAGATCCTGCGGATCGGCACACGTGACATCTGCCTGCAGGTGGATCCTGAGGAGATACTCACCGAGCTGACCAACCTCGCGACCGAGATCGTGAGCGCAGCGCTGCAGGCGGCATGGGACGGCTTAGAGCACGAAGATGAGGACCGGCAGCGGTTCTGCGTATTGGCGTTCGGCAAGCTCGGTGGCAGGGAACTGAACTACAGCTCCGATATCGACCTGCTGGCGATCTTCGATCCGCGCGAAACCACCGCCAGCGAGCATGAAAAAAAGCTGTACGCGCGCGTGATGCGCCGGCTGCGCGCCGACCTTTCAGACCATACCGGAAACGGATACCTCTACCGCGTCGACCTGCGGCTGCGCCCGTTTGGGAGCGCCGGGCAGATCGTGCACCCGCTGCCGGCGATGGTGCGCTACTACAACGGGTCGGCGAGCTACTGGGAGTTTCAGGCGTTGCTGAAGCTCACGCCGCTTGCGGGCGCGCTGGAGCTCGGCGAGCGTTTCCTGCAGGCTGTGCGCCCGGCGCTGATCTCCGCCGGAGCACGGACCGAGCTGATGCGCGACTCAATCCTCGAGCTGCGCAAGGCAGCCGTTGAGCGCTGTTCGAAAGACGACGTCAAGTCGGGCGTAGGGGGGATTCGCGATATCGAGTTTCTTGTGCAGGCGTTACAGCTGACGCACGCCCGGCGAATACCGGAGCTCCTGACCCCAAACACGCTCAACGCCCTCGAGCTGCTTGAGGCGCAACGGGTTCTCTCCTCCGAACTGCACCAGGAGTTGCGCTCAGACTACCTGTGGCTCAGACGCGTGGAACACTATCTGCAGATCCTCGAGGATCGGCAGGTACATACGATCCCGAGCGAGGCGGCCGCCCGCACGGCGCTTGCAAAGCGGCTGTTCGACACGGCGGCCGATGACACCACCCTGCTCGAAGAACTCGCGGCGGTGCGCGCCCGCGTGCGCCGGACATTCGAGTCTGCTTTAGAGCCTTAGTGCGTTTAGAGCCTTAGCGCGCCGGAATTGATCTAACGGATCATATCACGTTCATGGAGGCATGATAAAAAGGTCGCCGTGAGCCGGTGGATCTAATACACTGTCGCAAACCTGTTGGGTTTGGGACAGACTGGCTACCGCTCGTCACTTCTACTGGCCTGCGAGGCCGACAAGGA